>JBBQNZ010000129.1:0-11969 GCA_038330415.1 Actinomycetales bacterium | reverse complement strand
GGAGCACCGTTACTCGTCGTGCACCTGCGGCGGCAGGTCGGCGATCACCGGGTGGTCCTTGGGGATGACGCCCATCTTCGCGGCGCCGCCGGGGCTGCCGAGGTCGTCGAAGAACTCGACGTTGGCCTTGTAGTAGTCGGCCCACTGCTCGGGGACGTCGTCCTCGTAGTAGATGGCCTCCACGGGGCAGACCGGCTCGCACGCACCGCAGTCGACGCACTCGTCGGGGTGGATGTAGAGGCTGCGCTCGCCCTCGTAGATGCAGTCGACGGGACACTCCTCGATGCAGGCCTTGTCCTTGAGGTCGACACAGGGCTGCGCGATCACGTACGTCATGGCGCACATACTATGCGGGCCATGGACGAGCCGGAGGTCAGGTCGGGTCGTGACCCGCGGGTGGGTTCGCGAGTGGTCGTGCGCCACCGGCTCGGTGCCCCCGACCCGCTGACCGGCGCGACCCTCACCGACGCGGTCGGTGAGCTGGTCTCCGACGACGACGGCATCCTCGTGGTGCGTACCCGGCGGGGCGAGGTCCGGGTGCCCCGCACCGAGGTGACCGCGCTCAAGGAGGTCCCCCCGTCACCCTCCCGCCGCGGCAAACCGCACCGCGCCCTGTCGGTCGAGGACCTCCAGCGGGTCATGGTCGGGGCATGGCCGGCGATGGAGACCGCCCGGCTGGGCGACTGGGTGCTGCGGGCGTCGCGCGGCTTCACCCAGCGGGCCAACTCGGTGATGACCGCCGGCAGCCCCGGCATCCCGCTGCCGGCCGCCCTCGACACCGTCGAGCGGTGGTATGCCGGGCGCCGCCTGACGCCGAACCTCACCGTCGCCGGGCCGCTCGGGTTCGACCCGGCCGACGACGCCGTCGGTGCCGAGGCGCTGCGGCGCGGCTACGCCGCCCGCGTCGCCACCCTCACCCTCACCGCCCCCACCCGACTGGTTGCGGATCTCCCACCCGGTGGCGCCCCGCGTGGGACGGGGAACCCGCAGGACGTCGAGGTGGGGGGCGAGCCGACCCCGGCGTGGTTCGCCGCCTACTGCGCCTACCGTCCGGTCGACGACGAGGCCGCGCGCGCCATCCTCACCGGGTCACCGGCGCAGGCGTTCGCGACGGTGCGCGACGACGACGGCAGTGTCATCGGCATCGGTCGGCTCGGCCTGGCGGCGGCCTGGGGCGGCATCGCGGCGATGTGGGTCGACCCGGCGGCCCGCCGCCAAGGGGTCGCCACCGCGATGCTCGGCGCCCTGGCGCGCACCGCGGAACGGGCGGGTGCCGCGTCGCTGCACCTGCAGACCGACACCGACAACACCACGGCGCTGGCGCTCTACGAGTGGCACGGCTTCGAGCGGCACCACACCTACGTCAACCTCAGCCGGCCGGCCTCGGCTGCCCCTCCTGCATGAGGCGCGACTCGTTCGACGGCGCCGGCGGCGCCTGCAGCTGACCGAGCGGGGTGACGGCGACGTCGGCCGAGGCCACGGCTGTGGCGGCCTCGCCCGGGGTGGCCAGCGCGAGGGTCAGCACGAGCTGGGCGGCCAGCTGGGCGGTGTGCTCCTCGCGACCCACGTAGGTGTACTCGGAGGGCCCGGCGAACATGTGGCCGTCGGCGTAGCGCTGCTGCATCTCGGTCGCCTGGGCGAGGTGGCGGGCCGCCGCGGATGCGGCGTCGGTCGGGGTGCCCAGCGGGCCCCCGAACCCGTAGGCCGCCGCCTGGGCGTCGAACAGGGCATAGGGCAGCACCTGCCCCGGGCCCCAGTCGCAGCCTTGCGGGTAGTACACCCCGAAGCGGGCCGGCTGGAAGGGCGCCAGCGGGTCGTAGACCGTGCCCCCGGGGGCGAGGAACTGCCGCCCGGCGACGTAGGTGTTGGTCCCCAGCGCGGCGTACACCGCCGGCAGCCCGAGCAGGGCCGCCTCGGGCGCCCGGTGCCCGGCCAGGGTGGCGAGGAGGATGGCGTCGACGCTCTGGTAGGCGTTGGTGGAGTAGTCGGGCGCGATCCGGCCGTGGTTGACGACCGTGCCGTCGTCCTCGACGTTCGACCCGGACACGAGGTTGGTCAGGGGCTGGCCGTCGACCACGGGGTCCTGCACGAGGTCGGCCGCCCGGGTCCACGAGGCGGTCAGGAGGCGCACCTGGGCCGCCCGCCAGACGTCCCGGCGCTCGGCGGCGGGCATCATCGCGACGGCGACCGCCGGGGCCAGGGCGTACCAGGAGTTCTCCTCCGACGCCGAGTTGCCCGGCCGGGTGACCACCCCGTCGGCAGACACCATGGTCAAGGGCTCGATCCTCGTCGCGAAGTCGGCCTCGGACACCACCATCGCCTGGACGCAGGTGCGGGTCTGCTCGGGCATCGCGCCCCAGGACAGCCACGCGGCCCGGGCGGCCAGCGACGACCACATGGTGCTCTGCCACGTCTGCCCCCACCCACCGACCACGCTCGCGCGGTGCCGGCAGGCGACCGAGCCGACGACCTGGCTGACGCGGTCGAGGGCCTGCGCCTGCGACACCTCGGTCTCGTCCGGGCTGTAGACCCCCGTGGCGACCGCGGTCGACACGGCGAACGCCTCCATCGAGAGGCGTCGGACGGCGTCGGTGGTGTCGGCCTGGGCCGTCGCGTCGAGGGGCCTGGCCAGCAGGGTCGGCGCGACGTTACGCCACCACGGCCCCAGGGCGTACCGCACGGAACCGCGCAGCAGGGCGGCCGCCTGTGGGCCGAGCTCCCCGGTGGAGTCGCCGTCCCCGAGCCGACCGGCCGCCGGGGGCGTGACGGCGGGGGCGGGCACCGCGCTCACGTAGCCGACGAGGTCGACGACGACGTGCCCGGTGCCGCCAGTGCGGATGACGGCGATGCCGCCGTCGACGCCGAGGCGCGTGATCACCTGCTGCGCCACGGGCAGGTCGACCCGGGCGTTCAGGTCGGAGGTAGGCGGCTTGGCCTCGCCGTTTCCGACCACGACGAGCGTCCCGGTGTTCTTGGGCCCCAGCACCGACGTGATCGTGACGAGCGCGGCGCTGGCGTCGCCGGGCACCCCGGCGCGACCCGTGACCTGCTGCACGAGTCGCTGCCCGGACGCCAGCGGCACGCCCGTGCTGCGGGTGTCGACCAGCCGCAGCGGTGCGACGGTGCGCACCTGGCCGTCGCCCGCGGTGAGCTGCGAGCGCGGGCCGACGAGGTAGCCCACGACGTCGAGCACGAGGTGGGTGGTACCCCCGCCCGTGGCCAGCGCCACGCCTCCGCCGGTTCCGATGCCGACGACGACCTGGGTGGCGACCGCGACGCCGCGCACCGTGTTGCCGTTGGACGTGGTGGGTCGTGGGGCGCCCGCGGCCCACGACAGGAGAGGCAGGCCGCTGGCGCTGGCCCCGACCGTGGTGAGGTTGGCGACCACGGCCCGCGCCGCGGCGGGCACCGCTCCCCCGACGACCACCACGGTCGTGCCGCGGACGTCGAGCGGCCGGGATCCGGTGCGGCTGTCCCAGACCCGTCGCGGTGCGATCGTGTGCAGGCCCGGGTCGTCGGCCCTGGGTGTGGCTTGCGCCCAGCCGACCAGGTCGACGACGACGTGCACCGTCGCCGTGCCGTTGGTGACCACGACCGCGCCGTCGGCGCCGGGGCGGGCGGTGACGGTGTTGCCGACTGCGCGACCCACCTCGTAGTTGAGCGAGGAGGTGGTGGGAGCCACGCCCGACGGGTGCACGGTGAGGTGGCTCCCGGCGCTGGCGCCCACGGCGGTGACGTGCAGCTGCACGGCACCGACCCCGGTGGGTGGCACGCCCAGGCGCCCGAGCACCGGGATGACCAGCCGACCGCCACGGGCGAGGGGGACACCGGTGGTGCGGGTGTCGAGCAGGCGGGCCGACGGCAGCGTGCGGTAGGCGCCGGGCTGGGGAACGTCTGCCACCGGCAGGCCACCCGGGCTCGCCCCGGTCGTCGCGGCGACCGCCTCCGGCACGGCCACGGCATCCGCCGCACCGCCCGCGGACGCAGCCGCCAGCACGAGGACGAGCACCGAGGCCAGTCGCGCGCCAACCCGGCATCCCGAACTGATCGTGCCCACCGGGTCTTCCTGTTCCGCTCGCTAACGTCTCTGCCATTCGCACCATAGAGGCGCGCGAGGGGTCACCGCTGCGGATTGGTGCAGGTGACGTCGTCCTCGGGACGGTAGTTGGTGGTGAACTTCTCAGTCTTCACGACCTTGCCGCCCTGCTTGATGATGCGACCGACGTCGACCTTGAAGCCCGGGACGGGGTTCTGGTCGAGGCAGTCGGGCCCGGGGTCGCTGAACTTCTTGGGCTGCACGACGTCGTAGCGGGCGCTCTTGGTGGCTGTGACGTCGTACTTCTTGGTGCCCCAGAAGGTCACCGTGATGGAGGAGCGGGTAGTCGTGACCTGGATGAGCACTCCGCCGTCGGTGGTGTTGGTGAACTTGTTGTGCAGGTCGGGCCAGGAGATGGTCGCCTCGCGGCCCTCGGGGTAGCGGGAGATGTAGTAGTAGTGCGGGGTCCACGCGTCGAGCCGCATGCCGGAGAAGAAGGCGGCGTTGAAGATCGTGGTCGACACCTGCGAGATGCCGCCACCGTAGGACGTGGCGGCCCGCCCGCCGCGGATGATGCCCGCCTCGATGTAGCCCTTGGCCTTGGTGCGCTCACCGAGGATGCCGTTCATGCTGAACTGCCCGCCCGGCGGGAGGTAGGTGCCGTTGATGAGCTTCGAGGCCAGTGTGATGTTGTGCACCCGAGGCCGGCCGGCCGGGAACCTGGTGGTGAACGACGAGATCCGGCCCTTGGGCAGGGTGGCCTTGGCGATGGCGGTCGTGAGCTTCGGCTCGGTGGTCGTGGTGGCCACCGTGGCGGTTCGCGTGGTCGTCGAGATGGCCTTCCAGACCTGCTCGGTGACCGACGCGTCGTCGAGCTTCACGCCGGGAACGTGCGGGCGGACGGTCGGGGTGCGCCCGGCGAACGTCACCACGGCATCCTTGGCCTCGACCTCGACGCCGGCCTTCTCGGCGGCCGCGCTCATCACCGCAGCCAGCTTGCCCGGGTCGGCGCGCGGGGTGATGCGGCCCGACGCGTCGGGGGCCAGCACGATCGCCGGTGCGAAGGCCTTCGGGGGCACGGCGAACGTCGTGCCGTTGGCGGTGACGGTGACCGGGCTCGACACGGCGACGTCGGCGAACCCGCTGCGCACCCGGTCGAGCTCCTGGGCGGTCACCTTCGGCGGCACCGGCACGGCCGCGACCTCGAGGGTGCGGTCGCCCGGCCACGCCCGGCGCACGGCATCGGCCGTGCGCTCGACGTGCGTGGTCGTGCCGGTCGCGGGCCGGCGCACGGTGACCGTGCCACCCTCGAGCGAGATGGAGCCCTCGACGGGGTCTGCGTCGAGCGTGGCGCGGCCCTTCTCGACGGTGGCCGTGAACGCCCTCTCATCGACAAGCACGGCCGCGGGCCGCTCCGAGCCACCCGCGAGGTGGGCCCACATCGTCGCGGGCGACAGCGAGAAGCCGACCAGCACGTCGACGGTGGCCGGCACGTCGACGCGCAGGCCCAGTGCCTTCGGGGTGGTCGAGACCCGACCCGCGGTGGACGCCAGCACGACCGGCTGGTCGGCTGCCGTGGCGAGTGCTGCGGTGAGGGTGCTGCTCGCCCGGTCGCCGCTCTGTCCCCCGACGGCCACCCCCGACACGGTGGTGCCGCGCGGCACGCGGTCGCCGAGCCAGGCCGCCGCCACGACGTAGGCCGCCGCGAGCACGAGCAGCACGCCGGCCACCACGAACGGCCAGCGGTGCCGTCGCGGCGACGACTCCTCCGGGGTGACCTCGTCGGGCAGCGTCTCGAGCGTCACGAGATGCTCCCGTAACCCCCGCGGAAGTGCACCAGGGCCGGGCCCACGGTGTCGGGCAGCGCGACAGAGAGCACCTCGGCCACCACGATCGCGTGGTCGCCGGCCGGGTGGATGTCGGTGGTGCGGCACTCGAGGTGCATCAGCGCGCCGTCGAGCAGCGCGATGCCGGTGACCGGCCCCCGGTGGTGCGGCGCGCGGTCGAGCTGGCCGTGCAGCGGGCGGCCGCGGGTGGCGAACCACGTCGAGAGCGGGCGCTGGTCGGCCGCCAGCACGCTGGCCCCGAAGACCCCTGCCTCGAGCACGGCGTCGTGCCACCGGGTCTCGACCTCGGCGCAGACGAGCACGAGCAGCGGGTCGAGCGAGACCGAGGTGAGCGTGTCGGCCGTCATGGCGTGGTCGTGCCCGTCGGCGAACGTGGTGAGCACCGTGACCCCGGCGGCCAGCCGGCCCATGGCCTGCCGGAACCGGGCCGGGTCGATGGGGGCGTCGCTCACGCTGGGTCCTCACTGGTCGGCCGGCCGGATGCCGCGTCGAGCCGGGCGAAGCCCTCCCGGCCCGCGAGGCGGGACACGACGTGGTTGGACAAGGCATACCACCCGTCGCCCACCACGACCTGCGTCTCGTGGGCCAGCAGTGCGCGCGCCTGCACCGGCACCACCGAGGGGTCGACCACCCGGTGGGTCACCACCTCGTCGGGCACGACCGACGACATGAAGGGGTCGTCGGGGCCCGGCACCACGAGACCGCGGTCGACCGGCACGTGCTCCGCCAGCCATCGACGGTCCTCGATCGCCCACGACAGGGGGGTGAGCACGGCATACAGCATGGGGGCGTCGGCCGACGAGGCGACCGCGTGGCGGGCGGCCTCGTGGGTGCGCACGTGGTCGGGATGCCGGTAGCCACCGGTCGCGTCGTACGTGACGACGACGTCGGGGTGCACCGCGTCGAGCACCGCACGCACGGCGGCCGCGGCATCCGCGAGGTCGGCGCCCGCCCAGGCGCGCGCGTGCGCGGCGGCCGCGGAGCCCGCCATCCCGGAGTCGCGGTAGGTCGGGTGGCCGCCGTCGCCCGGGTCGCCGAGCACGTGCGAGGTGACGCCCAGGACCTGCATCGCGGCCCGCAGCTCCTCGCGGCGGTGCGCGCCGAGCGGGTCGCCCGCAGCGCCCTCGAGGTGCGCGAGGTGGGCGGGGATGACCTCGCCCTCCTCCCCCAGGGTGCAGGTGAGCACGTGCACGTCGTCGCCGCGCGCCACGTGGTGGGCGATCGCCACGCCGGTGGCGAGCGTCTCGTCGTCGGGGTGCGCGTGCACGAAGAGCAGTCGCGGCGCCCGGCCCTCGACGTGCAGGCCGTCGAGCAGCCCGGTCACGTGACCACCGCGATGTCGGCGAACTCGACGACGCCGCCGGCGACGGTGTTGGCCGACAGGTTCCGCACGTCGGAGCCGGCCATGTAGAGGGCCCGACGTTCGGCCAGGCCGATGTAGGCGCCCTTGTCCAGCAGCGAGGCGTCGACGTCGGCCCAGGCCTTCTCGCGGGCGGCGGGGTCGGCGACCGAGTTGACCTTCGCCATCGTCGCGTCGAGCTTCGGGTCGGCCCAGTAGCCGTAGTCGCGCCCCGGGCCGACCTTGCTGATGTTGATCGAGCTGTCGAACAGCGGCGGCAGGATGGTCGAGGCCGAGGCCCAGGCCGGTGCCCAGTTCGACCAGAACAGGTCGACCTTGCTGGCGAGCTTCGGGTCGCTGATCGCGGTGAAGTAGTCCTCGGTGATGGGTCGGGTCGTCGGCTCGAACCCGGCCAGGCGCCATCCGGCCACGAGCGCGGCCATCGCCTTGTCGGCCGTGGGGTTCGAGCGGTAGCCCACCGTGAACGCCACCGGCGTGGTGACGCCGGCCTGGGTGAGCAGGGCCCTCGCGCGGGCGGCGTCGCCCCGGGTGCCGACGCCCGCCGGGTCGGCGTCGTGCGCGGCCGGGAGCGAGGAGGGGATGAGCGACAGCGCGGGCTCGGCCGCCGTGCGACCCCCGATGGCGGTGACGTAGGCGTCGCGGTTGGTGGCGGTCGCCAGGGCCAGGCGCACCTTCTCGTCGGCGAACACCTTGCTGCGGGCGTTGGGCACGAGGTAGTCGACCACACCGGTGCGCGGGTTGACCGAGCGCTCCTGCAGGCTGGCGACGGCGGTGATCCGCTGCTGGATCGCCGGTGGCGCGGAGCCGAGCGAGACCGACACCCGGCCGGCGTCGCCGCTGGCCATCAGCTGCTGGGCGACGGCCTGGGTGTCGAGGCCCTCCTGGTAGACGATCTGGTCGGGGTGGCCCCGGCGCACCGGGTCGCTGGACCGGCTCCAGTTCGGGTTGCGCACCCAGGTGCCGCCCTTGCCGGCGACCCAGGCGCCCTTGAGCATGTAGGGCCCGGCGGAGAACACCTCGAAGGTGCCGTCGGCACCCTGGTCGGCGGACTTCTTGACCGGCCCGAACGCCGGCTGGCTGACCAGCTCGTTGAAGTCGCTCAGCGGGGAGCTGAGCGTGAAGGTGATGGTCTGGCCCGAGCACGAGACGGCCTTGTCGAACGCCTTCTGCGCCGCCGCCCCCTTGGCGAAGGGCCCGGGGTAGGTGCTGCGGCCGTCGGGCTGGCGCGGGATGGCGAGCACCGCGAGCGCGTCGGTGGGACCACCCTTGACGACGTCGGTGGCGAAGGTGCGCGAGATGCCGTAGGCCACGTCGGCGCAGGTCACCGGGCTGCCGTCCTGCCAGCGCACACCGTCGCGCAGGGTGAACGACCAGGTCTTCAGGTCCTCGCTCGGGGTGCCGGTGGTCGTCGCGAGGTCACCGACGAGCCGGGCCTGCTGGTCGGCGTCGGTGTTGGGCGCGTAGGCGGTCAGGGCCCGTGCGAAGACCCGGCCCGCGAAGGCCACGTCGTCGCGCGAGGCGATCCGCTGCGGGTCCCAGGTGACGACCGGGCCCAGCGAGAGGGCGTTCAGGGTGCCGCCGTCGGAGCCGACGCGGTCACCGACGGCCGAGGTGGGCGTGGCCTTCTCGGGGTCGGCCGGGGGCGTGCCGCGCAGGGCCAGCGCCCCCGCGACGACCAGGGCCACGGCGAGCAGGGCTCCGACGAGGGTCGGCACGAGGCCCACCCGACGACGACGCGCGCGACGGCTCGCTCGAGTCGGCTCCGGGGGCGTGCCTCCGTTGTCCTTCCGTGCCACGAGCGCTCAGCTCCGCCTCGCCCGGGCGGCCGCGCGGGCCCGCAGGGTCTGGTCGAGCTCCACCTTGCGGATGCGGATGCCCTCGGGGGTCACCTCGACGCACTCGTCCTCGCGGCAGAACTCCAGCGACTGCTCCAGCGACAGGGTGCGCGGCGGGGCGAGGCGCTCGAGCACGTCGGCACCGGCGGAGCGCACGTTGGTCAGCTTCTTCTCCTTGGTGATGTTGACGTCCATGTCGTCGACCCGGGAGTTCTCGCCGATGATCATGCCCTCGTAGACCTCGGTGGTGGGCGGGACGAACATCGAGCCGCGCTCCTGCAGGTTGGCCATGGCGTAGGCGGTGGCGGCACCGGAGCGGTCGGCGACGAGCGAGCCGCTGATCCGGGTCGAGATGTCGCCGGCCCAGGGCTCGTAGCCCTCGAAGACGTGGTTGGCGATGCCGGTGCCGCGGGTGTCGGTGAGGAACGTGGTGCGGAAGCCGATCAGGCCGCGCGACGGCACGAGGTACTCCATCCGGACCCAGCCGGTGCCGTGGTTGGTCATCTGCTCCAGGCGCCCCTTGCGGGCGGCGAGCAGCTGGGTGATCGGGCCGAGGTACTCCTCGGGGGTGTCGATGGTGACCCGCTCGATCGGCTCGTGCACCTTGCCGTCGACCTCGCGGGTGACCACGACCGGCTTGCCCACGGTGAGCTCGTAGCCCTCGCGGCGCATCTGCTCGACGAGGATCGCCAGCGCGAGCTCGCCCCGGCCCTGGACCTCCCAGGCGTCGGGGCGCTCGGTCGGAAGCACGCGCATCGACACGTTGCCGACGAGCTCGCGGTCGAGGCGGTCCTTGACCAGGCGCGCGGTGACCTTGGCGCCCTTGACGCGGCCCGCCATCGGGCTGGTGTTGATGCCGATCGTCATCGAGATCGCCGGCTCGTCGACCGTGATGAGCGGCAGCGGGCGCGGGTCGTCGAGGTCGGCGAGGGTCTCGCCGATGGTGATCTCGGGGATGCCGGCCACGGCGATGATGTCGCCCGGGCCGGCGGAGTCGGCCGAGCGACGCTCGAGGGCCTCGGTCATCAGCAGCTCGGTGATCTTGACCGAGGTGATCGAGCCGTCTCGGCGGCACCAGGCGACGTGCTGGCCCTTGCGGATGGTGCCGTTGTGCACGCGCAGCAGCGCGAGCCGGCCCAGGAAGTTGGACGCGTCGAGGTTGGTGACGTGCGCCTGGAGCGGGGCCTCGTCGTCGTAGGACGGGGCCGGGATGGTCTCGATGATGGTGCGGAAGAGCGGCTCGAGGTCGTCACCGTCGGGCATGCCGCCGTCGACCGGGCGGGTCAGCGAGGCGCGGCCGGCCTTGGCCGACGCGTAGACGATGGGGAACTCGAGCTGGTCCTGGTGGTGGTCGGCGTCGACCAGGAGGTCCATGAACAGCTCGTAGACCTCGTCGACGACCTCGGCGATGCGGGCGTCGGGGCGGTCGACCTTGTTGATGCACAGCACGACGGGCATCTTCAGCGCGAGCGCCTTGCGCAGCACGAAGCGGGTCTGCGGCAGCGGGCCCTCGCTGGCGTCGACGAGCAGCACGACACCGTCGACCATCGACAGGCCGCGCTCGACCTCGCCACCGAAGTCGGCGTGGCCGGGGGTGTCGATGATGTTGATCGTCATGCCGCCGGGGATGCCGGCCTCGACGGCAGCCTTGCCGGCGTAGCGCACCGCGGTGTTCTTCGCGAGGATCGTGATGCCCTTCTCGCGCTCGAGGTCACCGCTGTCCATCGCCCGGTCGGCGATGTGGTCGTGCTCGCCGAACGCCCCCGACTGCCACAGCATCTTGTCGACCAGGGTGGTCTTGCCGTGGTCGACGTGGGCGACGATGGCGACGTTACGAAGGTCGACGCGGTGGGAGACAGACATACCCACCAGTCTCTCAGGTATTGCACGCCAGACCCAATCGGTGTAATGGGCCCGAAACAGGTCATCGGATGCCGGCGCCGGGCCGCCGCCCTCGGCGCACCGCTCTAGCAGGCGCCGCGGAGGATCTGCGCAGGCGCGAGGTCTCACTTGGATAACCACTCGCGTCACGCCGGTTCAGCGGGTGCATTTGCCGTTATGGTCACCCGCAACGGTGGACGGGGAGGTCTCACCCCCACGATGCCGGACCCAGCTCGACCGTCCGACCCGGGCGCCTCGAGGTTCGCACACCCAAGCGAGGTTTATCGATGAAGCACACGCGGAAGGTGCCCATCGTCGTTCTGACGGCGGCCGCCCTCTCCTTGACCGCCTGCGCGCAGTCCGACCGCGACTCCGGTAACACGGCATCCAGCGGCAGCGGCGGCGCGAGCAGCACCAAGGACACGTTCACGTTCGGTGCGGCCGGCGCCCCCGCGCTGTTCGACCCGTTCTACGCCACCGACGGCGAGACCTTCCGAGTCACCCGTCAGATCAACTCGGGCCTGCTCGGGATCAAGCCCGGCACCGCCGACGTCGAGCCCGACCTGGCCGAGAGCTGGGAGCCCTCAGCTGACGGCCTGTCCTGGACCTTCAAGCTCAAGCCGAACGTCAAGTTCTCCGACGGCACCCCGTTCGACGCGGAGGCGGTCTGCTACAACATGGACCGGATGTACAACCAGAAGGGCGCGGGGCAGACCGCGGCCCAGTACTGGGGGTACTTCTTCGGCTCGTTCAGCGACAAGCCCGAGGGCTCGCTGTACAAGTCGTGCGAGGTCAAGGATCCCTCGACCGCCGTCATCAACATCACCCGGTCGACCTCGAGCTTCCCGACCATCCTGTCGCTCGACTCGTTCTCGATGCAGTCGCCCACCGCGCTCAAGGCCGGTGACGCCAACAACGTCGTGGCCCAGGGCGAGGGCTTCAAGTACCCCGCCTACGCCAACGCCCCGGTCGGCGTCGGGCCGTACAAGCTCGACAAGTACGACGAGGCC
>JBBQNZ010000128.1:0-11981 GCA_038330415.1 Actinomycetales bacterium | reverse complement strand
GGCGGACAGGTCGACCAGGGAGCGGTCCTCCCCCACCCCGCCGGCCCGGCAGACCTGCACCCCGTTCATCGACACGTCGAGGGATGCCGGGTCGAACGCTGCCGCGGTCGTGCCCACCGCGGCGAGCACCCGGCCCCAGTTCGGGTCGTTGCCGAACACCGCGCACTTGAACAGGTTGTTGCGGGCGACCGCGCGGGCCACCTCCAGCGCGTCGTCGACGGATGCCGCGCTGCGCACCTCGACGGCGATGTCATGGTGCGCGCCCTCGGCGTCGGCGACGAGCTGACGGGCAAGCGAGGCACAGACCTCGGTGACGGCATCAGCGAGGTGGTCGCGGCCGACCTCGACTCCCGACGCGCCCGAGGCGAGCAGCACGACGGTGTCGTTGGTCGACATGCAGCCGTCGGAGTCGACCCGGTCGAACGTGGTCGAGGTGGCGTGGCGCAGCACCTCGTCGAGGTCGGGGCCGTCGACGACGGCATCCGTGGTGACGACGACGAGCATCGTGGCCAGTGCGGGGGCCAGCATGCCGGCGCCCTTGGCCATGCCGCCGACCGACCAGCCCGCACGTGACGCGACCGCCGTCTTGGCGACGGTGTCGGTGGTCAGGATCGCGTCGGCGGCGGCCGGGCCACCATCGGCGGCCAGCCCTGCGACGGCCGAGTCGATGCCCGGCAGCAGGAGGTGCATCGGCAGCCGCTCGCCGATCAGGCCGGTCGAGCAGACGACCACGTCTCCGGGGGCGGTTCCGAGCGCGGCACCGACGTGCTCGGCGGTGCGGTGGGTGTCCTGGAAGCCGGGGGCGCCGGTGCAGGCATTGGCACCACCGCTGTTGAGCACCACGGCATCCGCCCGGCCGTCGGCGACGACGGTGCGCGACCAGGTGACCGGCGCCGCCTCGACCCGGTTGCCGGTGAAGACGGCGGCCGCGTGGTGGTCGGGCCCGTCGTTGACGACCAGGGCGAGGTCGGGGCGGCCGGAGGCCTTGAGGCCGGCGGTGACACCCGCGGCCCGGAAGCCGAGCGGCGTGGTGACGGACATCAGGAGGTGCCTCCGGTCAGCGAGGTGGGGGTGATGACGAGGCCCGCCCGGCGCCAGGCGTCGGCGGCGTCCCGGGCGGCGGCGACCGGCACGAGCACCCAGTCGGTGTCGAAGGTCGAGAAGCCGAGCACCGAGATGTCGGCGGCCGAGAGCGGCTCGAGCACCTCGGCGAAGACGCCCACGGCGGCGAACGACAGCGGCCCGGCCACCTCGACCAGCGCGAAGGGCCCCTCCGACCTGGCGCCGGCGGGCACGTTCGTCGTGAGGCAGACGATCGAGGTCTCGTCGGGCGTGCGGGTCAGCGACGCGAACGGGCCCGGCATCCAGTCGAACTCGGGCAGCTCACCCCCGGGCAGCCGGACGATCGAGACCCGCTCGGGGTGCTCCATGAGGTGCAGCGGCATCCGGCTCACGGGGCGACTCCGGCGATCGGCAGGCCGGTGGTCTCCGGCAGACCGAGGGCGAGGTTGAGGCACTGCACGGCCGCGCCGGCGGTGCCCTTGGTGAGGTTGTCGACGGCGGCGACCGCGACGACCCGGCCGACCCGCTCGTCGAGCACGACCTGCAGGTGCACGGCGTTGCTGCCGAGCACGCTGCCGGTGCTCGGCCAGCGGCCCTGCGGCAGGAGGTGCACGAACGGCTCGTCGGCATACGCGCGCTCCCAGGCGGCGCGCACGGCATCCGGCGTGGTCCCGGGGCGCACCCGAGCGGTGCAGGTCGCGAGGATGCCGCGCGGCATCGGGGCGAGCGTGGGGGTGAACGAGAGGGTGACGGGGCCGGCCCCGGCCGCGGTGAGGTTCTGCTCGATCTCAGGCGTGTGCCGGTGCACTCCACCGACGCCGTAGGGCGACATCGCGCCCATCACCTCGGCGCCGAGCAGGTGCGGCTTGAGCGACTTGCCGGCCCCCGAGGTACCGGAGGCCGCCACGACGGTGATGTCGTCGGGCTCGAGCACCCCGGCGACCAGGCCGGGTGCCAGCGCCAGCGACACGGCCGTGGGGTAGCAGCCCGGCACGGCGATACGGCTGGCTCCGGCGAGGGCATCGCGCTGGGGTCCCGACGCGGTGGGCAGCTCGGGCATGCCGTAGGGCCACGACCCGGCATACGGGGTGTCGTAGAAGGCGGTCCACGCGCCCTCGTCGGCGAGGCGGAAGTCGGCGCCGCAGTCGATCACGACCACGTCGTCTCCGAGCTGGGCCGCGAGCGCCGCGGAGTGGCCGTGCGGCAGGGCGAGCACGACCGCGTCGTGGCCGGCGAGCACCTCGGGGGTGGTGTCCTCGAGCAGCCGGTCGGCGAGCGGGGTCAGGTGCGGGTGGATGCCGCCCAGCGCCTGCCCGGCGTTCGACGACGCGGTGAGGGCACCGACCTCGAGGTCGGGGTGCTGCAGCAGCAGGCGCACGACCTCACCGCCGGCATACCCGCTCGCCCCGGCGACTGCGACACGTCTCATCTGCATGACTATACAGAGTCTGTTGACTCTATGCACGCGTGGTCGGGTCGGCGCTCCGGCCTCTCCCCGACTTTGCAGGTCAACAACCGCGGGGAAACGGTCAGCTGCCGCGTGTCGCCCGGCCGCTCCCCTACACAGTCGGGGACGAAGCGGGTCAGGTGAGGGGGTCTGGATCGCCGAGGACCAGGGCGAGGGTGCGCTCGTCGGGCGCCAGCCCGGCATCCGCCCGCGCCCTCAGCGAGGCGACCGTGTCGATGCCGGCGCGCACGAACCGCCCCGACCACGCATCGAGCTCGCCCGAGACCAGGGCCAGCACCAGGTCGCTGACCTCGGCGGGGTCGGTCCACTCGGTGCGGCCGGCATGGGCGTCCATCCCCGAGGTCATGTCGGTGCGCACCACCCCGGGCATCAGGTCGAACGCCCGGATGCCGCGCGCCCACCCCGCGACGTGGGTCGAGCCGGTGACCCGCGCCAGGGCCGTCTTGCTGACGTTGTAGGCGCTCGCGTCGGCACCCGGGCGGCGGGCGGCACCGCTGTTGACGTTG
Source organism: Actinomycetales bacterium (assembly GCA_038330415.1). Lineage (GTDB taxonomy): Bacteria > Actinomycetota > Actinomycetes > Actinomycetales > Dermatophilaceae > Fodinibacter. Next base: position 8,945 of record JBBQNZ010000128.1, on the reverse strand, counting down.
ACGACGCGCCCACCACCGGAGGCCAGCATGTGCGGGGCCACCAGCCAGGTCATCAGGTAGGCACCCAGGACGTTGACCTCCTGGGTGTGCCACCACTGCTCCGGGTCGGACGCGAACAGGTCGACCTCGTTGTCGATGACGCCGGCGTTGTTGACCAGCACGTCGATGCGGCCCTGCCGTTCGACGACCTCGTCGACCCACGCGGTGAGCGCCGCGCGGTCGGTGACCGGGGCCACCGCGCTCGAGCCGCGCTCGACGGCGTACCCGGCATCCTCGAGCGCGTCGGCGACGAACCGGCCGATGCCGCGCGAGGCGCCGGTCACGACGGCGACGAGGTGCCCGCCCCGGCCGTCCTCGGAGGCCGGCTCCGGGGCCACCTCGCCCTCGTCGTCGACCGGCACCTCGGCGGGGGTGCTCACGCCCGCTGCACCGCTCCGACGGCCCCGGCCGCCGACCGCAGTGCGGTGTCGCGCAGGGCACTGACCTCGTCGGTGGTCAGGGTGCGGTCGGGTGCCCGGAAGGTGAGCCGGTAGGCCAGGGACTTGCGCCCCTCCCCCACCTGGTCACCGCGGTAGACGTCGAACAGCGTGAGCGCTTCGAGGTCGGGCCCGGCGCCGTCGCGCAGCGAGCGCTGCACGGCATCCGCGGGCACCGACTCGTCGACCACGACGGCGACGTCGCTCTGGGCCATCGGGAAGGTGGTGAGCGTGCGGGCCTGCACGGTCGCCTCGGACGCCACGGTGAGCACGTCGAGGTCGAGCTCGCCGGCGACCGTGCGGGCCGGGAGCCCGAGCGCCGCGACGACCTTGGGGTGCAGCTCGCCGACGTGGCCGACGACGGTGCCGTCGGCCAGCGCCACGCGGGCGCAGCGGCCGGGGTGGAACGGGGGCACGGCATCCGCGGACACCTCGAGCGCCAGGCCGAGGGCCTCACCGACGGTGCGCGCGAGCTCGACGGCGTCGGCAACGTCGGCCGGCCGGCCGTCGCCCCACCAGCCGGCGCGCGCCCGGTCGCCGGCGAGCAGCAGCCCGACGTGACGCGGCTGCGGCGGCACGGCAGCGCGGATGGCGGCGAGCGTCTCGTCCGACGGGTGGATGCCGACGTCCTCGGTGGGTGCCGAGCGCTGCGGCCCGTCCAGCGCCACGACGAGGCCGAGCTCGAAGAGCCCGACGTCGCGCGCCCCGCGGGCGACGTTGCGGCGCAACGCGTCGACCATCGTCGCGAGCAGGCGGGTGCGCATCAGCGGCTGCTCGTCGGACAGCGGGTTGGCCAGGCGCACGGTGCGCGCCACCTCGGCGTCGACGTCGAGCCCGAGGGCGGCATAGCGGTCGGCGCCGACGAACGGCGCGCTCCACACCTCGGACAGGCCCTGGCCGGCCAACACGTCGGCGACCAGCCGCCGCACGCGCTGCGCGTGGGTGAGACCGGCACCGCCCGGGGGCGTCGGGACGACCGACGGGATGCGCTCGTAGCCGTGGATGCGGGCGACCTCCTCGACAAGGTCCTCGGCGGTGGTGAGGTCGGGGCGCCAGGTGGGCGGGGTCACCGTGAGCAGGTGGCCGTCACGGGCGACCGAGCAGCCGATGGCGCCGAGCACCGACACGACCTCGCTCTCGAGGTAGACGATGCCGACGATCTTCGACGGGAAGTCGACGTGCATGGTGACCGGGGCCGGGTCGGCCGGCGTGCCCACGTCGGTGACGTCGGGGTCGGCCACCCCTCCGCCGTGCTCGACGAGCTGGTCGACGGCCAGCTGGGCGGCCGCGGCCGCCAGCGCCGGGTCGACCCCGCGCTCGAACCGGCGCGACGCCTCGCTGGGCAGCTTGTGCCGCCGGGCGGAGCGGGCGATGGTGACCGGCTCGAAGTGCGCAGCCTCGATGAGCACGTCGCGGGTCGTGCTGCCGACCTCGGTCTCGGCGCCACCCATGACACCGGCGATCGCGACGCCCCGCTCGCCACCGGAGTCGGTGATGAGCAGGTCGCCCGGGTCGAGCGCCCGCTCCACGTCGTCGAGGGTGGTCAGCCGCTCGCCGGCCCGGGCCCGGCGCACGACGATCGGACCCTCGAGGGTGGCGAGGTCGAAGGCGTGCAGCGGCTGGCCCAGGCCGAGCATCACGTAGTTCGTGACGTCGACCGGCAGCGAGATCGGGCGCATCCCGGCCTCGGTGAGGCGCACCGCCATCCACCGTGGCGTGGGTGCCGTCACGTCGATGCCGCGCACGACGCGGGCGACGTAGCGGTCGCAGCCCTCCCGTCCGCGGATCGGCGCGTCGTCGCGCAGCTCGACGGGGTAGCCACCGTCGGTGGCCGGCGGTGCGGCATCCGCGAGCGCGAGCGCCGGGTCGGTGAACTCGGCGCCGGTGGCGTGCGAGTACTCGCGGGCGATGCCGCGCACCGAGAAGCAGTAGCCGCGGTCGGGGGTGACGTTGACCTCGACGGTCTCGCGGTCGAGGCCGAGCAGCGGGATGGCGTCGGTGCCCGGGGTCAGGCGCGTGAGGGTGTCGGCGTCATCCCCGAACTTCCGGGTCAGCACGAGGATGCCGTCGTGGTCGTCGCCGATGCCGAGCTCGCGCTCGGAGCAGATCATGCCGGCCGAGACGTGGCCGTAGGTCTTGCGGGCGCTGACGGTGAGCGGGCCCTGCGGGGTGGTGAGCACGCCTCCGGGGAGGATGACGACGACGAGGTCGCCCGCCTGGAAGTTGTGCGCGCCGCAGACGACCCCCTGGGGCTCGCCGGTGCCGTTGGCGTCGCCGACGTCGACGGTGCACCAGTTGATCGTCTTGCCGTTCTTCTGCGGCTCGGGGTGCTTGGAGAGCACGCGGCCCACGACAAGCGGGCCCGTGACCCCACCGGTGTGCAGCCCCTCCTCCTCGAGCCCGACGGCGACGAGGGAGGCCGCGATGGCCTCGCCCTCGGCGTCCGGCGGGACCGCGACGTAATCGCGCAGCCAGTCGACGGGAACCCGCATCAGATCTCCATCCCGAACTGTGCGTCGAAGCGCACGTCACCCTCGATCATGTCGCGCATGTCGCTGACCCCGGTGCGGAACATCAGCGCCCGGTCGATGCCCATGCCGAACGCGAACCCGGTGTACCGGTCGGGGTCGACGCCGCAGGCGGTCAGCACGTTGCGGTTGACCATGCCGCAGCCACCCCACTCGATCCAGCCGGTGCCCTTGCAGGTGCGGCAGTCGGGGTCGGCGCCGCGGCAGACGAAACAGCGCAGGTCCATCTCGGCGCTCGGCTCGGTGAACGGGAAGAACGACGGGCGCAGCCGGGTGGTGATGCCGTCGCCGAACAGCTCGGCCGCCAGCCGGTCGAGCGTTCCCTTGAGGTGGGCCATCGTGATGCCCTCGTCGACCGCGAGGCCCTCGACCTGGTGGAAGGCGGGCATGTGCGTGGCGTCGAGCTCGTCGGTGCGGAACACCCGGCCGATCGCGGCGACATAGACCGGCACGCCTCGCTCGAGCAGGGTGCGGGCCTGCACCGGCGAGGTGTGGGTGCGCAGCACCAGGCCACCTTCGGGCGGGTCGACGTAGAAGGTGTCCTGCATCTGCCGCGCCGGGTGGTCGGCGTCGAAGTTCAGGGCGTCGAAGTTGAACCACTCGGCCTCGATCTCGGGCCCCTCGGCGATCTCCCAGCCCATGCCGACGAACAGGTCGGCGATCCGCTGGCTCATCAGCTCGATCGGGTGGCGGCGGCCCAGCGGGCGGCGGCCTGAGGGCAGCGTGACGTCGACGGCCTCCTCGGTGAGGATGCGCTCGTCGCGCTCGGCCTCGAGGTCGGCCTGCCGCGCGGTGAACGCCTGGGCGACGCGGCCGCGGGCCGCCCCGACCCGCTTGCCGGCCTCGGCCTTGGCGCTCGGCGGCAGGGCGCCGATCTCGCGGTTCGCCAGGGCCAGCCCGCTCCTGTCGCCCTGGTGGGCGCTGCGGGCGGCCTTCAGCTCGTCGAGGCTGGTCGAGGCGGCGGCGGCGGCCAGGGCCTGCTCGACCGCCTCGTCGACGGCCTTGGGGTCGAGCACCGCGACCTCCACGGGGTCGTAGTTCGTGTTGGGTCCAGACATGGTGTCCACTTCGGGCGGGGGTGGGGCGCGCCCGAGTCTAGGTGCGGCGCGCGCGAGGGTCGGCGGGAGTCTGGCCCCCGGGCGGCGGTTGGAACGGCTCCTACGACGTGGATGCCGTGCCGCGGCCGGCGCTCAGCGCGCGCGGCCGACCAGGCCCGAGGGCCCGGTAAATCGGCGCGCAGCCACAGTCACCCGTGCAGCCTAGCGCCGCCCGCATCCTCGATCACGCCGGTATCGACGGCGCCGACCGTTGGGCGGTCGGTCACCGCGGCGACAGCTGACGCCGTTCCCGGGCGCTCTGCCGGGCGTGCTGGGTGGCGACACCGGCCACCGCCACCGAAAGGCCCACCACGGCCACGACGACGAACCCGGCCGGCGGCCCGCCCCGGTCGATCGCGACCCCGGCGATCGGCGCCCCGAGCGCCCCACCGGTGGTGAGGAACGACCCGTGCCAGCCCATCGCCTCGCCGCGCACCGCGGCCGGCACGAGCCGGCTGGCCCGGTCGACGCTCGCGGTGATGGTCGGCGCGCAGAGCAGCCCGGCCAGGAACCCGAAGGCCGCCAGGCCCCACACCGAGCCGGCCAGCGCCATCGGCACGGTGGCGAGCGCCAGGCCGCCGAGCAGCCAGAACGGCGAGATCGAGCGGGCCATCGCGCCGTAGAGCAGCCCACCGACGAGCGAGCCCAGGCCCCACAGCGCGAGCACGACGCCGATCTGCGCCACCGCGTCGAGCTCGCGCATCGTGGCCACGATGCCGATGTCCGACCCGGACAACACGAGGGTGGAGGCCATCGCGGCGAGGCAGACCGCCAGGAACGGCAGCCTGAACCAGGTGCGCACGGGCACCCGCACGACCTCGCCGACCTGCACCTCGCCCTCGCCGCGCAGCGGCGGGTCGACCACCCAGATCAGCACGCCGCCGAGCACGCCCAGCATCTCGGTGGCGAACAGCACCCACGACGTCGACCACTGGGCGGCGGCCCACACCGCGAGGGCCGGCGCGATCATGAACGACAGTTCGATGGCGGCGGAGTCCAGCGAGATGGCGGTGCGCCGGTCGGTCTCGTCGACCGACGCGATCACCGCCTGCCGGGTGATCGAGAAGGTGGGGATGACGAAGAGCCCGGCGACCACGGCCAGCACGAGCAGCGGCCAGTAGCCGACGAACGGCGCGATGCTCCAGCACACCACCGCCACGAGCAGCGACGGCAGCACGACCCGGCGCAGCCCCAGCCGGTCGAGCAGCCGGCCCCGCCAGGGGCCGCTGACCGCGATGGCGACGGTGGCTGCCGCGGCCAGCGCACCGGCAGCGGCATACGAGCGCCCGAGGGTGGTGACGACGTGCACGGTGATGAGCACCCCACTTGCGAACACCGGTCCGCGCACCAGCGTGCCGAGCACGAGGATGGTCCGCAGCCGGCGGCTGGCGAGCGCACGCCGGTAGGGCGCGAGGGAGACGGCGGACACTCCCGACACTCTCGCACGGGCGGGGCGTGCGGGCCGTGCGGGGCGTGCGGGGCGTGCGACGGGGCTCAGTCGCCGTCGGGGAAGGTTGCCCGCATCAGCGCCCCACCTCCGGGCGCCTCCTCGGCCGACACGGTGCCGCCGTGTGCCTGCACGAGGCCGCGCACGAGGTACAGGCCCAGGCCGGTGCCGCTCTTGGCCCCGCCCTGCCAGAACCGCGAGAAGGCCAGCTCACGGTGCTGGGGAGCGATGCCGTCGCCGTCGTCGGACACGATCAGGTCGACCGCGGGTGCGTCGCCGAGCACCGCCCGCCGGCCCTGCAGGCGCACGACGCCACGGCCGTGCCGCACGGCGTTCTCGACGAGGTTGGTGACGACCTGCTCGAGCCGGTCGGGGTCGGCCCACAGCGGGCCGATGTCGTCGGGCACGTCGACAACGAACCCGTCGCGCTCGGCACCGGCGGCCACCCGGCGCGCGACCTGGGCCTCGAGCCGCGGGCGCAGCTCGAGGGGCTGGGCGTGCACGGTGAGCCGGCCGGCGTTGATCCGCGACGCGTCGAGCAGCTCGGTGATCAGCCGGGTCACCCGGTCGGCGTCGGCCTCGATGGTCTCGAGCATGAGCCGCTTCTGGTCGTCGGTGAACCGGTCCCAGTTGCGCAGCAGGGTCGAGGAGAACCCCTTGACGCCAGTCAGCGGGGAGCGCAGCTCGTGCGCGACGGTGGTGAGCAGGGCGGCGCTCTCGGCCTCGGCCCGCCGGCGCCCCTCGGCGTCGCGCAGCCCCACGACCACGGCGCGCACCTCGCCCCCCGGCCCGCCGCGCACGTACTTGGCGGTGACCAGCAGCTCGCGGCCGGAGGGCAGCACGAGCAGCCGCTCGCGGTGGCCGGTGCGGGTGAGCAGGCCGTGCCAGGGGTCGGTGACCTCCCACCAGGACTGGCCCTCGAGGTCCTGCAGCGGCAGCGCCTCACGGATGTCGCGGCCCAGCGCATCGGCCGCGTCGATGCCGGTGATCTGCTCCGCCCGGGTGTTCATGAAGCGCACCGTCGCGTCGGGACCCACGGCGGCGATCAGGCCGTCGGGGATGAACTCCAGCCCGTTGACGGCCAGCTCGTCGGGCACCAGGAACGACTGCGGCATGTCGCGCAGGCTACCGGGCAGGCGGCGTGGCGGCCTGCTGGCCCGCCGAGGCGTAGAGGCAGACGGTGGCGGCCATGGCCAGGTTGAGCGACTCCGCGAGACCGTGGATCGGCACCCGCACGACGTCGTCGCAGGCGTCGCGCACCTCCTGGTCCAGCCCCCACGCCTCGTTGCCCATGACCCAGCAGTGCGGGCCGGTGAGGTCGGCGTCCGGCAGCAGCGTCGTGCCGGCACCGTCGGCGGCATAGGTGCGGATGCCGTGGCCCCGCAGCCGTTGCAGCGTCGCCGTCACGTCGAGCCCGGTGACCACGGGCAGGTGGAAGAGCGACCCTGCGGTCGAGCGGACCACCTTGGGTGAGTGGACCTCGACCGAGGCCGAGCTCACGAGAACGGCGTCCGCGCCCGCAGCGTCGGCACCCCGGATGACGGTGCCCGCGTTGCCGGGATCGCGCACGTGGGTGAGCAGCACGAGGAGGCGCGGCGCGGCATCCACCACCGTGCCGAGGTCGGCGGTGGTGGTGTCGACGACGGCGAGCACCCCCTGCGGGGCATCGGTCTCGGCCATCGCGGTGAGCACCTCGGGCGTCACCTCGTGCACGTGCAGCCCGGCGGCGCGCGCGGGCTCGACGATGTCGGCGGCGTAGCGGGTGAGGGCGTCGGTGGTGACGTAGACGTCGCGAACGCGCGGCCCGGCATACCGCACGGCCTCGCGCACCCCCTGGGGGCCCTCGACGGCGAAGCGGCCGGTGCGCTCCCGCACCGGCCGCTTCGACAGCGCCCGCACCGACCGCACCCGGTCGGCCCGGGGGTTGGTCAGCATCGGCAGCTGGTTCAGGCGGAGGCCTTGGCCGGCTCGCGGGCCGGCTGGTTGGCCCTCGAGATCTCGACGAGCGCGGTGAACGCGGCCTCGTCGTTGACCGCGAGCTCAGCGAGCATGCGGCGGTCAACCTCGATCTCGGCGGCCTTCAGGCCCTGGATGAACCGGTTGTAGGTCATGCCGTTCGCGCGGGCCGCGGCGTTGATCCGCTGGATCCACAGGCGACGGAAGTCACCCTTGCGGGCCCGGCGGTCGCGGTAGGAGTAACCCAGGCTGTGCTGGACCTGCTCCTTGGCCTTGCGGTAGAGCCGCGAACGCTGCCCGCGGTAACCGCTGGCCCGCTCGAGGACGACCCGGCGCTTCTTCTGGGCGTTGACTGCCCGCTTCACGCGTGCCACGTGAGTACTCCTTGCTGTGTAGCGAAATCTGGGGGTGGATCGGCGTCAGCGGCCGAGAAGCTTCTTGATCTTCTTGAGGTCGTTCTTCGCAACCGGGATGTCCATGCTCAGGGCGCGGGCCTTCTGCGGGGTCTTCTCGTGGAACTTGTGGACGTGACCGGCCTGCTCGCGCATGACCTTGCCGCTCCCGGTCACCCGGAAGCGCTTCTTCGCGCCGCTGTGCGTCTTGTTCTTCGGCATGGTGCCGATCTCCTTTAAGTGTTTCGGTGGTGCTGGCGTGCGGGTGGACGTCGGTCAGGCTGAGGTCTCGGGGTCGGCCGCGGCGTCGGTCTCGACGGCCGGCGCGGTCTCGGGCGCCACGCCCGCGTCGGCGAGGTCGGTCGCGAGGTCCACGGTGTCGAGGTCGGCCTCGGTGTGCTCGTCGGCGTGGTGGCCCGTGGCGGCCCCGTCACGCTTGCGCCGCTGCTCGGCCATGGCCTGCGCCTTCTTCTTGGTCGGCGCGATCACCATGACCATGTTCCGACCGTCCTGCTTGGGGGCCGACTCGACGGTGCCGAGCTCGAGGACGTCCTCGGCCAGGCGCTGGAGCAGGCGGAACCCGAGCTCGGGGCGGGACTGCTCCCGACCGCGGAACATGATCGTCACCTTGACCTTGTCGCCACCCTTGAGGAAGCGCTCGACGTGGCCCTTCTTGGTGCCGTAGTCGTGCGGGTCGATCTTCGGGCGGAGCTTGATCTCCTTGATGACGGTCTGCGCCTGGTTCTTGCGCGATTCCCTGGCCTTGAGGGCAGATTCATATTTGAACTTGCCGTAGTCCATGAGCTTGCAGACCGGGGGCCGCGCGGTCGGCGCCACCTCGACGAGATCGAGGTCCGCCTCCTGGGCCAGTAGAAGCGCATCATTGATAGCGACGATCCCGACCTGCTCGCCGGCCGGGCCGACCAGCCTGACTTCGGGGACGCGGATGCGCTCGTTGATACGGGGTTCGGTGCTGATGTGACCTCCTTGTGCCACTGTCCCTGCCACGGGACATCCCCCTGGCGGGTGCTTGCCTGACCAGTGCTGCG
>JBBQNZ010000127.1:0-12279 GCA_038330415.1 Actinomycetales bacterium | reverse complement strand
TCGCTGTCGACGACGGTCGACAGGCGGTGGGCGATCACGATGAGCGTGCGATCGGTCGCGACGGCATCGATCGCGTCGCGCATGCGCTGCTCGTTGAGGCCGTCCAGTGAGGAGGTCGACTCGTCCAGCAGCAGGATCGGGGGTGCGGCCAGCAGCGCACGGGCGATCGCGAGGCGCTGGCGCTCGCCCCCCGAGAGCATGACGCCACTCTCGCCGACCGGGGCATGCACGCCGAGGGGATTGCGCTCGAGCACGTCGCCCAGGTTCACGGCGCGCAGCACGCGCTCGCAATCGTCATCGGATGCCTCGGGCGAGGCCAGTCGCAGGTTCTCGGCGATCGTCCCGGCGAGGGTCGGGGCATCCTGCTCGACGTAGCCCAGGCGGGCGCGCAGCGCGGCACGGTCGATCGTGCGCGCGTCTTGTCCGTCGATCAGCACGGCGCCGTCCGACGGATCGTAGAAGCGTTCGATGAGGGCGAGGGTCGTGCTCTTTCCTGCACCCGACGGCCCGACCAGTGCGACGCGAGCGCCTCGCGGCACCGAGAAGGACACTCCGCGCAGCACCTCCCCGGCGACCGGGGTCGGTGCGAGGTCCTCGGTCCCCGACCTGGAGTACGCGTCGACGTGCGCGTTCTCAAGGACCGCGAGCGCCTCGGACTCCGCCGTGCGCCGCGCGGCGACGACGGCCTCGGGATACCGGAAGTGCACGTTGCGGAACTCGATCGCCGCGCCGGGTGAACCGGCACGACGGTCGTCGGCGTCTCGCACGCGCGTCGCGAGCGCGGCATCGCCCCGCGTCTCGGTCGGCAGGTCGAGGATCTCCTGGATGCGGCCGAGGGCACCCAGCGCCTGGTTGACGGATGTGATCGCGCCGAAGGTCGATCCAAGCGGCGCGATCAGCATGAACAGGAACATGACGAAGGTGACGAGCGCGGCGATGGTGATCGCGCCGGAGGCGACCCGCAGGCCGCCGACACCGAGCACGACCAGCAGCGACAGCTGCATCGCGATCCCCGCGATCGGCACGATGAGCGCCGACACCTTGGCGATCCGCACGCCCTGGTCGTAGGCCTCCCCGGCCAGCCCAGAGATCGCCGCCACCTCGCGGTGGCTGGCGCCGGCCGCGCGCACGGTGCGGATCGATCCGACGGATCGCTCGACGCCCGACGCGAGCTCGCCCACCTTCTCCTGCTGGTCTCGCGTTGCTGTGCGGATCCGTCCACTGAGCAGCGTGACTCCCCCGATCGACAGACCGATCACGACGACGATGAGACCCAGCAGCGCGGGGTCGATGAGCGCCATCGCCACGAGGGCGCCGACAAAGACCAGGCTGTTGCCGACGGCATCGGCCAGACCCTGGGTGAGGACGGCGTAGAGCAGCGTCGTGTCGGTGCCGACCCGCGAGACGAGATCGCCCGTTCGCCGCGCGTCGAACTCGCTGATCGGCAGGTGCAGGATGCGCCCGATCAGCTTGCGCCGCGACGAGTAGACCACGGCAGTGCCGGTGCGCTGCAGCAGGAAGTGTTGAAAGCCGGAGATGACGGATGCCGCGACCACCAGCGCGAAGACAGCCCAGACGAGCACGCCCAGCGGCTCACCGGCCTGCACACGGCCGATGAGCAGGCCCACCAGCAGCGGCTGGGCGAGGGTCGCGATCGCGCCGAAGATGCTCAGGATCACGACGATCGCGAGCACGCGACGGTGTTCGAAGAGGAATGGCAGCAGTTGCTTCAGGCTCGCCCGCGGACCCTCTTCAGGCGCGCGACGGCCGCGGCGTCCGCGGCGTCCGCGGGTGGGGGTGGCTGTGCTGGACATGCGGGTTCCCTGCCGATTGATGCGGGAGCGGGCGAGAGCCCTATCTACGACCGTACTTCTTGTGCACGGCCTGTCTGCTGACACCAAGGGCTCCGGCGATCGCGACCCAGGAGAACCCCTGAGCCCGGGCCCGGCGCACCTGCTCCGCTTCGGCGCGGGCGAGGTCGGCGTGTAGTGCCTGCAGCCGGCGCAGCTCAGGCAGCGGCTCGCCGGCCTCTGCGGCGCCGATGGCCGTTCGGATGTGGTCGCTCACTCCGTCAACCGTAGTTGACAGAACGGATCCTGTCAACTTAGGTTGACGACGGTTGAGGCGGGGTCATCGCTCAACGAACGCAACCCCGGGGTGGTCGCGGCCAGAGCCTGAAGGGTGGTTGCCACCGGAGACAGCATGGGACCCGTGTACATCCCACCGTTCAACCGTGCAGGGGAAGAAGTGGAACTGCGCACGCTGATAGCAGGTGTGCGCGCAGGCTGGTTGGTGACAAATGGTCAGGAGTCGGCTCCCTCTGCCACGTTCCTGCCGGTCTTGTGGCGGGGGGACACCGTGGTCGCCCACATGGCCAGGGCGAATCCTCATTGGCATGAGATTGGTTCTGACACGCCGGCCCTCGTCATCCTCACAGGCCCAGACGCGTATGTATCGCCGACGTTCTACGCCACCAAGGCCGAGCACGGCAAGGGCGTACCCACGTGGAACTACAGCGCCGTTCACCTGACCGGCATCGCACGCGTGCATCACGACGCTGAGTGGCTTCGGATGGCCGTCGAGGAACTCACCAACGAACATGAGCGGGGGCGCCAGGCGCCCTGGCACACCACCGACGCACCAAGCGCTTACATCGACGGCCAGCTGCGCGGGATCGTGGGTGTCGAAGTGACGGTGGCGAAGGTCGAGGGCAAGGCGAAACTCAGCCAGAACCGGTCACGGCCGGACAGGGAAGGCGTGGTGACCGGTCTACGGCAGAGCGACAGGGCAAACGATCTGAGCGTCGCAGACCAGATGGCGTCGGCGCTCGACGAAGGGGTGGACCAACCGATGACCGCCCGGTGACGGGTGGATCGCGGCGCGTCGCTTCGCCGCGAGCCAACTGGGCGGTCGGAGCAGATTGCACGTGGTGCCCGGGCAACATCAGGTCGAACGTCCCGGCCGCGCGTTCCCACGCCACCAAGGCCGGCAACCACCCAGCGAACTGGCAGCATGCCCACCATGGATCTGCAGGACTTCCTCGACCACGTGAACCGCGGCGCCGTCATCGAGGGCGGATCCGAACAGCACCAGTTCATGTTCGGCGCTGCGCAGCAGGCCCTGCGGATCGTCGCCGAGATCAACACCGGCTACCGCACGCCCGAGGAGGTGCGGGCACTGTTGACCCGGCTCACCGGCAGGGCAGTTCACGAGTCGGTCACCGTGTTCCCGCCGTTCTACAGCGAGTTCGGCAAGAACCTGTCGCTCGGCCAGGACGTCTTCATCAACCTCGGTTGCCGCTTCCAGGACACCGGGGGAATCACCATCGGTGACGGCACACTCGTCGGGCACGGCAGCACGTTGACCACGCTCAACCACGGGGTCGACCCAGCGCGCAGAGCCGACATGATCCCAGCGCCAATCGTGATCGGACGCAAGGTTTGGCTGGGCGCCGGCGTGACAGTCGTCCCCGGTGTCACGATCGGCGACGGCTCGATCGTCGGCGCCGGCGCCGTCGTCACCCGGGACGTCCCCGCCAACGCCATCGTGGGCGGCGTCCCGGCGAAGCTCATCCGGATGACCGGCTTCGACGCCTCGCCGAGCTGACAGTGTCAAAGGCGGCTCTTTGCCTGGGTTGTTTGGATTGCCCTCAACGTCCACATGAGGTCGGGCAGTGCGTAGTATCAGCGGCCACAGCCCCCGCTCCTTGAGGGAAACAGGTTGGGCGACCTGCCTGGCCGTGGTTGGAGGTCGTCATGCCTGACGCTACACACACCCAGTCCGCAGCGGTGGCCGCCTGCACTGTCGACGCGGCCCATCGCCGCGACCACCGCCATGGAGATGACGGGGCCTGCCGTCCTCACCTCATCGAGGTCGTCCACCTGGGCCGACGAGCCGTCGCGGTCTGCCACGACTGTTGCCGAGACTCAGGCTTCCTTCCCGAGCGCGAGGCCGACCGCCTGGCGTACGCCCACCGCCAAGAAACCGACGCGGACGAATGCCCCATCTCCTCTTCATGGGTGGCGTAAGCCGACGGTCACAGCGGCGATCAGCCACATCGGGCGCGATCCGGCCAAGCCGCTGCGTTGCAGCTATTCAGCGCATTCTGGCTGACCCCCACCTCGGCGAGGACTTCCCCGGCGGGTCACTCGTGTTACGAGCTGGGCTCCGCGACTGCGAATCGCTCGAGGCGTCGAGGTTGCCATCTGAATTGCCCAGATCGAGACCGTGCGCGCCCTGACGATAGATCTTCAGCGCGGCGGCCTGCCGCTCGACGTGCTCACTGAGGTCGGTGAGGTGTCGCTCGCGGTCCGCGATTGCGGTGTGCAGCACCGTCTGCCGAGCCAGGTAGCTGGTCTGGATCAGTCGCGCGACCTGGGGACGAAGCGCGTCCAGGGCGGTTCGCTGCTGGGTCATGTCCGTGTAGTCCTGGATGCTGGCGAGGTCGGCATCCACCGCCGCGGCGTTGATCTTGAGGTCGTCGATGAGGGCACGTGCGTCGGCTACGAACAGCCGGCCGCCTCTCGCGCGAGACAGCATCACGTCGGCGGCCTCGACCTCCTTGTGCAAGTCACGACGCAACCGGGCGATGTCACGTCCCGGCCCGGGCATCAGAGCCCCAGAGGGGATCGCGGCCCTGCCCCGGTGCCATCCCCGCCAGCGGCGGACGCGCCGATACACCCGCCACACGATCAGCGTCCCGGTCAGCACTAGCACCAGCAGCACCAGCAGCATCAACGTGAGACTGATCATCAACGGCCCGCTCAACGAGGACAGGCCGCCATCATCGGCGAACGTACTCATCAGGACCTCCCGCTACCCAGCGGCTGCCCGCCGACATCCTTCAATATATCGAGCGCGGCCCTTCCGTGTACCCGGTGCCGGTCGAGCCCCGATCCCGCGAGGCAGGGCCGATCAGCCGCAGGCTCGCGACAACAAGGGAACCGCGGCCGCGAACGGCTGGCCTCCAGTGGGTCAGCGCACGGTGGGTGACCCAGCCGTTCGCGCCGCGCCGCGCCGATGCCAACAGTCGCACGAGATGAGATGGCCCTGCGCCAGCTGGGAGGGCGGCCTCATCTGACCGGCGGTTCTGCGGGCAAGCCCAACAGCTGGATGCTGAGCTGGTTGAGGACCCAGTGTTCGTATTGGTCTATGGTCCAGCCGGATTCGACGACCAGCTCTTGGTAGACCCCCACGGCGGCCAAGGCGCGGTAGATGGCCTGGGCAGCCGGCAGCGGCAGGACCAGGCGCTCTCGCACGGAGTCGATGATGAGGTTCTGGACGTGGTTGCGCCCCTCCAGCTTGGCGCGCAGCATGGCGCGGGTCTGGGGGTCCTCGGCCGAGGCCGCCTCGAACAGGACCATGACGTCGTAGCCGGTCTCGAACAAGGATCGCAGGAAGCGGGCGGCGAGCCGGATGGTGCCCATCGGGTCCGGTTCTGCCACGGCTGCGGCCACCAGCTCCCGGGCGTGCGCGTCTTCCAGCCAGGCTTCGCAAATGGCCGACAGGATTTCGCGCTTGGCGCCGAATGCGGCGTAGATGGTGCGCTCCGCGACGCCGGCCTCGGCAGCGATGGCCGCCACCGACGTCATCCGGTAGCCCTCGACGGCGAACAACCGTCGAGCGGCGGCACGGATTCGGTCACGCGTTGCCTGTGCCTGTTCCTGTCGGTAGGACATCGCGCTCTTGACAGCCTCTGGCATGGCGAGCAACAGTATCAGTGAACTCAGTGCAGTGGTACTGCACTGAGTTCCACCTCAACTGAAAGGAGTGACGTCATGCCCAACGCTTGGCCCGTCCTGTATCGCCTCGGTCTGAACTGGTGGGAGGACAACGACGACACCGGACCCCTGCCAGGTCTAGTGGCCCACAGCCCCGCCGGCGTGGCCTTGGATGCCGGCTGCGGAACGGGCCGACACGCGGTCTGGCTCGCCGAGCAGGGGTGGACCGTCGTCGGCGTCGACAGCGTGGACAAGCCCCTGCGCCAGGGCCGCGCGCGAGCCGAAGCCGCCGGCGTCGCCGAGCTCACGAGTTTCGTCCGCGACGACGTCGCCCACCTGGCGAACGTCCCCACCAACCCTCCCTATGACCTCGTCGTCGATATCGGCTGCTACCACGGCCTGCGCCCCCAGGAGCAGGCGGCCTTCGCCACCTGGGTCACCCGAAACACCCGGACGGACGCGCACGTGGTCATCCATGCGGTCACGCCACGCTCCGGGATTGGTCCCAAGGGCATCGACGCGTTGAACCTCAGCGCTGCCTTCGGACCCACCTGGGCCATCACCACCGCACCCTCCACCACCACCGGCGGCGGGCCACTCCGTCACGCGACGTTCAGCTGGTTCACCCTGAGCCGGACCAGCACCCCCTCATCCAACCCGAAGGACTCGCGGGCATGACTGTGCCACTGACCCAGCGACCCCGGGCGGAGGCAACGACCGTGCACGTCGCCCCGCAGGTGGAAGCGATGCCGCGGAAGCGCTGACGGAGAGTGCGCCAGTTCGCCCCGTGTCACATCGGTCCCAACGGAATCGTCTTGGTGCCGCCCGTAGGCGTCGGCAAGGAGCGTGGGCTGCAGGGATTGTCCCAAGGAACGTGAGTCGGGGTATCAAACGGGCCATGGCCTGCCTCCTGACGTACACGCACCCGAATGGAGGCCAAAGCGATGGCGCTGCACGCAAGCATCACCGTCCCCGAGCAGGCCTCGATCGGGTCCGACACCGTCACATAGACGCGGTTCATCACCGCGACCGCCGGCGCTGACTTCCACGGGTGACGTGGAGGCTGGCCGGAACCCCTCCGGGCCCTTCGAGGAGGTCGGAATGAAGACAGCTTTTGCCATTGCGGGCCTGCTTCTCATGCTGGGGTGCAGCTCACCCAGTTCCACGAGCACGGCAGTGGGGCCCGGCGACGAAGCCACGTCGCAGACCTCACCTACCCAGGAGGACACGGCGCCCACCGACGGCGGCGGGGACGGTGCCGACGCTGCGGGAAAGGACGGCGGGGACGGCACGGACGTTGGGGGCGACGACGACCAGGGGGTCTCCGTCGACCTACCCGGGTTGCCGATCGGCGGTAACGAAGCGGTGTTCTCGCCCGATGCGCCCACTCAGTGCGTCGACGTCAACGTGACCGGATTTACGCTCCCAGACAGCGTCGGGATCGAGTTCACCAAATTCGAGGTGCCGGACCAGTTCACTGTGGGCTCGTCACCCTGCTCCGACTCCCCCTGCGTCGGCATCGGTTACCGGGTCACCGCTGATAGCGGCGGCTGCACCGTGTCGGTCACCTGGAAGGGCGACCCCGTCGACGAAGAGCCCCCTTCCGCCCTGCGCTCAGACGCCAGGGCCTTCTGCACCTCCCAGACGGCGTGCGCCGGGGTCACGGCCGCAATCGACGCCGCCAAGAAGACGCAGACCGGCGGACAGTTCACCATCCGGCTCGTCGTCAACGCCCCAGCCGGCGGCGAATCGACGCCGGTGGACGGCGAATCGACCCCAACCGAGGGCGAATCGACCCCCGTGGACGGCGAATCGACAGGGTCCTCGCCATCCGACAACACCAGCGACGGCTGAGGTGTCCGACTCGACTGGTGACGCAGAGCCGGCCGGCCCAAGCCCAGCCGGAGCCTCGCCTCTCGACGTGGAGCGCGGCATTGCCAGCCCTGCGGCGGCCCAGCGCGTCGACTTCGAACGGTGGTACGCGGTAGCCACGAACTTCGTCGCTCCCGCCACCTTCCTCACCGCCGTGCTCTTCTACTACGGCTACGTCTCGTCGCGCGCCCAGTACCGCTACTTCGGACTCGACGTCGACACGATCGGGCTGAGCACCCGCGACTACGTGATGCGCAGCCCCCAGCCGCTCCTGGTGCCGCTGCTCCTCGTGCCCGCCATCGGCGCCGGCCTTCTGATCGTCGCCCGAGTACTGCAGCGCCGCGTCCCGCTGACGATGCTGCGGTCCGCCACGTGGGTCGCCACCATCGTTCTCGGCGTCGGGCTGCTCATGCTGTTCGGGTGCGCCTGGTTCGGCGAGTGGCCGTACTACCCGATGGTGACCCCGCTCGTGCTCGCCGCGGGACTCCTGGCCCTGGTGTGGTGTTGGCGCCGCGCCGGTGGACGCCCTAACGCGGTCGTCCTCGCCCTGGTCGCGGTCGCCGTCTGCGTCTTCTGGGCCACCGCAACCCTGGCCCAGTGGACCGGGCTGGGCGCCGCCCAGCGCACGGCCCGCAACCTCGACCAGCTCCCTGCCGTCGTGATGGACACCAAGGAGCGTCTCTACCTGGGGACCACTTCGGACTCGGGCGTCACCGAGACCGACGTGGGTGGTCTTGCAGCGGCCGACGAGGATCAGACCTTCAAGTTTCGTTACCGGGGGCTACGGCTCCTCATCCAGTCCGGAGACCGGATGTTCTTGGTTCCCGAGCACTGGACGCCCAGCAACTCCACCCTCCTGGTGCAGACCGGCAGCGTCCGGCTGCGGTTCCGGTTCGTCAACGACGCACCGGAGTGAGGAGCGAGGTCCGCGGCGTGCACGCTCCTGCTGTCGCAGGCGCCACTGCTTGAGAGCTGGTGCGATCGAGCCGACGCCTGGATCAAGCCCCCGACCTCGGCCTCGTGGAGGTGATCACACGTGTTGCTGGCTGGCCGCGACCAGCGTCCCGGCCGCGTCGTAGCCTTCGATCCGGATGACGTGTCCGGCGGCGGCGGGGATGGTGACCTGGGTGTTGCCGTCGTCGGTGGCGGTGGTGGCGACCGGTCGGCCGTTGACGTAGAGGTCGATGCTGGCAACCGATCCCGTGGTGACGGTGAGCTTGCGCTTGCCGGTGCCCGCTGGAGTGGAGGTGAAGTGCAGCCGTCGCGGTTGTCGTTGGGCGAGCAGCGCGCCGGCCGCGGCCATGAGGTCGGCGTTCTCCTCGAGGAGGTCGCGCTCGGTGAGTTCGTGGAGCGCGTCGGGCACCACGCCGAGGTCCTCCACCGGTTGGCCCATCCGGCTGCCCACTCGCAGGCAGCGGCGCAGCGCGACGCGCATCTGCACCCCCTGGGGCAACCGCTTGAGCCCTCCGTCGGTCCACTCACTCAGCAGGTCCTCGTGCGTGACGACGTTTGCACCGCCGGCGCCGGTGTTCGCCTCGACCCCGAGCACCGGCCCGATCTCGTGGTCCTGGAAGCCCGCGGCGAAGATGTCGCAGGCGCTGTAGCACTGCGCGTCGGTCACCAGCACGACCGGCCCTTGGTAGAGCTGGCCCACGCTGTTCACCGCGTCGCCCGGGTAGAGCGGGATGGCAGTGGAGTACGCCGAGCCAGTGGTCACGGCTTCCTCCAGCGAGGCCTTCCAGCTCCCGTAGTCGGCGACCGACCTCGCCAGTGCGGTGGTGCCGGGGGTGCTCACGAACTGGAACGGCTCCGGCGTCACGTGCCGAGGTGTGAGGAACTGCAGCAGGAACTCTGCCGCGATCACGTATCCGCCGCCGTTGCCGCGGACGTCCACGACCAGCCCCTCGGTGGGGAGGACGGACAGCAGCCGCGCGACCTCGTTGAGGAAGGCGTCGATGTTCTGGTCCTGCATGTGGAAGGTGAAGATCCGCAGATGCCCAAAGGTGCCGCTCGGGGTTTCGACGATGCGGGCCTTGAGCTCGTCGGGACGGCTGTTCGGGACCGGCCCGGCGGCGAGCGGCGCGGTGGCGGGACGCTTGCCGGCATCCGCATTCGCCCTGCTGGCGACCGGCGCGGCCACAAGGGATGCTGGCGCAAACAGCTGGCGCTTCACCCGCCGGGTCAGCTCGGTGCGCAGGTCCATGCCGACCAGGTGTTGGGCGGATGCCTCAACGCTTGTGGGCAGGGACGGCAGGGTACCGGGGGTGGTCACCTCGGCGGCGGACTCGAAGACCCGCCATGGCGCTCTGGTCTCGTGGGTCGCGCCGTTCACCGTGTAGGTGATGTCGACCCAGTCCTCATCCGGGGGCAGCGACATGTTGATCGAGCGCAGGGTCATGTTCTGCAGGCCCTGCGCGAGCTGGGCCGCCCTGTTGCTGCCGGCCTCGCGTGCGGCGTTTGCTTCGACCGCGAGCTGGATCGGAGTGCCGTTCCAGTGTGTGACCTCGACTCCGGCCTTGAGCTGCGGGTCACCGGTGATGTGGTCGAAGGTCTTGGTCACCAGGTACGCACTGCGGCCATCGACGGTGCAGCGTTCCAGGAGGATGCCGAGGAACGCGAATCCCGCATATCGCGAGGGCAGGATGTAGTTGGTGTGCAGGTCGTGCAGGCCGAGGAAGATCCGCTGCAACTGAATGTGGAACTCCGTCTCGGAGAGGTCTGCGAGCCGGTGGCGCAGGAGGCGGAGGGCCTGCAGCGGGTCAATGGCATGCATGGCGCGCTTGAGAGGCAGATGGGCATAGACCTCACCGAGCAGGATCTCAGCCTGATCCAGGACCACGCGGCGCTGGCTGTCAGTGAGCGGGTCCTGCGCAATGTGGCTGCGGAACTGCGGCATCGTGCGCACGGTGCCCAGGTCGTTGTCTGCCGTGAGGACGGCGGTATCGGGGTGGGACATGGCTGGCTCCTCGGTGATGGCGGCTCCTGCCGGTAAGGAGCCGCTGGAAGCCCGCTTGGTACATCACCCCGTCAATGCCGAACCCGTTGGGCACGCTCCACGACGTCGACGAGCGCCGTGAACGCTCCTGTGTCGAGGTGAGGATCCGCAGCGACACTGCCCCTCGAACCGTCGCCCGCCGCAGGCGGCCCGCGGTCGGGTCAGTACACCGGGCTGTACATCGTGGAGCGGATGTGGGCCTCGAGGTTGTCCGGGCGTGGCACACGAGCCAGTCCCTGCGCGTACGCCACCTCTGCGACGGTGACGGCGATCTTCGCGGAAACGTCGCGGATGTTCCGCAGCAGGGGGTAGAGGTTTCCGGTGTCGAGCTGGTCCTGCGAAACCAGGTCGGCCAGTTTCCGCGCCGCCGCCATGAACATCTGCTCCGTGACATGCGCCGAGTCAACGGCGATCACGCCGAGGCCGACACCGGGGAAGATGTAGGCGTTGTTCCCCTGCCCCGGGACCAGGGTGCGGCCCTGGTACTGCACCGGGGCGAAGGGGCTGCCACTGGAGAAGACGGCGCGCCCATCGCTCCACTCATAGGCGCGAGATGCCGTGCACTCCGCTTTCGAGGTGGGGTTGGAGAGCGCGAAGATCACCGGCCGGTCGTTGAGTTCGGCCATGCGCTGCACCACGTCCTGGGTGAAGGCCCCGTGCTGGCCCGAGACGCCGACGAGGGCGGTGGGCCGCACCGCTTCGACGGCGGCCAGGAGGTCGTCGGCCGGAGCGGCGTCGTGCGCGAAGGGCAGCTTGTTCGCGCTGAGGTCGGTGCGGCTCGAGACCACCAGGCCTCGCGAGTCGACGAACCAGCAACGGGACCGGGCCTGGGCCGTCGTGAGCCCCTCCTGTTCCATCGCGGCTGTGATCAGGGATGCGATGCCCAGGCCGGCCCCGCCGGCGCCGTGGAACAGGAAGGTCTGGTCCACGAGGCGGCCGCCGGTGACGCGCAGTGAGGACAGGACGCCCGCGAGCGCCACGGCGGCGGTGCCCTGGATGTCGTCGTTGAACATGCAGTAGCCGGCGCGGTACCGCTGCAGCAGCCGGAAGGCGTTGGCGTTGCCGAAGTCCTCGAACTGGACAAGGGCCCGGGGAAAGCGCTGTGTGACAGCCTGCATGAACTCGTCCAGCAGGTCGTCGTAGGCCTCGCCGCGTACCCGTTGCTCCTTCACGCCGACGTAGAACGGGTCATCGAAGAGGTCGTGGTTGTTTGTCCCCACATCGATCGTGATCGGGAGGGTGGTTGCGGGGTCGATCCCAGCGCACGCGGTGTACAGCGAGAGCTTCCCGATCGGGATGCCCATTCCGTTCGCGCCCAGGTCGCCGAGGCCGAGGATGCGCTCACCGTCGGTGACGACGATGACGCGGACGTCGTCGATCGGCCAGTTGGCCAGGACATCGGCGACCGAACCGCGGTCCTCGAGCGTGAGGTAGATGCCGCGAGACCGGCGGAACAGGTTGGAGAACTCCTGACACGCATGCCCCACGGTGGGGGTGTAGAGGATCGGCATCATGGTCTCGATGTTGTCCGTGACCACGCGGTAGAACAGGGCCTCGTTGCGGTCCTGCAGGTTGGTCAGGGTGGTGTACTTCTCCAGGTCGTTCGGCGCAGCGTGGAAGGTGTTGAGCACCCGGGCGACCTGGACCTCCTGCGAAATGACCTGGTACGGGAGCAGCCCGCGCAACCCACGA
>JBBQNZ010000126.1:0-12292 GCA_038330415.1 Actinomycetales bacterium | reverse complement strand
GAGGGCGGGGTCCGGCTGAACGAAACCGTTCGTGGCCTGCGACGGCAGTTCGGGGTGGGCCGCTGCACCGGGGCGGACCTGCCCTGTTCGCTCACGGCAGAACGTAACTGGCTGCTGGACAGCTCGATCGGACAGTTCCGGCGGAGGCCCTGTCGGTGGTCGGCGATAGGTTTGTCGCAGCGAACAACACGGGGGTGCGAGTGATGGCGACGGGTCCGGTCGAGGTCGGGGCGGCGTGCGAGGCGGCGCTCGACGAGCTTGCCGGCGCCTTCGCCACCACGGCGGTGGGTGGGTCCCGCGAGGAGTGGGCCGCCGCGATCGGGGCAGCGCAGCGGGTGGTCGACGTCGCGACCGCCGCTCAGGATGCCGCGATCGTGCGGTTGGCGGCGATCGAGCCGGAGTGGCTCGACGACGGCACCGAGGTCGAGACGCACCGCGCGCTGGGCCACCTGGCGTTGGACGCCCCGTCGATCCTGTCCGGGGTGCTGTCCTCTACGGCGGTGCACGCCGAGCGGCGGGTGCGCACCGCGGTGCACCTGGCTGCCGACGGTCCGACCGGTTCTGACACGCGCACCGGGTTGGGTGGGTTGCATGGGGCGATGGCCGCGGGCCGGCTCGACGCCTACCGGGCCGGGGTCATCGCCGAAGAGCTCGAGCACGCCCCCGCCGAGGTCCGGGCGTGCGTGGTCGCCGCCCTCGAGCAGTACTTCGACGGTGAGGATGCCGCGCACCTCAAGCGGCGCTGCCGCCGGGTGCTGGCGCGGATCAGCCCCGACCTGCTGCGCCAGCGCGCCGCCCGCGCCCGGGCGGCGTCCACCCTGCGCCGGTGGGTCGACGAGCCCGGGGTGGACAAGTGGGAGGGCACGTTCCCCTCCGAGGAAGCCGCCGAGGCGTGGGCTGCGATCGACGCCCTGGCGAGGCAGTACGTCGCCGACGGGGTCTGCGCCACCATCGACCGGGCCCGCGCCAAGGCGTTGACCGACCTGGTCGCCGGCCACGCGACCATCACCACCGCGCTGACCGTGACCGTCCCCGCGACTGCCGTGCCCGGGCTGACCCCGCCCGAGGTCCCCGTCGGCGATGGCGACCTCGTCGAGGTCACCGGGCCGGCCGCCGGGCAGCCGGTGCTGGTCTCACGCCAGTGGCTCACCACAACAGCCGAATCGGCGTCCTCGGTTGAGCTCGTGCCCTGCCACCCGGTGACCGGAGCACTGCTCGACACCCAAACCGCCGGCCGATCCACGGCAGCTGGCGGCTTATCCGAGGCAGCCGATGAGGTCGCGAGCGCAACTTGCCTCGATCCCGTCGCGTCCGTGGTCGCCGCCGTCGCAGGGTTCGGTGCCGACCGGTACCGGCCTTCGGCCCGGATGGCAAGGCGGATCCGGGCGCGGGACCGGCGCTGCCGGTTCCCCGGGTGCACTGTGGCGGCCGTGTTCTGCGACCTCGACCACGTGCGCCCCTGGCCCCGCGGGCGCACCACCGACGACAACCTGCTGTGCCTGTGCCGGCGACATCACCGGGTCAAGCAACGTCCCGGCTGGCGCGTCACTCTTGACCCCGACGGCACCGCGACCTGGACCGACCCCACCGGGAGGGTCCGCACCACCCACCCCGTCGACGCACTGCACGCCACGATCCTGACCAGCCCGTCCGCCCCCGCGGAAGCGGCGACCCCGCCGGTCAGCACCAGCCGGGCCCGCACGGTCATCCCCGACGGCCCCCACAGCGAGCTCGAGTTCCTCCTGGAGCACCTCATCGCTCCGCCGCCCGAACGGTATGGAAAGCCGCCCCCCAGACCTCTGACGAGCTGGCACGACGACCACGGCAGGCGACAGCGCGTCGAGCTCACCCCACGCCCCGAGGTGCTGGTGCTCGATCGCATCGCCCAGCCGTGCCGTCGACCTCGCCGACGCGGCCGCGACGCCTTTCCGGACGAACCGCCCTTCTGACAGCAGCGGCTGCCTGGCTCGGCCGGCGATCTCGGTGGCGATTCGTGCCGGTGTCGATCGTCATCACCATGGACGCCGCCACCGCGGCGGGGTCCGTGACATCGTGACCACGACAAAAGGAGACCGCGATGCGATACCTGCTGCTCATGAACTACCCCGAGCCGGAGCCGGGCGACATCCCCGACGAGGCCATCAAGGAGACTCAGGAGGCCTTCGGCGCCTACGGCCGGGCACTCCAGGAGGCAGGCGTGCTCGTCGCCGCTGAGGTTCTGACCTCCCAGTCCTCGGCCACCACCCTGACCCTGCGTCGCGGGTCGCTCGACGTGCAGGACGGCCCGTTCGCCGAGACCAAGGAGGCCCTGGCCGGCGTCTTCGTCGTCGACGTCCCCGACCTCGACGCCGCCCTCGGCTGGGCCGAGAAGTGCCCGGGCGCACAGTTCGGCGTCATGGAGGTGCGGGCCGCCAACACCTCCTTCGTCGACGGCGCCTGGACCGCGAGCTGCGACCTGTGACCGAGCCGCGCGACGCGGCACCAGCGCGGGCACCGGCGCCTACCCACGCACCGGCGCCGGCACCCGCACCCGCACCCGCACCCGCACCCGACCACCGAACCGCCGCGCTGGTGCGGGCCGAGCTCGCGGCCCGCACCAGCTACGGCCGACTGCTGGCCCTCCTCGCCGCCGGCACCTCCGACATCGCCGGCGCCGAGGACGCCCTCGCCGACGCCTTCGAGCGCGCCCTGCGCAGCTGGCCGGTCGACGGCATCCCCGACCGGCCGGACGCCTGGCTGCTCACCGTGGCGCGCAACCGGCAGCGCGACCGCTGGCGATCGGCCGAGGCCACCCGCACCACCGCGCTCGACCCGGCGGCCCACGCCCCCACCCACCTCGACGACGTCGACCCGGATGCCGTGCCCGACCGCCGCCTCGAGCTGATGCTGGTCTGCGCGCACCCCGCCATCACCGTCACCGACCGCACCCCGCTCATGCTCAACACCGTGCTCGGCTTCACCGCGGAGCAGGTCGCCCGCAGCTATGCCGTGCCCGCCCGCACGATGGCGACCCGGCTGGTGCGCGCCAAGCGCCGCATCCGCGACAACCGCATCCCCTTCGCCCTCCCCGACCGCTCGCAGCTGCCCGACCGGATGGATGCCGTGCTCGCCGCCGTGTACGCGGCCTACGTCATCGAGTGGTCGACCGGCCCCGGCGAGCGCGACCTGCCCCCCGAGGCTCTGCACCTGGCCGAGGTGCTGGCCGAGCTCGCGCCCGGCGACCCCGAGGTGCGGGGCCTCGCCGCGCTGGTCGAGCTGTCGGTGGCCCGCCGCCCGGCTCGCCAGAGCGCCGACGGCCGGTTCGTGCCACTCGCCTCCCAGGACACCAGCCGGTGGGATGACGCCCTCATCGACCGCGCCCACGACCACCTGCGCGCGGCGCACCCGGCGCGGGTGGTCGGCCGCTACCAGCTCGAGGCGGCCGTGCAGGCGGTGCACTGCGCCCGCCGCGAGACCGGCCGCACCGACTGGCCCACCCTGATCGAGCTGCACCGGTCGCTGGCCGTCGTCGCCCCGAGCCTGGGCAGCGCCACCGCGCTGGCGGCGGTCACCGCCGAGGTGGAGGGCCCGGCATCCGGCCTGGCACTGCTCGACGCGGATGCCGGCCGCACCGTGCGCTTCCAACCCGCATGGGCGACCCGGGCCGAGCTGCTCACCCGCCTCGGGCGCACCACCGAGGCGGCCGCCGCCTACGACCACGCCATCGCCCTGACTCACGAGGCGCCCGAGCGTCGGCACCTGGAGGAGCGGCGAGCGGCCCTCGTCCGCTGACCCATCGGACCGTCGCGCACCTTCGACAACCGTCGCCCCCCGGCGCGGACGTCACGTGTCGGTTGCGGTCGCGCCGCCTAGGTTGGCGGCATGCATGCCGCCACCCTCGCCCTCGGTGCGAGCGACTTCATCCAGCTGACGACCTTCCGCCGCACCGGTGACGGCGTGCCGACGCCGGTATGGGTCGTGCCCGACGGTGACGGGCTCGCGGTGTTCACGCCGGCAGGCACCGGAAAGCTCAAGCGAATCGAACACACGCCGACGGTGACCATCGCCGAGTGCAGCCGCCGCGGCAAGGTCGCCGACGGTGCCGTGCCGATCGAGGCGCACGCCACCGCCACTGCGGACGCCACCGAGGTCGACCGGGTCACCCGGCTGCTCGCCGACAAGTACGGCCTGCAGTTCAAGCTGTTCATGCTCGTCGAGCGGGTGTTCGCCCGTGGCGAGCGGAGCCGCGAGGTCATCCACATCGTTCCCATGTCCGCCAGCGGCGAGGCCGACGCGGGGTGAGCCCGTTGGCCGGCGACCCCGTGGGTGCCGGCATCCGCGTGCTGCTGATGTCGGACACCCACCTGCCGCTCCGGGCGCGCGACCTGCCCACCGCGCTCTGGGCGGAGGTCGACCGCGCTGACCTCGTGGTGCACGCCGGCGACTGGGTCGACGTCGCGACCCTCGACCGTCTCGAGGCGCGCAGCCGATCGCTGCTGGCCTGCTGGGGCAACAACGACGGCCCCGAGCTGCGGGCCAGGCTGCCCGAGGTCGCCGGGGCGACCGTCGCCGGCGTGCGGGTCGCCGTGGTGCATGAGACGGGAAGCAAGGACCGGCGTGACGTGCGGATGCGCGCGGCCTACCCCGACACCAACCTGCTCGTCTTCGGGCACAGCCACATCCCTTGGGACACAACGTATTCCGGCCTCAGGTTGTTGAACCCCGGGTCACCGACCGACCGTCGGCAACAGCCGAGCTGCACCTGGATGACGTGCCGGCTCGCCGACGGCGCGGTGCACGATGTCGTCGTGCACCGCCTGCCCGGGCGGCAGTCTCAGGCCGGGGCGTCGGCGAAGCGCAGGTAGGGGCGCACCTCGTCGAGGTTGGCGAACCGCTCCTGCGCGTCGGCGGTGAAGTCGGGCGCGATGTCTCCGAGGCAGATCCCGCCTAGTCTGAGCGGGCAGCCGGCCGGCGCGGTGCGCCGTGGGCCGGCATCCGCCCGACCCGAGGAGCCCCGCGCGATGGCGACGAGCACGCACCCGACCACCACGGCAGTCGCCGACACCCATGCCCTGATCCGGGTGCAGGGCGCCCGCGAGAACAACCTCAAGGACATCAGCGTCGAGCTGCCCAAGCGGCGCCTGACCGTGTTCACCGGGGTGTCGGGGTCCGGCAAGAGCTCGCTGGTGTTCGCCACGATCGCCGCCGAGTCGCAGCGGATGATCAACGAGACCTACAGCGCCTTCGTGCAGGGCTTCATGCCCAACCTCGCACGGCCCGACGTCGACCGTCTCGAGGGACTGACGACGGCGATCATCGTCGACCAGGAGCGGATGGGGGCCAACCCCCGATCGACCGTCGGCACGGCGACCGACGCCAACGCGATGCTGCGAATCCTGTTCAGCCGGTTGGGTACACCGCACATTGGCCCACCCACTGCCTACTCCTTCAACGTGCCCACGCGCACGGCGAGCGGGGTGATGTCCACCGACAAGGGTGGGCGCGTCGAGAAGGCCGTGGTCAAGGATGCCGTCTACCTCGGCGGGATGTGCCCGCGCTGCGAAGGCATGGGTCACGTCAGCGACATCGACCGCACGGCGCTCTACGACGACTCGAAGTCGCTGCGCGAGGGTGCCCTCACGGTGCCCGGCTACTCGATGGACGGGTGGTACGGCCGGCTGTTCGAGGGCATGGGCCTGCCGATGGACAAGCCCATCGCGTCGTTCACCACCCGGCAGCTCGACACGATGCTCTACGCACCCCCGACCAAGATCAAGGTCGAGGGCGTCAACCTCACCTTCGAGGGCATCATCCCCAAGATCCAGAAGTCGATGCTCGCCAAGGACCCCGAGGCGATGCAGCCGCACGTGCGACGCTTCGTCGAGCGGGCGGTCACCTTCCAGGCCTGCCCCGAGTGCGCCGGCACCCGCCTCACCGCCGAGGTGCTGGCGTCCACGGTCAACGGCAAGAACATCGCCGAGCTGTGCGCGACGCAGATCAGCGACCTGGCGCTGTGGGTGCGCGAGCTCGACGAGCCACGGGGCACCTCCCGCGGGTACGGTGGCGGCAGCCACCCGCGGGGGACTGTCGCACCGCTGCTCGCGGGGCTGCGGCACCTGCTCGACTCGTTCACCGAGATCGGTCTCGGCTACCTCTCGCTCGACCGGCCGGCCGGCACGCTCTCGGGTGGCGAGGCGCAGCGCACCAAGATGATCCGGCACCTCGGCTCCTCGCTCACCGACGTCACCTACGTGTTCGACGAGCCGACGATCGGGTTGCACCCGCACGACATCGCCCGGATGAACCAGCTGCTCCTGCAGCTGCGCGACAAGGGCAACACCGTGCTCGTCGTGGAGCACAAGCCCGAGACGATCGCCATCGCCGACCACGTCGTCGACCTCGGGCCGGGCGCCGGCGCCGGCGGTGGCGAGGTTTGCTTCGAAGGCAGCGTCGAGGGCCTGCGCGCCAGCGACACCATCACGGGTCACCACCTCGACGACCGGGCGAGGATCAAGGATGCGGTGCGGCCGGCATCCGGGGTCATGGAGGTACGCAACGCGTCGACCCACAACCTGAAGCAGGTCGACGTCGACATCCCGCTCGGGATGCTGTGCGTCGTCACCGGGGTGGCCGGCTCGGGCAAGTCGTCGCTCATCCACGGCTCGGTCGCCAAGCGCGAGGGGGTCGTGGTCATCGACCAGGGCGCGATCAAGGGCTCGCGGCGCAGCAACCCCGCCACCTACACCGGTCTGCTGGAGCCGATCCGCAAGGCGTTCGCCAAGGCGAACGGCGTCAAGCCGGCGCTGTTCAGCTCCAACTCCGAGGGCGCCTGCCCCTCCTGCAACGGCGCCGGCGTCATCTTCACCGACCTCGGCATCATGGCCACCGTCGAGTCGACCTGCGAGGAGTGCCAGGGCCGGCGGTTCCAGGCCGCGGTGCTCGACTACACCTTCGGGGAGAGGAACATCGCCGAGGTGCTCGCGATGTCGGTGGCCGAGGCGGAGGCCTTCTTCGGAGCGGGCGAGGCGCGCACGCCCGCCGCCCACACGGTGCTCGTCCGGCTGGCTGATGTAGGGCTGGGCTACCTCAGCCTGGGCCAGCCGCTCACCACGCTCTCCGGCGGGGAGCGGCAGCGGCTCAAGCTGGCCACCCAGATGGCCGACAAGGGCGAGGTCTACGTGCTCGACGAGCCGACCACCGGGCTGCACCTGGCTGACGTCGAGAACCTGCTCGGGCTGCTCGACCGGCTCGTCGACTCGGGGAGGTCGGTGATCGTCATCGAGCACCACCAGGCCGTGATGGCGCACGCCGACTGGGTCATCGACCTCGGCCCGGGTGCCGGGCACGACGGCGGCCGGGTCGTCTTCGAGGGCACGCCGGCCGCACTGGTGGCCGACCGCTCCACCCTCACCGGGGAGCACCTCGCGGCCTACGTCGGCACCTGACCGGGGCAACATCGACCAATAGGTCAAAGTTGTCCCACGACCGCTTGGGGCAACTTTGACCTATTGGTCGATCCTGTCCCAGCTGGGCTCGCAGCCCCCGACGACGAAAGAGGAGAGCGGCTGCTCTCCTCTTCTACTTCCAAGGTATAGACGACCCGGGGGCTTGCGGCAAGGCCCCCTGCGAGGAGCAGAATCGCCGGCCGAGGTCAGGGCCGGCGGGGGACCCTGACCCGATCTCGCAGATCGGAGCCACCACGTGACGCCCATCGAACCAGAGCAGGCCACGGCCGCCAGCGCCTTTGGCCTTCCCGAGCACCTCGCCGCCAAGGCCGACCCCGCGCTCATCGCGCACGACGAGCGCCACTTCGCGGCCATCGCGGGCAGCCTCGAGCGCACCATCGCCGATCTGACGGTGCGGCTCGACACGGCACGGCGAGCCCCGGCCGGCACCGGGCAGGCCGCGCTCGACCGCGACCTCGAGGTGCACCGGCTGACCGCCCGGCTGCACACCCTGCGTCGCTACGGGCTCGACCTGTGCCTGGGCCACGTCGTGCCCGCCGACGACGGCCACCCGGTCTACGTCGGGCGCCTCGGCCTCACCGACGGCGACGGCGAGCGGCTGCTGGTCGACTGGCGCTCACCGGTGGCCGAGCCGTTCTTCGGCGCGACCCACGCCGACCCGATGGGTCTGTCCAGCCGCCGGCGCTACCGCTGGACCCGCGGCCGGGTGAGCGACTACTGGGACGAGGTGTTCACGCCCGACGCGTTCCCTGGGCACGCGGCATCCCTCGACGACCAGTCGGCGTTCATCGCCTCCCTCGGGGCCACCCGCTCCCCGCGGATGCGTGACGTGCTCGGCACCATCGCGGCCGACCAGGACGCCATCGTGCGGGCCGGGTCGAAGGGTGCACTCGTGGTCGACGGCGGCCCGGGCACCGGCAAGACCGTCGTCGCCCTGCACCGCACCGCCTACCTGCTGTACTCCGACCCGCGCCTGGGTCACCGCCGGGGTGGGGTGCTCTTCGTCGGCCCGCACCAGCCCTACCTGGCCTACGTCTCCGACGTGCTGCCCAGCCTCGGCGAGGAGGGAGTGCAGACCTGCACGCTGCGCGACCTCGTGCATGAGGGTGCCGCGGCGCTCGAGGAGGCCGACCCGCAGGTGGCCCGGCTCAAGGCCGGCGCACGACTGGTGGCTGGCGTCGAGCCCGCCGTCCGCCTCTACGAGGAGCCGCCCACGCAGGGGATGGAGGTCAGCACCCCGTGGGGCGACGTCTGGGTCGGCACCACCGACTGGGCCGACGCCTTCGACGCCCCCGCGCCCGGGGCCGCACACAACGAGAGCCGAGACGTGGTCTGGGAGGCGCTGCTCGGCATCCTCGTGGACAAGCTGCGCGACGACGTCGGCAGCGACGACGCGGATGCCGGGTGGTCCGATGACGACGCCGGGCCGCCCGACGACTTCGACGCCTATGGCGTCGCCACGACGGACCCGTCGGACAAGTTCCGCCGGGCGCTCGCTGCCGACGCTGAGCTGGTGCAGGCGTTCGCCCGGGCCTGGCCGCTGATCGAGCCGACCGACCTGGTCGGCGACTTGTGGACGGTGCCCGCCTACCTGCGGCGTTGCGCGCCGTGGCTGGAGCGCGACGAGCTGTTCGCGCTGCAGCGCGAGGACCCCACGGCGTGGACGACCGCCGACCTGCCGCTGCTCGACGCCGCCCGGCGACGCCTGGGCGACCCCGGGGCGCCCGCGCGCCGCGCCTGCCGGGAGGCAGCCGATGCCGCCGAACGAGAGCGGATGGCCGACGTGGTCACCGACCTCATCGCGAGCGACGACTCCGAGATGCACGTGATGTCGATGCTGCGCGGCCAGGACCTGCGCACCGCCCTCGTCGACGCGGATGCCGTGCCGGGCACCAATGCCGACCTGCTCGCGGGGCCGTTCGCGCACGTGGTCGTCGACGAGGCGCAGGAGCTGACTGACGCGGAGTGGCAGATGG
Organism: Actinomycetales bacterium; assembly: GCA_038330415.1. Lineage (GTDB taxonomy): Bacteria > Actinomycetota > Actinomycetes > Actinomycetales > Dermatophilaceae > Fodinibacter. Next base: position 2,871 of record JBBQNZ010000126.1, on the reverse strand, counting down.
TGCTCGCGCGCTGCCCGTCACGCAGCCTGACCATCGTCGGCGACCGGGCCCAGGCGCGGCACGGCTTTCCCGAGTCCTGGCACGAGCGACTCGAGCGCGCCGGCCTGCGGCAGGTCGACGTCGCGTCGCTGAACGTCAACTACCGCACCCCGCGCGCGGTGATGGCCGAGGCCGAGCCGGTCATCCGGGCTGCGGTCCCGGACGCGAACGTGCCCACCTCGGTGCGTGACACTGGCGTGCCGGTCCGCCACGGCACGGCATCCGAGCTGGCGGCCGTCGTCGACGAGTGGCTGGCAACGCACACCGAGGGGGTCGTGGGTGTGATCGGCGACCCGACGTTCGCGGCCGGCCCACGGGTCAGCTCACTGACACCGCTGCTCGCCAAGGGCCTGGAGTTCGACCTCGTCGTGCTGGTCGACCCGCCCCGCTTCGGCGACGGCATCGAGGGCGCCGTCGACCGCTACGTCGCGATGACGCGCGCGACGCAGCAGCTCGTCATCCTTACCTCGGAGAAGGACGCGACGGAGCAGACCTGAGAAGGCGTTGAGTGCCGCCGCTCGGCACCGCTTTCCTGCTGTCGGACACGGGAGTACGGTCGTAGTAGATCGACACGGACCCCCGTACCCCCCTGCAGCGGGAGTTCGTGTCGGTGTACGAACGGCCCGCCGGATCCTGCAACGGATCATGCGGGCCACGTGCATGTGGGGCTACCCAGTGAGGGTCCGGACGAAGCGCAGCAGGCGGTACTGCAGCAGGCCGCCCAGGTGGCTCTGCTGCAGCGCGTCACCGCCCACCATCGAGTCGGCCCACATCGAGCGGCCGCGCCCGAGGCGGAGCAGCGGCTGCGCAGCGTGGATGGTGCGGTCGCGCGGCCGCCGGAGCCGCTGCAGGGACGACAGGTCGCGGCTGCTGACCAGCCGCAGGCCGGCGTCACCCGCCAGCGCGGCGGCCTCGTCGACCGAGACGACGTTCGGCGCGTGCCACCCGGAGCGGAAGTCGGCCAGCCGCGGGTCGGCCGGGTCGCCGGTGCGGACGTCGTCGATGACGACCAGCGCGCCGCCCGGACGCAGCACGCGGGCGACCTCGCGGAAGAAGGCGGCGGCCGGGTCGGCATGCACGAACGACTCGATCGCGAAGGCGAGGTCGAGGTCGGCGAGGTCGTGCGGAAGATCGGTGAAGTCGGCAACGCGGAACTGCACGGTGCCCAGCCGCGGGCCGCCCTGTGCGGCGTAGCGTCCGGCGAGCCGCACCTGCTCCGGGCTGATCGAGACGCCCAGCACCTCGACCTGCAACCGGTCCGCGAGGTACAGAGCGGCCGTGCCGACACCGCACCCCAGGTCGAGCACGCGCCGGTCGTCCGGGCCCAGCTCATCGAGCACCAGCGCGTGGGCGTGGTGCACCGCCATCCGGCGGCTGGTGACGCCGGGCCCCCACAGCTCGCGGTGGATCGCCCGCTGGCTGCCGCTGAGCAGGAACTTCCAGGTGTTGGCGTCGTAGTAGCGGCGCACGTCGGTACGCCGACCATCGCCCCCCACCCCATCCATGCCGCCCAGTGTGCCAAGTAGCGGCATTGAACCGAGCGGCGCCCGCCGAGCTCCCCGGTGGCCTCAGGAGATGTGGTCGAGCACCGTGGTTCGTGGTAGGTAGGCGACGCAGCGCGGCCCGTCGTCGTCACGACGCTCGAGGAGGAAGTCGCTGACCAGCAGCGCCGCACCCTCTCTCTCGCCGAACGACCAGGTGATCGTGGCGAGCACCATGCGGGGCGGCGAGCAGGAGCGCCCCGACTCCGGGTGACGTCAGCCGGAGCCAGTCGTCGGCGAAGGTGGCAACTCGTCGGTAGAGCTCTGCGGATTCGTGCGTCTTCATCCCCCTCTCCTACACCCGTGGCGGGTCCACGTCATCCGCGAAGCCAGCGGAGCAGCGGCCCGGCACCGTGCGCCCGGGGCGTCAGGCAAACGCCGCCATCGCCGAGAACGACTTGGCGTACCGGACTGACAACAACCACCGACCCAGAGATTGGGCTGGCGCTTGGCCTGGGAGGGCTCGGCGTTGCCCTAGTGGCGTTGACGACCAACAGCATCTGGCTCGCACCACGCCGACACTGGCCCCGGACACGACGTCAGGCCCAAGCGGCGCAACGCGTTCAAGAGCGAATCCAGTCCACAGGTCGCCGAGGACAAGGGCCGAAGCCGCAGCGGCGGAAACCGTCTGAGAGCGTTGGCTGCCAGACATCTGGCACCGGGCGCTCCCGCTGGTCGTCCTTCACCGGAACAGTCACGTCGTCTCCTCCGAAGTCCGCGTGCCGATATCGAAGCATGGCCCACACCGCGTCTTCAGCGGTGCCATGCCGATCGCAGGGCGACGTCCGATCGCCAAGAGGAGCCCTTCGATGCGAAGAGTCCTAGCGGCAGTGCGGACAAGCGGGCGATGGGTACTGCGTCAGTTCGGCAGAATCGTCAATGACAGCCCCGCCTCTACCCGTCCACCTGGTAGCAACTACCTACCGAACAGCAATGGCGAGGGCGGCACCGTCATCTCCAGCGGCAACCCAGGCTCCCACTGACACGCGCGCGCGCAGCGAGGGAGAAGCGGACGGTTCGGCGTGCGGTCACTCGAGGCGCAGTGACGCACCTTCGCAGGCTTGGCCGGACGAGCAAATCGCGGCGGGTAAGCGAGTACGTCTGTCCGAGCCGCGAAGCCGGGTTCAGGTCGATGGGCGGGCTATCGCCTGCCGTAGGGCATGCCGTGGTCGGAGTCTGCGATCTCGAGGAGCCGGTTGTACTTGGCGATGCGTTCGCCACGGGCTGGCGCTCCGGACTTGAGCTGTCCGCAGCCGGAGCCGACGGCGAGGTCTGCGATGAAGGCGTCCTC
>JBBQNZ010000125.1:0-12734 GCA_038330415.1 Actinomycetales bacterium | reverse complement strand
CGGGATTGCTCGCGGAGGCGCCGCGCCGCTGGCAGTTGTCGAGAGTCAGAGTGAATGTTCACCTTGACCTTGCCAGAGTAGCAGCGGCGAACTGGTGCCGCCATCCCCCGAGAGATGACGAGCGCCGAAGGAGTCGCCAGCTCGCCCATGGCGAGGCGACCTGGACGGAACCACGCCCCCGAGGTGTGCTTGTCGTGCGACCGGCACCGGGCGGATGCATGATGGACTGCTCCGAAGCGCCTCCTCCAACGCCGTCGGTCAAGCCGGGGGGAGGCCCTAGGGCCATCGACCTGGACGGGCGCACCCAAGGGCAGGCCGTTTGATTGGGATCCGAGGCGAACACGTCTCCGTGGGCCCGGTTGCAGTACTTCTCGGGGGTACGGACACGAAAGAGGCCCTCCTCGACGAGCGGAAAGGGCCTCTGACCTGCGGTGGAGCCAAGGGGACTCGAACCCCTAACCCCCTGCTTGCAAAGCAGGTGCGCTACCAATTGCGCCATGGCCCCGAGAACACCGAACCCGCGCGCACGAGGCGAGCGGGCGGCATCCGAGGGATCGAACCCGTCGAACCGAACGAACCTCAGTTCTTCGGGGTGTCCGTGGCCTCGGCCCAGAGCTGGTTCTCGGCCTTCTTGGCCGCGATCTGCTTCTGGATCGCGAGCGCGCCGACGGCCGTCGCGACGAGGAGAAGGATCTTCTTCACGGGGGTTTCACCACCTTGGGAGTGAGGATCGGGTGGTGGGCCTAACAGGACTTGAACCTGTGGCCTCTTCCTTATCAGGGAAGCGCTCTAACCGTCTGAGCTATAGGCCCGTTCACCGCGATCGGTTGCGCCACCCGCGGAGGGTGGCACGGTGCCCGAGGTTACCCCACCTCGGCACCTGCACTCAAAACGGCCCGGATGCCGTGCAGCCACCACTCGCGACGCAGTGCCGGCACCGCCGCAAGGGACGCGTCAGCGCAGGTCAGTCGTCGGTGAGCGTGAGCTGCACGCCGCCGACCAGGGCGCTCGACAGGTTGTAGAGGAACGCGGCGAGGGTGGCGATGGCGGTCACCAGGATCACGTCGATCACCGCGATGACGATCGACAGCGAGACCACCCGACCGAGGCCGACGAAGTCCATGATGTCGAAGCGCTGCTGGCCGTCTTGCACGACCTGACCCACGATGCCGTTGATCTGGTCGAAGACGCCCATGCCGGCCAGGATCGTCCACAGCACGAAGACCATGACGACGCCGGCGATGCCCAGGGCGACCGAGAGCAGGAACGCGATCTTCATCGCCGACCACGGGTCGACCCGCGAGACCGTGAGGCGCACGCGGCGTGCGGTGGCCGGGCGCGGCGCTGCCTTCGCAGCACCAGAGGGCGACGACGGCTGCCCGGAGGTGACCACCGTGGCCGGGGCCGCAGGAGCCGCAGCCGTGCCAGGCGCCTGGCCGGCCGGCACGGGGCGCCCCGCCGGGGCGCGCGTCACGGGCACGGGGGACGTGGGAGCACTGGCGGAGCCGGCGTCGCCGTCGGCCATCCGGCGCAGCGTGTTGTCGCTGCTCTCAGCACCCCGTCCCCCCGCGGAACCGCCGTCGGCATAGGGGGCGCGACGGGCGGAGCCAGAGGAGGGCGTGGGCGGGCGCACCGGGCGCCCCGCGTTCTCTGCGGTGCTCACTCACGACCTCCTTCGTCCCCGTCGTCCACCGACGGTACGGCATCGTCGCCCTCGTCTGCGACACCTGACCCGGCGGGCCCAGCACCCGAGACGAGATCGTCACCAGCGACAACGCCGGATGCCGTGCCCGTCACGTCCTCGCCCGCGTCGGTGGCCTCGCTGCCCTCGGCGGCCTCCACCGCCTCGACGGCCTCCACGGCCTCGACGGCTTCCTCGACCGCACGCTCCGGGTTGAGCGCGATGCCGACGATCGCGTCGTTCTTGCCGGCCTTGGCGAACTGCACGCCCATCGTGTTCCGGCCGGTGAGGCGCACCTCGTCGACTCGCGAGCGGACGACGTTGCCCTTCTCGAAGATCACCAGCACCTCGTCGTCCTCGTCGACGGTCAGCGCCCCGACCAGGTCGCCGCCCTTGTCGGACAGCTTGGCCACGGCGACGCCGAGGATGGCGCGCCCCTTGACGTTCCACTCCGAGACCTTCGAGCGCTTGGCCAGGCCCGTCTCGAACACCACGAACACGTCGGGGTCGGTGCCCTCGTGCACCACCGACATGGCCAGCAGCGAGTCGCCGCCCCGGAACTTCATCCCGGTGACGCCCGAGGTGGAGCGACCCATCGGCCGCAGCGTGGCGTCGTCGGCGTGGAAGCGCACCGACTGCCCCTTGCGCGAGACCAGCAGCAGGTCGTCGCTGGCCTCGGCCAGCCCGGCGCCGACCAGCTCGTCGCCGTCGCGCAGGTTGACCGCGATCAGTCCGCCGCTGCGCGGGCTGTCGTACTCACCCAGGCGGGTCTTCTTGACCAGGCCCGCCTTGGTGGCGAGCACCAGGTAGGCCGCCGACGCGTAGTCGCGCACCGCCAGCACCTGAGCGATCTGCTCGCCCGGCTGGAAGGCCATCACGTTGGCGACGTGCTGGCCCTTGCCGTCGCGGCCGGCATCCGGCAGCTCGTAGGCCTTGGCGCGGTAGACGCGTCCGAGGTTGGTGAAGAAGAGCAGCCAGTGGTGGGAGGTGGTCGTGAAGAAGTGGTCGACCATGTCCTCGCCGCGCAGCGAGGCGCCGCGCACGCCCTTGCCGCCACGCCGCTGCGAGCGGTAGGCGTCGACCCGGGTGCGCTTGGCGTAGCCGCCCCGGGTGATGGTGACGACGACGTCCTCCTCGGGGATCAGGTCCTCCATCGACATGTCACCGTCGAACGGCATGATGTTCGAGCGCCGGTCGTCGCCGTACTTCCTGACGATCTCGGCGAGCTCTTCGGAGACGATGTCGCGCTGGCGGCCCGGCTTGGCAAGGATGTCGGTGAAGTCGACGATCATCGCCTCGAGCTCGTCGTGGTCGTCGATGATCTTCTGCCGCTCCAGGGCGGCCAGCCGGCGCAGCTGCATGTCGAGGATGGCCTGCGCCTGCACCTCGTCGATCTCGAGCAGCTGCATCAGGCCCGAGCGCGCCTCGTCGACGGTGGGCGAGCGGCGGATCAGCGCGATGACCTCGTCGAGCGCGTCGAGCGCCTTGAGCAGGCCGCGCAGGATGTGGATGCGCTCCTCGGCCTTGCGCAGCCGGTAGGCGGTGCGGCGCTGGATGACGTCGAGCTGGTGCTCGACCCAGTAGCGGATGAACGCGTCGATCGGCAGGGTGCGCGGCACGCCGTCGACCAGCGCGAGCATGTTGGCGCCGAAGTTGGTCTGCAGCTGGGTGTGCTTGAACAGGTTGTTGAGCACGACCTTGGCCACGGCATCGCGCTTGAGCACGATGACGAGGCGCTGGCCGGTGCGGCCCGAGGTCTCGTCGCGGATGTCGGCGATGCCGGAGAGCCGGCCGTCCTTGACGTGCTCGGCGATCTTCTGCGCCAGCGAGTCGGGGTTGACCTGGTAGGGCAGCTCGGTGACGACGAGGCACTGCCGGTTCTGGATCTCCTCGACCTCGACGACCGCGCGCATGATGATCGAGCCGCGGCCGGTGCGGTAGGCGTCCTCGATGCCGCGGGTGCCCATGATCAGCGCGCCGGTCGGGAAGTCCGGGCCCTTGATCTCGCGCATGACCGCTTCGAACATCTCCTCGCGGTTGGCCTCCGGGTGCGCCAGCACCCACTGCGCGGCCGCGGCCACCTCGCGCAGGTTGTGCGGCGGGATCTGGGTGGCCATGCCGACCGCGATGCCTGAGCTGCCGTTGACCAGCAGGTTCGGGAAGCGGCTCGGCAGCACGTCGGGCTCGAGCGTCTTGCCGTCGTAGTTGGGGCGGAAGTCGACGGTCTCCTCGTCGATGTCGCGCACCATCTCCATGGCCAGCGGCGCCATCCGGCACTCGGTGTAGCGCGGTGCGGCGGCCGGGTCGTCGCCCGGGCTGCCGAAGTTGCCCTGGCCCTGCACCAGCGGGTAGCGCAACGACCAGTCCTGCACGAGGCGCACCAGGGCGTCGTAGATCGACTGGTCGCCGTGCGGGTGGTAGGCCCCCATGACCTCGCCGACGACGCGGCTGCACTTGTTGAAGCCGCGGTCGGGGCGGTAGCCACCGTCGTACATCGCGTAGACGACCCGGCGGTGCACGGGCTTGAGGCCGTCGCGCACGTCGGGCAGGGCACGGCTGACGATGACGCTCATGGCGTACTCGATGTACGACCGCTGCATCTCGGTGTTGAGGTCGATCGGCTCCGTGCGGTCGGTCTCGACCGGGGGCTGCTCAGTCATGAAAGTCCTTGTCTAGCTGGTGTTTCAAAGGCTGGAGGCGGATGCGGCGGGCTGTGTCAGATGTCGAGCGAGGGTCTTTGGGACATCTTGGTCAGCGCCCGTTCCTCGCGTGATCGTCAGATGTCCAGGAACCGCACGTCGCGGGCGTTGCGCTGGATGAAGGAGCGGCGCGACTCGACGTCCTCGCCCATCAGGATCGAGAAGATCTCGTCGGCGGCGGCGGCGTCGTCGAGGGTGACCTGCAGCAGCACCCGCGAGTCGGGGTTCATCGTGGTCTCCCAGAGCTCCTGGTAGTCCATCTCACCCAGGCCCTTGTAGCGCTGGATCGGGTTGTCCTTCGGCAGGCGCCGGCCCTTGCTCTGCCCCTCGGCGATCAGGGCGTCGCGCTCGCGGTCGGTGAACGCGAACTGGTGCGCGGCGTTGCTCCACTTCAGGCGGAACAGCGGCGGCTGCGCGAGGTAGACGTAGCCAGCCTCGATCAGCGGCTTCATGAACCGGAAGAGCAGGGTCAGCAGCAGGGTGCGGATGTGCATGCCGTCGACGTCGTCATCGGCCATCAGCACGATCTTGTGGTACCTGGCCTTCTCGATGTCGAAGTCCTCGCCGATGCCGGTGCCGAACGCCGAGATCAGCGCCTGCACCTCCTGGTTGCCCAGCGCCTTGTCGAGGCGGGCCCGCTCGACGTTGAGGATCTTGCCGCGGATCGGCAGGATCGCCTGGTTGTGCGGGTTGCGGCCGCGCACGGCCGAGCCACCGGCGGAGTCGCCCTCGACGATGAACACCTCGGAGACCGCGGGGTCCTTGGCCTGGCAGTCGCGCAGCTTGCCGGGCAGGCCGCCGCTCTCGAGCACCCGCTTGCGGGTGGCCTCGCGGGCCTTGCGAGCCGCCATCCGGGCCGCGGACGCCTGGATCGCCTTGCGGACGATCTCGCGGCCCTCGTTGGGGTGGCTGTCGAGCCAGGCCCCGAACTCACGGGTCATGGCGCTCTGCACGAAACCCTTCACCTCGGAGTTGCCCAGCTTGGTCTTGGTCTGCCCCTCGAACTGCGGCTCGCCGAGCTTGACGGAGATGACGGCGGTCAGGCCCTCGCGGACGTCGTCGCCGGTGAGGTTCTCGTCCTTGTCCTTGAGCTGGTTCTGCTTGCGCGCGAAGTCGTTGACCAGCTTGGTCAGGGCCGCGCGGAAGCCCTCCTCGTGGGTGCCGCCCTCGTGGGTGTTGACGGTGTTGGCGTAGGAGTGCACCGACTCGGAGTAGGCAGTGGTCCACTGCATCGCGAGCTCGAGGGCCAGGGACCGGTTGGGGTCTTCCACCTCGATGCTGATGACGTCGGCGTGCACCGGCTCGCTCTTCTTGGAGCTGACCAGGTGGTTGACGTAGTCGACCAGGCCGTTGTCGTAGCGGTAGGACACCGAGCGGGCCGTGGTGGTGCGGGTCTCGCCACCGGCATCGTCGTCCTCATGGTCTTCGACGACCTCGATGTCGGCGTGGACGCCGTCGAGGTCGGGCTCGCCGGCCTCGGTGGCGACGTCGGGCACCCGCTCATCGACCAGGTTGATGCGCAGGCCCTTGTTGAGGAAGGCGTACTGCTGGAAGCGGGCGCGGATCGTCTCGTAGTCGTATTCAACGGTCTCGAAGATGTCGGCGTTGGCCCAGTAGGTGATGGTGGTGCCGGTGCGGCCGGTCTCCTCCATCATCTCGAGCGGGGCCACGGGCACGCCGTGGTCGAACGACATCCGGAAGGCATGGCCCTTCTGGCGCACGCACACGTCGAGCCGGGTGGACAGGGCGTTGACCACCGAGGAGCCGACGCCGTGCAGGCCACCGGAGACCTTGTAGCCGCCGCCACCGAACTTGCCGCCGGCGTGCAGCTGGGTGAGCACGAGCTCGACGGCGCTGACGCCCTCGGTCGGGTGCATGTCGGTGGGGATGCCGCGCCCGTTGTCCTTCACCCGGACCGCGCCGTTCTCCATCAGGGCGACGTCGATGGTGTCGGCGTAGCCGGCCAGCGCCTCGTCGACCGCGTTGTCGACGATCTCCCAGACCAGGTGGTGCAGGCCGCGCTCGCCGGTGGAGCCGATGTACATGCCGGGGCGCTTGCGCACCGCCTCGAGCCCCTCGAGCACAGTGATCGAGCCGGCGTCGTAGGACTCGTCCGCCTCGCCGGGCACCACGACGTGGGGGGACTCCGCCTCGACCTCGGTGGCCGGGTCGAGCACCGGCTCCGGGGTCTGGTCGGGGGTCTCGTCGGGCTGCTGGTCCGCCACGGTTCTCCTTCGTCGCTGGGCCCGAGCCGGAGCGACCGGACGGACTCATGGCGCACGCCCAAGGGCGTCGAACGCCTTGGGCGTGATTTCTCCGCTCAGTCTACCGGTCAGGACCGTCAGGACCTGCCCCGGGGAGGCCCGTGCGGGCACTTTTCCCGCGAATTGAGACCCATATCCGACCCCCGTCACGCGAGGGGGGCCCTGCGGGCCGCTGACGGCCGTTCCTCGGACGGTGCTGGTGGCCGGGTTACGGTGTGCGCCATGAGGAGAAGAACCGGTGTCCTGACGTCCGTGTGTGCCGCTGCCGGATTGGCAGCCGGCGGGCTCGCCGGGTGCTCCGGTGGGAGCGGCGCAAGTGCCGGGGCTGCGAGCGCCGCGACGTCGGCGCAGGCGTCACCATCCGCCTCGGACTCGCGGCCGGCAGGTTCGGCATCGCCCTTAGCAGGCACGGCTTCGGCGCCCGCCGGCACGACCTGGGTGCAGGCGGAGACCTCGGGGCTGCGGTTCGCCGTGCCGAAGGACTGGAAGGTCTTCGACGCGACCGCGATCACCGAGGGCAAGGACAAGGCGATGGTCAAGGAGCTCACCCAGATGTACCAGGTCGACGAGAGCCAGCTGGCCCAGATGTTCGGCCAGATGGATCTCATGGTGCTGGGTCCCGTCGAGAACCGGTTCGCGCCCAACGTCAACGTCGTGGCCAACGGCCTCACCACGCTGCCCCCCGCCGGCGACCTCGCCGCAGTGCTCGGGAAGCTCGGCGCCACGACCGGCACCCCACGCGACGTGACCACCGCGTTGGGCCCGGCCATCCTGGTGCCTTACGACCTCAGCAGCGGCGGCAACCAGGTCCAGGGCCGCTCGATCGTGCTCGAGGGCCCCAACGGGTTCGCCACCGTCACCGTCTCGCACATCACCGACGAGGGCGCGGATGCCGTGACGGCGTCGGTGCTGGAGTCGATCTCCGCCGGCTGACCCGAGGGTCAGGCCTCTGGTCGGTAGACCTGCACCGAGCCCACCGGGTCGAACCCCGCCGCCAGTAGCGCGCGCAGGCTCGGCACGTTGGCCGGTGAGACGCAGGAAGCCACGGGGATGCCGGCCGGCACCAGTGCTCGCGCGGCACCCGCCAGCGCGGTGCCCAACCCGGTGCCGCGTCGCGACGGTGACACCTCGAAGCTGAGCTCGGCCAGGCCCCCGATGCCGGTGGCCAGGGTCAGCACGGTCTCGTCGTCGCCCTCGAGGCCGTAGACCCGCACGTCGCCACGGATCGGCAGGGCGTGCCGCACGCGCGGGTGGTCGCGAAGGTCCGGGCGAGGTCGCAGGGCCAGGTGGGCGTCCGAGCGCTGTTCCGGGCGTCGGGGGCCCGTGCCGTCGGCGAGGAGCACGGCATCCAGCACGTCGACCCAGCCGCGCTCGCCGGCCAGGCGGGTCATCACGCGCGGGTCGTGGGCGCCACCGAAGCCGTCGACACCCCAGGCGGCGAGGTCGGCGTCGCCGGCCCGCACCGGCGCCGAGACCATCGCCCGCCCGGTGACCGCGACCACCGCGTAGACGCCCTCGCGCCATGGGACGACGCGCGCCCACGAGCCGTCGACCTCAGGGCGGGGGCCGCGCCAGGCGTCGACCAGCAGGTCGGCCACCGGATGCCGGCCGCCCACCGGATGCCGGCCGCCCACCACCGCGCCGGGCTCGCTCACCCGGCGCCGTCGGTCGACCGCTGCCCGCTCGGGCGGCTGCGCCCCGGGGCCCGGCCGGCCAGGCAGCGGTCGAACACGGCCCTGGCCGGGTCGGGCACCGGGGTCGGCCGGCGGGTCTGGCGGTCGATGTAGACCTGCACCCACTCCAGGTGCGCGGCCGGCTCGACCGCGCCGGCCACGAAGAGGCCGGCGTGGATCACCATGCTGGTGCGGCCCACCCGCGCCACCTGCAGCCCGACCTCGACCGTGCCCGGGAACGAGACCTCGGCGAAGTAGCGCACCGTCGACTGCGCGACGACGCCCTGCACCGGGGCAATCCGCTCGTCGATGCCGGTCTCGCGCACCATCCAGTCGTTGATCGCGGTGTCGAACAGCTCGAGGTACACGGCGTTGTTGAGGTGGCCGAGCATGTCGTTGTCGGCCCACCGCAGCGTCGCTGACGACAGGTCGTCGCAGTGCTCCCGGCGCAGGTCGCGCGGCTCGGGCCCGGGCTCGGTCATGGCCCCGATCGTAGGGGTCGGCGGTTCAGTCGTCGCCGGGGGCCAGGGTGCGCTCGAGCAGCGAGCGCACGTCGTCGGGCAGCTCGAGCTCGGGCAGCTGCAGGTCGAGCGGCGGCACCTCGCACTGCACGCCGTAGCAGTAGGTGTCGGGCTGCTGCGGCCGGCCGGCGAGCTGCTCGGCCAGCGCAGGCAGCCCGTCGTCGGCCAGCAGGGAGTGCCAGGCGCGGGCGTCGCGCCTCGGCAGCTCGCCCAGCGCCACCGTGCGCTCGACCGTGCGCCCGGCGAACCCGCCGGTGCGCCGCACACTGACCTGGGTGGCCGGCCCGGGCGCCGGGGCTGGGTCAGGGCCCGGATCAGAGCCGGGCTCCGGTGCCGGGCCAGCGTCGGATGCCGGGCCCGCGTCGCTGGGTGCCGGCGGTGCAGCGGTGCCGAGCCCCACGGCATCCCACCCGGCCCGGACCGCCGCGACGACCTCGGAGTCGGCGCCGTGCCGGGCCGTGGCGGCGGCAACGGTGAGCCGGGCGAAGGTGGCGAAGTCGCAGTCGGCGCTGATGTCGCCGGTGATGGTGTCGACCCAGACCTGCCCGGCGACCTCCCACGCGTTGCCGCCCAGGGTGGTCGCGACGACGTGGAAGGCCTTGTTGGGGATGCCGGAGTTGATGTGCACCCCGCCGTTGTCGTCGGTGGTGTCGACGTAGCCGCTCATGTGCGCCGGCTGGGGGTCTTTGCCCAGGCGCGGGTCGTCGTAGGCGGTGCCGGGCGCGGCCATCGAACGCAGCGCCACACCGTTGACCCCGGGGGCGAGCAGCTCGGCGCCGACCAGCCAGTCGGCCTGGTCGGCGCTCTGCCCGAGCAGGCGTTGCTTGACGAGCACGCCGAAGACATCGGACACCGACTCGTTGAGCGCCCCGGACTGGTCCTGGTAGTTCAGGCCCGAGGTGTACTGGGTGACGCCGTGGGCCAGCTCGTGCCCGATGACGTCGACGCTGCGGGTGAACGGCAGGAAGATGACGCCGTCACCGTCGCCGAAGACCATCTGGGTGCCGTCCCAGAAGGCATTGTCGTAGTCGGTGCTGAAGTGCACGCTGGCCACCAGGGGCAGGCCCTTGCCGTCGAGCGAGTTGCGGCCGTAGACCTCCTGCCACAGTTGCCAGGTTGCTCCGAGCCCGTCGTAGGCCTCGGTGACGCCGGAGTCGCCGGTGGGCGGCTGGCCCTCGGAGCGCACCAGGGTGCCCGGCAGGGTGGTGCCGTGCTTCGCGTCGTGGATGGCGCGCACCGGCCCGGCCGTCGTGCCGGGCGCCAGCCGTGGCCGCGACGTGCGCGGGCGGTCGGGGCGCAGGTCGGCGGTGCGGCGGCCCTGGCGCAGCTCGGCGTCGACGTCGAGGGTGGCCTGGGCCTGCGCGGCCAGCTGCGGGTCGTCGGAGGCGGCGAGCGTCTCGAGCAGGTACGGCGGCACGATCGAGCAGTGCACGCGGACTTCCGGCGCAGGGCCGAGGGGCGCGGAGGGGGGCGCGAGCGGGCGGGGGCTGAACGGCATACGGCACACCTTGCCCGGCAGCACCGACAGCCGCGACCGGGACGTGCGTGCGATCTCACCGACCACCTGGGACAACTTTGACCAATAGGTCAAAGTTGCCCCGGGGCAACATTGACCTATTGGTCGATGTTGCCCCGGGGACGTCCCCCCTGTGACCTATTGGTCGATCTCGGTACGGGCGGCCTTCGTCGACAGTAGAGAACACGCCGTGTGCGCTCGCAGCCACACGGCGTGTTCTCTACTGTCGACTGGGGAGGCGGGGGGACGTGCGTCAGCCGCGGTCGATCTGCATGACGACGGCCTTGGGCTCGGTGAAGAACTCGCGCGAGAAGTTGCCACCCTCGCGCCCGACGCCCGAGTCGCCGACGCCGCCGAAGGGCGTGCGCAGGTCGCGGATGAAGAAGCAGTTGACCCACACCGTGCCGGCCCGCAGCTTGGAAGCCACCCGGTGCGCACGCGACAGGTTCTCGGTGAAGAGCATCGCGTTGAGCCCGTAGCGGGTGTCGTTGGCCAGCTGCAGCGCCTCCTCCTCGGTGTCGAAGCTGTTGACGACGCAGACCGGGCCGAAGATCTCCTCGCAGTACGGCGCGGCATCCAGCGCCAGCCCGTCGATGATCGTCGGCCGCACGACCCACGAGCCGTCCTCGGCGACCCCGCCGGTGTGCACGGTGCCGCCCAGCGCCCGCGCGCTCTCGACGTAGGAGACGACCTTGTCGAAGTGCCGCTTGCTGGCCAGCGACGAGAACTTCGTCGACGCCTCGAACGGGTCGCCGATGGTCAGCGCCTCGGCCGCCGCGACGAACCGCTCCATGAACGAGTCGTAGATCGAGGAGTGCACGAACAGCCGCGACCCGGCCAGGCAGATCTGGCCGGCGTTGCGGAAGATCGCCTCGACCGCCCAGTAGATGGCGTTGTCGATGTCGGCGTCCTCGAAGACGATGTTCGCGCCCTTGCCGCCGAGCTCGAGCGACACCGGCGCGAGGTGCGTGGACGCCGACGCCATGACGTGCTTGCCGGTCGTGGACGACCCGGTGAAGGTGACCCGGTCGACTCGGTCGTCACCGGTCAGCGTCGCGCCCGCCGGTGCGCCGTAGCCGTTGACGACGTTGAGCACCCCCGGCGGGAAGCCGGCCTCGACCGCGAGGCGCCCGAGCAGGGTCACCGACGCGGGGGTGTCCTCGCTCGGCTTGATGATGCAGGTGTTGCCCCACGCGATCGCCGGCGCGATCTTCCACGACGCCATCATCAGCGGGAAGTTCCACGGGCTGATCGCCGCGACGACACCCGCCGGGCCGAACTCGCTGTAGGTGTGGTGACCCGTGTCCATCGGGTAGACCTCGCCGACGGCGTCGCGCTGGTGGTCGGCGAAGAACCGGAAGTTCCACACCGAGCGGGCGACGTCGTGCTTGGCCTGCAGGAACGGCTTGCCCATGTTCGTGGCGTCCATGGTGGCCAGGTCGTCGGCGCGTTCCTCCATGAGGTCGGCCAGCCGGTGGATCGCCGCGGCCCGCTCGACGCGCCCCATCCGCGGCCACGGGCCCTCGTCGAACGCCTTGCGCGCACTGATGATGGCGCGCTCGGCGTCCTTCTCGGACGCCTCGGCCGCCTGCGCCCACACCTCGCGGGTCCAGGGGTTCCAGACGTCGAAGCGCTTGCCGTCGATCGACTCGACCTCTTCGTTGTCGATGATGTGGCCGAAGAACTGGAGCTCGCTCATGGGTTCACCCTTTGGTGTCGGGGTCGGGTTGGGTTCGAGGATCGGGTGCCCCCCGGCGCTCGGCGATGGTGACGTCACCGGCGCCCCAGTGGGTCAGGGGCACCTCGCGGATGACGACCCGGATGCTCTCGACCGGGGCGTCAACAGCCTCGGACGCGGCGTGGGTGAGGGCGGAGATGAGGGTGCGCAGCTGCACCGGCGTGCGGCCCTGCGCGAGGGTGACCTCGATGAGCGGCATGCCTACTCCGTCCCGCCGTTGAGGAAGACCGATCCCAGGTTGGTGAAGTGCAGCGCGGTGCTCGACCCGGGCGGCGAGAACACGGCATCCGTCATGCCGCCGGTGAGCACGATCCAGCCGGCCTCGATGGCGTGACCACGGCGGGCCAGGTCGTTCGCGGCCAGGGCGAGCGCCTCGCCCGGGTGGCCCTGCACCGCGGCGCCGGTCGCCGAGTCGACGATGACGCCACCGACCTCGACGAGCACGGCCTCGAGCGCGAGGTCGAGCTCGGCCGGCGGCAGCCCGATCGGCCCGGTGACGAAGGCGCCGGATGACGCGTTGTCGGCCGCGACGTCGCCGGCGGTGAAGCGGAAGTTGCGGTACCGGCTGTCGATGACCTCCGCGCCGCCCCACACCGACTCGACCGCCGACATCGCCTGGGCGCACGTGACGCCCGGGCCCTC
>JBBQNZ010000124.1:0-12825 GCA_038330415.1 Actinomycetales bacterium | reverse complement strand
ATCTTCCCCGCCGCCCTGGCCGCCCTGGCCGAGCGGACCCGATCCCGCCGGTGACCCCGCACGAGGGCACCGCGCTGCGCCACTTTCGGCACGGTCACCATGACACCGGCTGAGCTCCTCGGGTGGGCCGAGCACGACCGGCGCCGGTGACCCGCAACCACCACCACCCCGCCCGGGGCCGCCACCTCCTGGGGTCCTGTGCCTTTCCCCGGACCCTTGGACAAGGCAGGATCGCTCAGGTGAAACCCGCACCGTTCGTGCACCACGCGCCGCGCACCGTCGACGAGGCCGTCGGCGTGCTCGCCGACGTCGCCCACGACGGCAAGGTGCTCGCCGGCGGGCAGAGCCTCATCCCGGTGCTCAACATGCGCCTGGCCAGCCCGGGTCACCTGGTCGACATCAACGGCGTGGCCGACCTGGCTGCCGTCGACGTGACCGGCGACTGGGTGCGGGTCGGGGCCCTCGTGCGCCACGCCGGCCTGGAGCGCCACGCCGGCGCGGAGGCAGCCCTGCCGCTGCTGGGCCAGGCACTGCGCAACGTGGCGCACCCCGCCATCCGCAACCGCGGCACCACGGTCGGCTCGATCGCGCACGCCGACCCCGCGGGCGAGATGCCGTCGGTGCTGGTGCTGACCGGGGGCGTCGTCGAGGCCGTCAGCGCCCGGGGGCGCCGTGAGATCGCCGCCGCGGACTTCTTCGAGGGGCCGCTCGAGACCACGCTGGCCGAGAACGAGCTGGTCGAGGCGGTGCGCTTCGGCCGGTTCGCTCCCGGCACGCGCACCGCCTTCTTGGAGTCGGCGCGGCGTCACGGCGACTACGCGCTGGCCGGGGTGGCCGTCGCCATCGAGGTGGGCCACGGCGGCACGGTGCGCGCGGCGCGTGCCTCGTTCGTGTCGGTGACCCCCGTGCCGACCGTGCTCGACCTCACGCCGGCGCTCTCGGGTTCGGTCGCCGGTCCGGATGCCGGGTCGCCACTGCCCGCCGCCGTCGCCGACGCCGTGGTCGAGCTGGTCTCGGCCCACGTCGACCCCGAGGGCGACATCCACGCCACCGCCGACTACCGGCGGATGCTCGCCGCCGAGCTCACCCGCCGAGCGGTGGCCACCGCGCTCGGCGCACGCGACGTCGAGGGGGCGGCATGAGCGAGGGATTCCCGACGACCCCGGCCACCGCACCGGGCGAGCCTGCGGCGGAGGCACTGCTCGACATCCGGCTGCGGGTCAACGGAGTACTGCGCTCGGCGAAGGCACCGGCCCGCCGGCTGCTGTCCGACTTACTGCGCCACGAGCTGGCCCTCACCGGAACGCACGTCGGCTGCGAGCACGGCGTCTGTGGTGCCTGCACGGTGCTCGTCGACGGCCAGCCGATGCGCTCGTGCCTGATGTTCGCCGTCACGGCCCAGGCCCACGAGATCACCACGGTCGAGGGCATCGGCAACGACCCGGCGGCGATGAGCCCGGTGCAGCAGGCGTTCGCCGAGTGCCACGGGTTGCAGTGCGGCTTCTGCACGCCGGGGTTCATCACCACGATCACGGCCTACCTCGACGAGTTCCCCGACCCCACACCGGAGGAGGCCCGCGAGGCCATCTCGGGCAACCTGTGCCGCTGCACCGGGTACCAGAACATCGTCAAGGCCGTCGGCCGCGCCGCCGAGATCCGCCGCGAGGCAATGGTGCAGCCCGTCGACCCGGCGCCCGGCTACGAGGGCGGGGCGGCGCGATGAGCACGCGGCAGTTCGGCGAGAGGGTGCTGCGCCGCGAGGACCCCCGGCTGCTCACCGGCAACGGCCGCTACCTCGACGACCTCGGCCACGGTGCCCTCGAGGCGGCCTTCGTGCGCAGCCCGCACGCGCACGCGCGGGTGGTCGAGGTCGACATCCACGACGCCTGGGAGGTCGACGGCGTCGAGGCCATCTACACCTGGGACGACCTCACCGGCCGGGTGGCCGAGCCGCTGCCGGTGCTCATCCCCCACCCCGCGATGACCCACGCTCGCACCGGCTACTGCCTGGCCAAGGACGAGGTGAACCACGTCGGCGAGGCCGTGGTGATGGTCGTCGCCCGCGACCGCTACGTCGCCGAGGACGCCGCGGCCCGCATTCGAGTCGCCTACGAGCAGCTGCCCGTCGTGGTCGGCATCGACAACGCCCGCTCAGGAACCCGCCTGGTGCACGACGACGTGCCCGACAACGTCAGCGCCCACCTGCTCCAGGAGGTCGGCGAGCTCGAGACCGCGATGGCCGCCGCGCCGAACCGGCTCACCCTCGAGCTGTCCATCGAGCGCAGCGCCTGCACCCCGATGGAGGGCAAGGGTGTCTACGCCAAGTGGGACCTCGACGAGGGCTCGCTGCGGCTGTACTCCTCCACCCAGACCACGACCGGTGTGCGCGCCGCCGTGGCCGCCAAGCTGGGGATGCCGCTGGCCAAGGTCGAGTGCATCGCCCCCGACGTGGGCGGCGGCTTCGGTGTCAAGATCATGCACCCGTGGCCCGAGGAGGTGCTCGTGCCGTGGGCCGCGCGCAACCTGGGCCGCGACGTGAAGTGGACCGAGGACCGCCGAGAGCACTTCATCTCCAGCGCCCACGAGCGCGGTCAGCTGCAGGAGGTGACCGTCGGTTTCGACGACGAGGGCCACCTGCTCGCCCTCGACGTGAGGTTCTGGCACGACAACGGCGCCTACACGCCCTACGGCATCATCGTGCCGATCATCACCGCCACCCAGCTGCTCGGGCCCTACAAGCCGGGCGCCTACCGCGTCGAGTTCTGGTCGCTCTACACCAACACCGTTCTGGTGACGCCCTACCGGGGCGCCGGCCGGCCCCAGGGCTGCTTCGCCATGGAGCGCGCCATGGATGCGATCGCGGCGCACCTCGGGCTCGACCGCACCGAGGTGCGCTCGCGCAACTTCATCCAGCCCGACGAGATGCCCTACGACCACGGGCTGATGTTCCAGGACGGGCGGCCGCTGAAGTACGACTCCGGCGACTTCCCGGCATCCCTGGCGAAGCTCAAGGCCCTGGTCGGCTGGGACGACTTCGCCGGCTACCGCGAGCAGGCCGAGGCCGAGGGCCGGCGGGTGGGCCTGGGCATCGGCTGCTACGTCGAGGGCACCGGCGTCGGCCCCTACGAGGGCGGGCACGTGCACGTCGAGACAAGCGGCCGGGTCAACGTGGCAACCGGCCTGACCACCCAGGGGCAGGGCCACCAGACGATCCTCGCCCAGATCGTCGCCGACGAGCTCGGCGTGCGCATCGAAGACGTCCACGTCACCACCGGCGACACCCGCCGGATGCCGTACGCCGTCGGCACGTTCGCCTCTCGCGGCGCCGTCATGTCGGGCAACGCCGTCGCGCTCGCCGCCCGGGTGGTGCGGGCCAAGGCCCTGAAGATCGCGGCCGACGCCCTCGAGGTCTCGCCCGACGACCTCGAGATCGACGACGGGGTCATCTCGGTCAGGGGCGCGCCCGGCACGTCCATTGCGCTGTCGACGGTGGCCGTGCTCTCGAACCCGCTGCGCTACGCCTTCGACCAGTCCGCCGCTGCCGCAACACAGTTCGCCGGCACGTTCGACCCGGACAAGCCACCGGTCGCCGACGACGAGGAGCCGGGGCTCGAGGGCAAGGACTTCTACTCCCCCACCCAGGCCACCTTCGCCAACGGCATGCATGCGGCGATCGTCGAGACCGACCCGGTCACCGCCGAGATCCGCATCCTGCGCTACTGCGTGGTGCACGACTGCGGCGTCATGGTCAACCCGATGATCGTGGAGGGGCAGGTGCACGGCGGCGTCGCGCAGGGCGTCGGCGGTGCCCTCTACGAGCGGATGGCCTACGACGGGTCGGGGCAGCTGCTCAACGCGTCGTTCATGGACTTCCTCGTGCCGTACGCCTCCGAGGTCCCCTACATCGAGACCGACCACCTCGAGACGCCCAGCCCGCTCAACCCGCTCGGCATCAAGGGCGCCGGTGAGGCGGGCACCATCCCGGTGTCCGCCGTCATCGCCTCCGCCATCGAGGATGCCGAGGGGTTCCCCATCCGCGCGATGCCGATCAGCCCCTCCGAGCTGTGGCAGCTGCGCCGAGACCGCCAACAGCCCGCACCCACCGACCCCGTTCCCGCGCAGGAAGGTTCGCGATGAAGATCTCCGGCACCTCCACCCTCGAGGCCCCCGTCGACAAGGTGTGGGACGCCATCCTCGACCCCGCGGTGCTCGCCCGGTGCATCCCCGGCTGCGAGGCACTGAGCACCATCGGCGAGGACCGCTACGCCATGTCAGTCACTGCCGGAGTCGCGGCGATCAAGGGAACGTATGCCGGCGAGGTCTCGCTCGCCGACAAGGTCGCGCCCCACTCCCTCACGATGAAGGCATCGGGCGCCGGCGCTCCCGGGACGATCGACGCCGATGTCAAGGTGAGCCTCGTGCCATCACTCGCCGGCGGCACCGAGCTGACCTACGACGCGGATGCCACGATCGGTGGGGCCATCGGCGGGGTGGGCCAGCGGATGCTCACCGGGGTCACGAAGAAGATGGCCGGGCAGTTCTTCCTGGCACTCGACCAGGACATCGCCGGGGTGCTCGTCCCGGCCGGGGCGACCACCGCGCTCGGTGCCCCGCTCGCGGGGGGTGAGGGAACGGCATCCGCGCCCGCCGTGTATGCCGGTAGGGCCGCCGCGGCGCGCAAGGGCGCGCTCGACCTCGGTTCGGGGGCGGGCTTCGCCCTCGGGGCCCTCGTCGGCGGGCTGCTCGCCCTGGCCGGTGTCGCGCTCGGCGCCCGGATCGGGCGGCGGCGCTGATGCGTGCCTTCACCGCCGCCGCCGTGCAGGTCGCCCCCGTGCCGGGGCCGCTCACCGCCGAGTCGGTTGCCGCGAACCTCGACAAGCTCGTCGAGTTCACCCGACGCTGCGTCGAGGCCACCGGGGCCGAGCTGGTCGTCCTGCCCGAGTCGGCCACCACCGGTTTCACCCCCGGCTGCCCCACCGATGAGCTCTGGGAGCTCGTCTCCGAACTGCCCGGGCCGGTCATCGCGCCGCTGCGCGACGTCGCGGCCGAGCTCGGCATCCACCTGGTCGCCGGCACCTACGAGCGCGGCCCGACGCCCGAGATCGTCTACAACGCCTCGGTGCTCATCGACCCGCGCGGTGAGCTGCTCGGGGTCTACCGCAAGACCCACCCGTTCTGCTCCGAGGCCGTCTCGGGCGGTGGGTGGGTGACCCCGGGCGACACGGTGACCGTGTGCGACACCGAGCTCGGCCGGATCGGCATGATCATCTGCTTCGACGGCGACTACCCCGAGCTGTCGCGCATCCAGGCAGTGCTGGGCGCCGAGGTCATCTGCCGACCCTCGGCCCTGCTTCGCTCGGCCGACGTCTGGGAGCTCACCTCCCGGGCCCGCGCCTACGACAACCACGTGTTCGTCATCGGGGCCAACGCCGTCGGGGCCGACCCGGCCGGGGTGCTCTACTTCGGCAACTCGCACGTCGTCACCCCGATCGGCCACATCATCGCCAAGGCCGCCACCCACGAGGGCTGGGTGTCGGCGCGGCTCGACCCCGACGAGGCGCTCGCCGCGCTGACCCCCGGCTCGAACATCGGCCAGGGCTTCGACCACCTGCGCGACCGCAACCTCGACCTCATCCGCAACCACCGCGCCGAGCTCGAGGGGCCCGCGAAGACGTCGTTCCCGCACGCCTGACGGGCAGCCAGCGGCGCTTGACCGGATGTCGCTGCGCCGAGGTGGCCCATCGGGAAGGATGCCACCATGTCCCCTGCTGACGACCTGGCGCTCCTGCGGGAGTACGAGCCCGTCGTGCGGTTCACCCGCGGCGAGCACTTCCTGCCGATGGCGGTCGAGCCCTACATCGGCGGGTGCAGCCTCTGGCTCGACGACGAGGAGACCGACCGCGCTCGCCTGCTCGTGCCCGCGGGCCAGCTGGACGCCGAGCGGCTGTGCCATGAGGCGCGGGAGCGCCCGCGCGACCGGCTGCACCTGCGCTACGTCGAGAAGCCGCTCGACGTCGCGACCCTGACCCGGCGGGGGGCACGGTTGCGCGAGCGACCGGCGGGGCGCGGCCGGCTCGGCAGCGTCGGCCTCCTGGCCCGCTTCGTGGATGCCGGCCTGCGTGGCTCGCTCATCCTGCGCGGGCGGGTCCCGGGCGCCACCGGGGCGACCGCGCAGCTGCAGTACCGGGAGGCCGTGGGTGACCCCCCGGTCTGCACGTACTACGGCCGGGTCGTGCGCGACGGCGGGTACCTGTGCCTCCAGTACTGGTACTTCTACGCGATGAACGACTGGCGGTCTGCGTTTGCCGGCATCAACGAGCACGAGTCCGACTGGGAGATGGCGACGGTCTACCTGGTCGACGTCGACGACGGGCCGCCCACCGCCCAGTGGGTGGCCTTCTCCTCGCACGACTACACGGGGGACGACCTTCGTCGACGGTGGGACGACCCGGAGGTGCAGCGGGTCGGCAACCACCCCGTCATCCACGCCGGCGCCGGGTCCCACTCCGGAGCGTTCCTCCCCGGCGACTACCTCGTGCAGATCCAGCCGGCCGGGCGGGCAGGCGCCTTCGTCCGATTCTTCGAGCAGTCCGGGGCGACGCTGTTCCCTTGGCTGCGCAACGACCGGCCTGGTGTCGGCATCCCCTTCATCGACTACGCACGGGGGGACGGCAGGTCCGTCGGCCCCGACCAGCCGCTGGGCTGGGCGCCCGAGGTCCTCGACGACACCACGCCCTGGGCCCGGGACTTCCGTGGCCTCTGGGGGCTGGACACCCGTGACCGGCTCGGTGGTGAACGGGCACCCGCCGGGCCGCGCTACGAGCGCGACGGTTCGGTCCGCCCGTCCTGGGCCGACCCCCTCGGGTGGGCGGGCCTGCACAAGGTCGCGCCGACCGAGGCAGAGCGCGACGAGCTGCTCGTGGAACGGGTGGCTCACATCGACGAGGAGCTGGCCGCCCTGGACGCCGACGTCGAGGGGCGCCGCGAGGCGCTGCGACGGCGGCGGCTGGTGGCCGTGACCTTGGAACGGGCCGGCTCAGACTCCCTGGCCCGGGCGCGCGGGCGCGAGCTCGACGCCGAGGAGGCCGAGGTGAGTGCCCTCGTTCGCCGCCGCGCCGACCTGCTGAACGAGCGAGAGGTGCACGGTGCCGCGCTTGCCGCCCCGGAGGTCCCCGAACCCGTCCAAGGCCACCTCCGGCACCCGCACCAGCCCTACGTCCCCGGCGGAGACGTCCGCGAACGCTTCCTCCACGTCTGGTCCGCGCTCAGCGTCCCCCTCATGCTCGCGGTGCTGGTCGCGATGCTCTTCGTCCCCCTGTCACCGCTGCTGCTCTTCGTCCTGGCCGCGGTCATCGGCGTCCTCGCCGTGGAGGCCTTTGCCCGCAAGCAGCTGCTGAGGTTCCTCCTAACGGTGGTCGCGCTCGCCGCCGCGGCGGTCGCCGTGTGGTTCGTGCTCCTCTGGCTCGGCGGCAACTGGCGGCTGGGACTGGCCGTCGTCGTGGGCGCCACTGCCGTGGTCCTGCTCTACACAGCGGTGCGAGACCTCGTCCGGCGCTGAACACCGCGGCGGGCGGTCACCTCCGCGGCTTCCGTGCCGCTCCCGGCGCGGGCGGCGTCGTGAGCATGCTGGAGGATGTGGCGGTGCTGCTGGTGGGCGTCTCCTCGAGGTCGCGCAAGGACAGGGTTCACCCCGTGCTCCGGTCGCGTCTCATGCAGCCCGGATGCCGTACCGCCCATGGACGTCAGGTGGGCTCAGACGCTGCGTCAAGCAGACGGGGTTCTGCGTCGCGTCGCGTACTTGCGATTCCGCGACTGCTGGCAAAACGATTCTGCTATAACCGAATTCATTGATTCGAACGCTTGTGCTACTCATCGGAGATCGGTAGAATCGTCTCAGGGGAAAGGGGGACACATGCCAGCACCATCACGCCGCACCGAGTCCTCATCCGCTGCGGTCGCTGCCACTCTCCGCCCCGCAGCTGGTCCTATCGATCAGGCAGTGGTGGACGGCGCGAACCTCGTCGTCGCTGCACTCACCGCGCGCGTGCCCGAGGACCGCGACGGATGGCTGGCCCACGTCGCACACTGCCAGTCACTCATCAACATCCTCACCGCTTTGCAGGACAACGCAATTGCCGAGGCTGCCCGACGCGAGACCCTCTCGTGCGAGGACGGGACGCTCGGTGAGACCGTGCACCGAACCGGCCGCGTCACCCTCGACGCCGCCGACGTCGTCGCTCCGCTGATCGGCGCGTCGCACCCACAGGCGCAGCGGCGAGTCGAGCTGGCCGTACGCCTGGCCGCCGACCGGGTGCCGGTGCCGGCGGAGCACCGCGATCTGCCGTGACCAGTGGCCTGGGCGGCTTGCACGAGGCGATGGCGCAAGGTCGGCTCGATGGATATCGGGCCGGGGTCGTCGCGTTCGAGCTCGAGATCGCGCCGGCAGACGTTGCCGACGCCGTCATTGCCGCTCTGCACCCTCATCTGGGCGACGACGCCGCCAGGCTCCGGCAGCGCGCCCGGGTACTGTTGTCGCGCATCTCCCCCGACCTGGTCCGCGAGCGCGCCGAGCGTGCACGCGCGGGGACCGGTCTGCGCCGGTGGGTCGGCGAGCCCGGGGTCGACGAGTGGCACGGCACGTTCCCGAGCGAGGAGGCCGCTGTTGCCTGGGCCGCGATCGACCGCCTTGCCCATGACCTCGTCGCAGCCGGCGCCTGCACAAACATCGAGCAGGCCCGCGGGAAGGCGCTGACCGACCTGGTCACCGGCAACGCGAACGTCGACGTGCAGGTGCTGCTCACGGTGCCCGCCGACGCCACCCCGCCGCAGGCGACGCCACGGCCGGGTGCTGCTGTGTCGGCGGACGGCCCGGCCGGGTTGGCGGCCGACCAGCGCAGCGTCGAGACCGTTGCGCGACCGGCTGACGTCGAGTCCGAGCTCCGAGGTAACCGCGTCACCGAGGCAGAGCGCCATGACAGCGACCACGCGGTCATCCCCGTCGACGTCGCGGGGTCCGTGTTCGACCCTTCCACCGCGAAGCCGAAGAAATCCGACGACGACTTGGTCGAGGTACAAGGTGCGCGGCCATCGGAGCCGCTGCTCGTGCGCCGCGCCTGGCTGCTCGACCACCTCCCGAAGCCGCCACCACGGTCCAGGCGCGGGCGGGCGAAACCGCCGTCCACGTTCGTGCCGTGCGACCCGCTCACCGGTGCCCGCCTCGACCTCCACGACCACCTCGCGACCGCGGGCTACCGCCCCGGCGCCGAGCTCATCGCTCTCGTGCAGGCCCGCGACGGCCGGTGTCGCTTCCCCGGCTGCAGCGTCGCGGCCCGGTTCTGCGACCTCGACCACGTGCGGCCCTGGCCGATCGGGCGCACTGCGGCCCGCAACCTGCTCACGCTGTGCCGGCGACACCACCGCATCAAGCAGCGACCCGGCTGGCTGGTGCGCCTGGCACCCGACGGCACTGCCACCTGGACCGACCCCACCGGTCAAGTCCGCACCACTACGCCACTGGATGCCCTGCACACCCTGGTGCTCGGGGCCGACTCGACCGTCGAAGGGCTCCGCTCCGGTGCCGAGGCGCTCACTCCCGCTCCCGTAGCGGGCACTGTTGGTGCCCAGCCCCCCACGTGGAGTGCACTCGAGTCCCACCTGACGCTTCGCCTCGAGCACCACTCCGCCGGACCCCACCTCACCCACACTGCCGGCCACATCGACTTCGATGTCGACCTCGACGTTCCCGTCCACCGCCGCTGCACCAGTGCCGCCCAGTTCCGAGAGGCCCACCGCCGTTCCCGGCCAGCCTTCCCCGACGAACCGCCCTTCTGAACAGCGCGGCAGGCCGGTCCCGCGAGATGACGGCTCAGTCGAGGCCGTGGCGGACGCGGCTACTGGCCTCCTGCGAACGGAACTGACCGAAGCGCGGGAGGAACTTGTCCCACTCGATGATGTGCGCGTCGATCTCAGGGCCGTCGATGCAGGCGTGCTTGCGGATGCTCTTGCCGTCCATCGTCACCGGCACCATGCAGGCGCCGCACATGCCGGTGGCGTCGACCATGATCGAGTTCAGGCTGGCGACCGTGGGCACGCCGAACCGGCGGGTCAGGTCCGAGACGGCCCGCATCATCAGCGGCGGGCCGATCGCGACGACCTCGGCGATGCCGCGCCCGGTCCCCGCGACGGCCGCCTCGAGCATCCCCTCGAGCGGGGCGGTGACGAAGCCCTCGATCCCGAACGTCCCGTCATTGGTCGTGTAGACGACCTCGAGCAGGTCACCGAACTCGCGCTGCAGGGCGGCGACCCGCTCGTCGTCCCCGGTCCAGAAGAGCAGGTCGGCGCTGCGGAACCCGGCGATGAGCGTGACGTGGTTGGCGGCCCGCAGGTGCTCGCGCAGGATCGGGTACACGGGGGGCAGGCCGAGGCCGCCTGCGGTGAAGACGACCGCCTGGTCGACCGGGTAGGCACGGATCTCGCTGGGGCGTCCGAGTGGCCCGGCGATGCCCGCGAAGGCGTCGCCGACCTGCATCCGGTTGATCTCGATGCTGCTCGTCCCGACGCCCTGCACCACCAGGCAGATGGTGCCTGCCTCCACGTCCCAGTCGGCGATGGTGAGCGGGATGAGCTCGCCGTCGGGCCAGGGCAGGACGCGCACGAACTGGCCGGCTCGGGCCGCGGCGGCGATGACCGGCGAGTGGACGGTGATCTCCTCGATGCCGTCGGCGAGGTGCGCCGTGGCGAGGATCGTCTGCTCGGTGGAGGCGCGGTCGGTGAACGCCTTGGCGCTCCTGACCATCGCGGCGACCTGGTCGGCGGGCACGTCGACGTGACCGATGATCTCGCGCGCCGCGGCCTGGCCGTCACCGGCCGCGTTGATGGCGGTCGACCCGCCTCGGGCGGCGTCACCGCCGGAGTAGACGCCGTGCAGGGAGGTCTCCTGCGACCCCGCGTGGTCGAGGTCGATGGTGCCCCACGTCGTCGTGTGCAGCTGCGGCTCGGAGTCCTTGATGATCGGGTTCGAGGCGTTGCCCAGCGCCATGATCACCAGGTCGGCCTTCATCGTCTCGGTGCGGCCGGTCGGCACGGGGCGGCGCCGGCCGGAGGCGTCGGGCTCGCCGAGCTCCATGACGTCGAGGGTCGTCGCGGTGACGAACCCGGTGGCGTCGTCACCGATGAACTCGGTCGGTGAGCGCAGCGCGAGCAACGTGATGCCCTCCTCGAGCGCGTGCTCGAGCTCCTCGACCCGGGCCGGCATCTCGCTGCGGGTGCGCCGGTAGACGATGGTCACGCGGCCGCCGAGGCGGTGCGCGGTGCGCGCGGCATCCATCGCGGTGTTGCCACCACCGATGACGAGCACCTCCTTGCCGGCGGTCTCCGGCAGGGGGGTTTCGTAGTCGTCGCGCAGGCCCTGCATGAGGTTGACCCGGGTGAGGAACTCGTTGGCGGACATGACGTTGAGGTGGTGCTCCCCGGGTACGTCCATGAACCGCGGGAGGCCGGCACCCGTTCCGACGAAGACGCGCCAGAATCCGGCCTCCCGCAGTTCCTCGATCGTCGCGGTCTTGCCCACGACGAAGTTCTGGACGAAGCGGCCCCCGAGCAGCTTGATCTTGCCCACGACGTCGTCGATGAGGTCGTTGGGCAGGCGGAACTCCGGGATGCCGTAGCGCAGCACGCCGCCGAGCGCATGAAAGGCCTCGAACACAGTGACCGGGAAGCCTTCCGCGGCAAGGAGGTACGCGTTGATCAGACCGGAGGGGCCAGAGCCGATGATCGCTACCGGCGGCTTCGCGGCTCCCTGCCACGGGTCGACGGTCGCAGCGAAACGGCGCGCGACACTGCCGGGGTCGACCAGCTTCTCCCGCTCGGGGAGGAACCACTCGAGCTGGCCGAACGCGATCGGCGTCTTCGTGAAGATGCACACGCCCTGGCACTGCAGCTCCTGCGGGCAGACCCGGCCGGTGACGTCCGGGAGCGGGTTGCACGACTCGATCAGCTCCAGCGCCTCGTGGAACTTGCCCGTGCCGACGAGCTCGAGCACCTGCGGGATGTGGATCTTGACCGGGCAGCCGCCCTTGGGCTCGGCACGCCCCGCGATCATGATGCCCACCTCGCAGTGCTTCTCCTCGCACTGCTTGTCGCGCAACGCCTCGAGCCACACGAGCAGGTCGACCTCGCCACGGTCGTACCCGACGTTGAGGTAGCCGAGGTAGCCCTCGTTGACCAGGCCGAAGTCCTTCCCGCGCTGCTCAGGTTCGCGGATGTGCGGCGGGATCGAGTTGCCGGCGGGCCAGCCGTCGGACAGCCCGGCGAACATCGGGTAGCGGTCGGAGAGGTGGGCGTCGATGGCGCGGATGAACTTGCGCTTGCGGCTGAGCGGAACGCCCCACAGGAAGCGCATGATCACCCTGCTGGCGTCGTCACCGCGCCGCAGCACCTCCCACAGCGCCCGGGTGAAGTCCTCGCCGAGCTCCGGCTGCGAGAACTCCCAGGTGACCGCGTTCATGCCGGCCTCGATGAACGTCTCGCGGAAGGCCTGCGGGTCGGCCTCGAGGCGCCGCCGCAGCAGCTCGACCTGCTCGTCGACCAGGCTGTCGGTGCTCACAGGATGATCTCCGCGTCGCAGGTCTTCTTGACCCGGTCGATCCGCTTGAGCAGCTCGGGCGTCAGCTCGACCGTCTCGAGCGCACCGGGGATCATCCGCGCGACTTTCTGCACCGCGCCGTCGATGACCATCGAGTGCGGCTCGAACAGCTGCGGCAGCTCCTGGTAGCAGGTGCCGCAGTCGTTGCACTTCGGGATGTCGACCTCGGCGAGGTGCACCGG
>JBBQNZ010000123.1:0-12830 GCA_038330415.1 Actinomycetales bacterium | reverse complement strand
ACGCTCCACCTTCACCTCCCCGGTCGACGACCTCGAGCTGGCCACCTACGCCTGGGACGTCGCCGATCCGCGCGGCCTGGTGCAGGTCGCCCACGGCCTGGCCGAGCACTCCGCCCGCTACGACCGGTTCGCGCACGCCCTCAACGATGCCGGTTACAGCGTGAGAGCCTGCGACCACCGTGGGCACGGCGGCTCGATCGCCACCGCGCCCGGCGACTTCGGTGCCGCCGGGTTCGAGGGGTTGATCACCGACCTCTCGGCCTATGGCGCCAGCCTGCAGGGCGACCTGCCGGTGTTCCTCTTCGCCCACTCGATGGGCTCGTTCGCCGCCCAGTCGGTGATGCTCACCCACTCCGAGCAGTACACCGGGGTGGTCCTGTCCGGCAGCACGGCCCTCGACCTGCTGGCCGCCGGCCTGGCGCAGGCCGAGGGGCCGGTCGGGCTCGAGGCCTTCAACGCCGGGTTCGAGCCGCGCACCGGTTACGAGTGGCTCTCGCGCGACGAGGCCGAGGTCGACCTCTACGTGGCCGACCCGTTGTGCGGCTTCGCGCTGCCGGACGAGACGGTGCCGAGCCTCTTCGGTGCCGCGGCGACGCTCGCCGAGCGGAGTGTGCTGGCCGGCATCCGCTCCGACCTGCCGCTGCTGATCGTGTCCGGCTCCGACGACCCGTTGGCCGGCGGCGGCCAGCTCGTCGAGGTGCTCGGCCAGCGTTACCGGGATGCCGGCCTGTCCGACGTGACGGTCAGGCTCTACGACGGCGCCCGGCACGAGATCCTCAACGAGACCAACCGTGACGAGATCACCGCCGATGTGGTGGCCTGGCTTCGTGCGCACCCGTGACAGCGCCCACCGCGCCCTGCTGAACGTGGGCGCCTGCGCGCCACCGGCATCCCAGGTGAGCCGCGGCTACCAGACGAAGGACACGAGGCGGGCGCGGGTCGCCGCGACGTCGAGGTGGCGCGCGCCCAGTGCGACGGATGTGGCCAGCGGCAGCGCCTCGCCGCCCGTGAGGAACGTTGCAGGTCCAGCGCGGCCAGCCCGCCAGAATGGCAGGTCGACCCCTGCCCGACTCGGCCTTCGGTGCCGTGGGAGGGTGGGGCATGGTCTCCGTGGACGACAACGAGCTCGATGCCTTCTGGGCCATAGCCCGCGAGCACGCCCAGCTCTCCGGCATCCCCACCTACATGGGTGCCAATCCGATGCGGACGCTCCGCCCCCCGGCATGGTCGTTCGGCGCGACTGACGAGCAGTCCGACGAGCTGCTCGGGCTGGTCCTCGACGGGAGCAAGACGGCGACCTCCAGCGCACGTTCCGACTACGCCGACGAGGAGGAGCCGCTCCCCGAACCGGGGATGCTCGGCATCGTCCTCGACGGAGCCGGCCACCCGCGCGCCCTCGTCGTGACCACCGAGGCGCGAGTCGTCCCCTTCGACCAGGTGGATGCCGAGCACGCGCGCGAGGAGGGTGAGGGCGACGGCAGCCTCGAGCACTGGCGCGAGGTGCACGAGCGCGTCTTCACCGAGCGCGGCTCAGGAGGCTTCCAGCCCGACATGCTGGTCGTGCTCGAACGCTTCCGCGTCCTGTACCCGACCACCTGACGACACGGCGCAGGGCAACCCGGCCGCCCCGGCTTCGCGGGCGGGTTGAGACCCATGTCACTGCCCGGATCGGGTTCAGCCTGTTGCTAAGGGGCAGGGGCAGTGCATGAGCAACGACAAGGCAGCACAGGCCCGCGAAGGGCTATTCGACAGCGTCAAAGGCAAGGCCAAAGAGGTGGCCGGAGCCGTGACCGGCAAGGACCACCTCGTGCAGGAAGGGCAGCTTCAGCAGGCAGCGGCCAGCGACCGCAAGGCCGCCCTCGCCGATGAGGCGGTGGCCGACGCCCAGCGGGCAGAAGCCACTGCGGAGCTGCGCGACGCCAGCCGTGAGGCCGCGCAGGAGCAGGGTGCCGCCCGCGCCCGCGCCGAGCGCGAGGAGTCGGCGGTGAAGCGCCAGCAGGACAGCGAGCACGCGGTGGCTGACCGCCAGGCGCGCCAGCAGGAGGCTGCTGACCGCAAGGCTGCCGAGCGTCACGCCGACGAGCTCGCCGAGACGCGACTCGACCAGGCCGAGGAGATCGCCGCCGACGCGGACTCCACCCAGAAGGAGGCCGCCGCCGACCAGCGTCGCCTCGAGCGGCAGGCCGCCGCCGCAGACCAGCAGGCCGCGCAGCTGCGCGCCCAGACCCAGAAGTGAGGACCACCATGATCAGCACCGTCATCGCCCTTCCCTACCAGTTCGCCAGGCTCCCCCTGACCCTGCTCGACGCCGGCCTGTCCGGCTTGTCGCAGACCTCCGGCCCGCGGGTCACCCTGGACCGCACCCTGGGCATGTCCGACAAGGTCGCCGGGACCGTGCTGCGCAACGGCGGCCTCGCCAAGCGCGGCTCGGACCGTCTCGAGCGCTCCAAGAAGCTGCAGTCGGCCGCCAGGCTCGAGCAGGAGGCCGAAGCCCGCCGCGAGCAGGCCCGTGAAACCGCCGCCGCCGGCGCTCGACAGGCCGCGCAGAAGCGCAACGCCGCCCAGCTGCGCGCCGTGTCGGGCCTGAAGGAGGCCGACGCCGCCGAGAAGCGTGAGAAGCAGCAGGCCGAGACCCAGGCCACCAGGGCGGCCGCGGCCAAGAAGGCCGCCGCCACCAAGCGGGCCAACGCCCGCACCGCCGCCGTCAAGCACGACAAGGCTCGCGCCGACTCCGCAGCTCGCAGCAAGAAGCAGTCCGCCCAGCGGGCCGCGACGTCCGAGCTCGACGACGCCCGCACCACCAAGCAGGCCGCCGCCAAGACCCGCGCCGACGCCGACAGGCTCAGCGGCCTCACCGAGGCCAAGAAGCAGGAGCGCAAGCAGGGCTGAGCCCGCCGGGCGCCCCCCCCCCGGGGGGGGCGGGGGGGCCGCCCCCCCCCCAGAACAAGTTACCCCAGCCCGTGGGTGGGGTTTAAACAACCCCGCGCCCCTGCCCTCGTCGCCCACGCGGGGGTCCCCCGGCGGGCCCCCCCCCCCGTTCGGGGCGGGGGCGGCCGCCGCAGCCACCTGAAGAGGTCGCCGAAGCAGTGCGTGGGTCTTCAGCGACGCGCGAGCGCATTCGGCGCACGGACGTCCCGCCGTGGCGATCGTGTTGGGGCACACCATCACCGAGGCGAGCACGTGGGCGGTGCTCTGCCTCTTCGGGTGCGTCCTCTTCATCCCGATGTACCTCGTGGCTCGCGGCGCAGCGTAGGGCGTGTGAGACCGTCTGCCAGCTCGTGTTTGGCGCGTCGGGTGCGGGGGTACGACGAAAGGCACTATGACGCTGGAACCGTTGCCCGAGACCCGTGAAGCCCTGGTCAGCATGGCCCACTGGTCGGACCGGGACCTCACGTCCGAGCTGGTCCACCAGGGTGCGCTCGCCGAGGAGATCGTGCCGAACCTGGTGGGGCTGAGCCTTGCCCTGGTCAGGGACGGCCTGACCTTCACGATTGCCGCCACCCCGGAGCGGCTGGCGCTGCTCGACGCGATCCAGTACGCCTTCGGCGGCCCGTGCGTCGACGCCGCACTGCACGGCGCGACCGTTCTGAGTGGCGACAGCGACGACGGCCTGCTCGACGAGCAGCGGTGGGCGCAGTTCGCCCGGTCCGGCTCGGCTCACGGGGTGATGAGCACGCTGTCCATGCCGATTTACGCCGACGGGCGGGTGGTCGCCGGGCTCAACCTCTACGCCTCGACCCCCAACGCCTTCGCCGGGCGGGAGGAGCAGCTGGCCGCGTTGTTGGGCGCCTGGGCGCCGGGAGCCGTCCACAACGCCGACCTGTCCTTCTCCAGCCGAGCGGACGCGCGGGAGGCTCCCCAGATGCTGCGCGACAACAGCGTGATGGACCAGGCGACCGGCGTGGTCGTCGCCATGCATGCGGTGCCCCAGGCCCGGGCTCGCGAGATCATCGCCGATGCCGCACGTCGGGCCGGGCGCAGCGAGCTCGCCGTCGCTCGCGAGCTCGTTCGCCGGTTCCTGCCGGACGAGGACGCGGTGCCTTCGCCGCACGAGTGGAAGGACTGAGTGGTCACATGTCACAGCACGTACGAGTCGTGTCGGTTCCTGGTTCCACTTCGAGAACGTCTGGAGGGACCGGCTGATGGCGCCCGCGCAGGATGAGCCTCGAGACGGCCAGGTCGTCGGGACCGTTTCGCAGGTCGACCTACGTGACGTCGCCGCCGCCATGCGTTCCCTGTCGGACGAGATGACCGGCGACAGCCCGCAGAGCCCACTGCAGCGTCTGGTGTCCGTCGCCGTCGAGCGCGTCCCGGGCACCCGTTGGGCCAGCGTCAGCTTGCTGAGTGGCGGCCGCTTCACCACTCCCGCTGCGACCGGCGACGTCGCTGAGCGAGCCGACGCCCTGCAGTACGAGATCGGTCACGGCCCGTGCGTGGATGCCGCCCTCGACGACACGGTCTACGTGACCGCTGACGTCGGCTCGGGCGACCGGTGGGTGCCCTGGGGGCAGCGGGTCGCCAGCGAGCTCGGCGTGCACAGTGTCTTCGCGCAACGCCTGCACATGATGGACGACTCCGACTTCATCGCCAGCCTCAACATCTACTCCGACCAGCGGGCCGCCTTCGACGACCACGCCGTCGGCATGGGGCTGGTGCTGGCCACCCACGCCGCCTTGATCCTCGGCGAGACGATCGCCAACGACCGTGCCGACAACCTGCGGCGGGCCCTGGAGAGCAACCGGGAGATCGGTGTCGCCATCGGCGTTCTCATGCACCAGCACCGCATCACCCGGGATCAGGCCTTCTACCTGCTCCGGGTCGCGAGCCAGGACGCCAACCGCAAGCTCGCGGACGTCGCTGCCGACGTCGCCGACACCGGTGTGCTCACCATCCGCCGGCGCGCAGGCACCACCTGAGCCCTCGCCTCGAACGACCTGCGGGCGTGGGGTGGTGCAGCCCGGTTCATGGCGTCCAGGCAGTGACGTGCCGTCACCCGCTCCCAGTGCTCACGCGCAGAGGTTGACATCCCACCGAAGACGGAGGCTAATGGAACGCCTCCAACCGCGTGGGGCTGGTCGGCACCGTCGGTGCCACAGCTGATGAGGTAGACGATGATCCCAGCGCCCAGCACTCCCTCCGTCCGCGAGCTCATCGCGGAGTACGCCGCCATCGAGGACCGGGTGAGAGTCCTGGAGGCACGCGTCCTCGGCGGCTGCGCACCGCCGCTCAACCCGGAGCTGATGCGGCTCGCCCAGCGTGAGCGCCAGGTCCTGGCGATGCTGAGACGACACCCGTCATCCGTGTGACGGGGAGCAGTTCGCGCCCATCGCCCTGAGTACGCACGTCGGCCCCCGTCCCATGGAGGGACGGGGGCCGAGTCGTGCGTGGGGTGGTCAGACGCGGTTGGTCGTGCGACCGGCGATGACGCGTTCGTAGACGACGATGAGGATCGCGGCGACGATGACGCCCATGATCAGGGCGATCCAGTCGATGCCGTTGGTGTCGCTCTTGTTGAGGACGCCCGTCCACAGCCAGGAGCCGACGAGGGCGCCGATGATGCCGAGGATGACGGTCACGAGCATGGAGATGTTCTGCTTGCCGGGAAGCACGAGCCGTGCCAGGGCGCCAATGATCGCACCGATGATCACGGTGACGATGATGGTGGTGAGCATGTGTCCGACTCCTTTGCGGGTCGAGGACCCGAACTGAACGTTCGACCGGGAAATGAGCGCCCCGGCCGGCCACCCGGTTGGGCGCCACGAGGAAATGTAGTTCAGCCGCGGGCCCGCACAGCGGGCCACTGACGCGTGCATTTCCGTAGCACTCCGCGGCATCCAGCGGGCCCGCGGACCTCCAGCAATCGGCGTCGCGACGACCGCGTCGCGTTCAGGCGTCGAGCCGGGGTGCCTGCCGCGTGCTCGCCGTCTTCGCCTTCAGGCTCGCCAACCCGGTCTGCTCGCAGTTGAGGGCGGCGGCGATCTGGCCGGCCCAGGCGTCGATGGCCGGCCAGTCGCGGAAGTCGCCGGCCGGCAGGGCAGCCTTCCCGGCCGGGAGCAGGGCCAGCATGCGCTCGCCGACGGTGGCCGGCGGAGCCTTCGGGTCGTACGCGCCGAAGAACACCTGCACGCCGCGGGCGCGGACCAGGGCACTGAGCTCGCAGAACTCCTTGGGCTGGCAGGTCTGCAGCACCTCGGCGCCGTCCTTGTCGACCAGGTCGGTGCCCAGCGGTCCGCTGCTGAAGAGCCACACCGGGCGTTCGCGCAGGGCGACCCGGTAGCTGCGCGCGAAGTTCGTGGCGTCCTTGTGCCAGTGGAACAGGTAGGCGGCGCCGCCCAGGACAACCGCGTCGTAGGCCCGCACGTCGTGGACCGCGTGCACCGGCTGGGCCTCGCTGGGAATCCCGCTGTGGCACAGGTCGGAGGCGATGCGCTCGGCGATGCCCGCGGTGGCTCCGTGACGGGTGGCGTAGGCGACGAGCACGACCATGTCGTATCACTCCCCAAGCCGGCGACGGCACCGACCTATTACCTCCTTTCTACGCCCCGGGGCACCGGTTGGCTACCCCTCGGAGACGCACGGCACACGGCCCGGCGCTCCTGCGGGAGGCCACCCCAGGTGAGGCCGGGCACGGGGGTCGCCAAACCAGCGACGGAGGCGGAGGATGACGGCGTGGAGACCTGGGACGCCCTGCGGGCGCGACGAAACGTCCGACAGTTCACCGACCAGCCGGTTCCCGACGAGGTGCTCGACCGCATCCTCGAGGCCGGCCGCCGGGCACCGTCGGCGAGCAACTGGCAGCCGTGGGACTTCGTGCTCGTCACCGAGCGGGCGCAGCTGGTGGAGCTCGCGAAGGTCTGGCAGGGGGCCGGGCACGTCGCGGGGGCCGCGGCGGCCATCGCGATCGTGGCGCCCGAGCCGCAGGACGACCGGCAGTCCGCCCTGCTCCAGTACGACCTGGGCCAGGCGACCTACGCGATGACGGTCGCCGCGGCCGACCTGGGCGTCGGCACGGGCCACGCGGCAGCCGCCGACCAGCAGCAGGCCAGGGCCGTCCTCGGCCTCCCCGAGGGGCACTTCCTGGCCTACGTGCTGTCGGTCGGCTACCCGTCGGACAAGCCACTGACTGTCATCGAGCGGCTGAACCGGCGCCCCTTCGACGAGGTCGTGCACCGCGGACAGTGGTGACCCTCGCCGCGACGAATCGTCAGTCGGCCACCGTGCGCAGCGCCCGCACCAAGGCCCGGGACGTCGAGCGACCCTCGAAGGTCTCCCGGCGCCGCCAGGCGCGCAGGAACGTCTCCTGCACGGTGTCCTCGGCGTCCTCGAACGAGCCCAACATCCGGTAGCAGTGCACGTGCAGCTCGCGCCGGTGCCGCTGCGCGAGCCCCGAGAACGCCGGCTCGTCGACCTCGACGAGCCCACCCTCACCAACGTCGCTCATCCGCCGTGCCTCCAGTCGCGTGTTCGCGCTCATCCTCGTCGTCCTTCCGTCGTGGTGTAGGTGAGACGGGCCGGCGGGCGGCAACTCATCACTTCACGGATGCCGGCGGGCTCGCGCTGGGTGTGCGCTGGGCGCGCGCGGGCCCGCTGGTCAGCCCAGGCCTCGAACGCCTTCGACCACCAGGAGGACGCCGAACAGGGCGAAGAGCGCGGCGGCGCCCCACCGGATGACGTTCTCGGGCAGCTTCTTCCGAGGAGCGCACCGACGCCGACGGCCAGGGCGTCGGCCGCCACCACGCCCCACGGTGCTGCCGACCCAGGTGCCGAACCACCCCTCCCGGGTCGCCAGGGTGATGATGGCCAGCATGGTCTTGTCGCCGAGCGCGGCCACAAGGATCACGGCGGTGCTCAGCAGGAAGGCGTCCATGAAGGGTGGTCCGCTCCGGCCCGGCCGGAGGCGAGATGTCCTGGACGACCTTCGGCCAGGCGTCCAAATGAAGGTCCTGATGCTGGCGACCGAGCAGCGCACCCTGTCGATCCTGCGCTCGATGGCCCGCACGGTGCCGTTCGAGAGCCGGAAGTTCCCGGTCATGTCTCGCTACTTCTACCTCGACCTCGAGGTCGGCCGGGTGGCGGGGATGGGTGCGGCCCGCGGCTGCCGCCGCCACCGCTTCAGGCGTGCGAGCCAACCTTCAACAGCTCCCTTGTGGGCGCCGTCCCCCGTAGCTAGCGTCCCCAGCACCATGGCCACCGCTGAGATCGTCGCCCGAGACCTGAAGCGTTCCTTCGGCACCACCCAGGCCGTCGCCGGGGTGGACCTGTCTGTGGAGCGCGGCGAGATCTACGGCTTCCTCGGCCCGAACGGCGCGGGCAAGTCGACCGTCACCCGGGTCCTGTGCACCCTCCTCGCGCCCACCGGTGGTGAGGCCACCGTCGCCGGGTTCGACGTGGCCACCGACCCCGACCAGGTGCGGCTGCGCATCGGGGTGGCGCTGCAGGAGGCAGCGCTGGACCCCAAGCAGACCGGCGTCGAGATGCTGCGCCTGCAGGGGCGCTTCTACGGGCTGTCGAAGTCCGACACCGAACGCCGCCTCGCCGACCTGCGCACCCTCATCGACATCGGTCCGGCCCTCGAGGACCGGGTGGCCACCTACTCCGGCGGCATGAAGCGGCGGTTGGACCTCGCGCTCGCCCTGGTGCACAACCCCCGCGTGCTGTTCCTCGACGAACCGACGACCGGGCTGGACCCGGTGAGCCGGGCCAAGGTGTGGGAGGAGGTGCGACGCCTGAACGCCGAGCTCGGCATGACGGTGTTCCTGACCACCCAGTACCTCGAGGAGGCCGACGAGCTCGCCGACCGCGTCGGGATCATCGACCACGGTCGGCTCGTCGCCGAGGGCACCCCCGACGAGCTCAAGCGGTCGATCGGGACCGACCTGGTGGTGGCGCTCGTCGACGGTGACCCCGACATCGCCCGCCGGGCGCTGGAGCCCCTGCCAGTGGTCGAGCGGGTCGACGTCAACGGCCCGGAGGTGACGGCCGCCGTGACCGACGGCCCGGCCGCGGTCAGTCCCGTGGCGCTGGCCCTCGCCGAGGCCGGTGGTGGGCTGCGGGTGCGCGAGCTGTCCCTGCGCACACCGACGTTGGATGACGTGTTCCTCTCGGTGACCGGGGCCCGCATCGCGGACCGCGACGGCGACGCCGAACCGGCCCGCACGGTGGAGGAGGCCTGATGACGACCGAGGCGACCGGGCTCTCCCCGGCATCCGACCCACACGCCGGCGACGTCATCGCGCGGCACGCGGGCTTCGCCCGGGACCTGGTCTCGGTGGCGACCCGAGCGCTGCGCCAGATCCCGCGGGAGCCCGAGGCCGTCATCCCCGCCCTGATCATCCCGGTGTTCTTCTTCGTCGTGAACGTGGGCTCCCTGTCCAACGTGGCGCAGGCGGCCGGCATCAGCGACTTCAAGGCGTTCCAGCTGCCGGTGGCGATCATCTTCGCGGTCACCGGGGTCTCGCGGGCCAGCGCGCTGGTCACTGACATCAACGACGGCTACTTCGACCGCCTGCTCCTGACCCCCATGAGCCGGCCCGCGCTCCTGCTGGGGCTGATGGTTGCCGACTTCTCGCTCGTGATCGCCCTGTCGATCCCGGTGTTGATCCTCGGCGCGGTGGTCGGGGTGAGCTTCTCCACCGGCGTCCCGGGTGCCCTGCTGTTCCTGCTGCTGGCCGGCCTGTGGGGACTGGCCTTCACCGGGTTCCCTTACGCCATCGCGCTCAAGACCGGCAACCCGGCAGCGGTCAACTCCAGCTTCCTGCTGTTCTTCCCGTTCGCCTTCCTGACCACCGCGTTCCTGCCGCAGGAGGCCCTGACCGGCTGGCTGTCCACCGTGGCCAGCTACAACCCAGTGACCTACGTGCTCGCCGCGCTGCGCTCGCTGCTGACGGGAGGCTGGCAGGCGACGCCGCTCCTGCAGGGAGTGCTCGCCACCCTGGCCGTGGCCGCCGTCAGCCACACCCTGGCCTTCGCCGCCCTGCGTGGACGGGTCTCGCGCCGCTGATGGCCAGCCGCGACGCCTGGACACCGGTGGCGGAGCACCATTCGGCAGCAACGAGGGGCAGTCAGTCGTGACCAGCCTCGCCTCGGCCCCGCGCACGCACCCGCACACCCGGTCCGAGTGGCGAGCCTGGCTGTCCTCGCACCATGCCGACATCGACGGTGTGTGGATGGTGTCGTGGAAGGCGGCTACGGAGCGCCCGCGCGTCTCCTACGACGACGCGGTCAGCGAGGCGCTGGCCTTCGGCTGGGTCGACAGCCTGCCGCGCCGGCTCGACGCGGAGCGCACCATGCTCTACTTCTCCCGCCACAAGCCCAACAGCGCGTGGTCCGGGCCCAACAAGAGGCGGGTTGAAGAGCTTCGCCGTCAAGGCCTGATGACCGAGGCCGGGGAGCGGGTGATCGCCGAGGCGACGCGCAACGGCGCCTGGTCCCGGCTGGACGACGTCGAGAACCTGGTCGAACCCGACGACCTCGAGGCCGCCCTTGCCGGCACACCCTCGGCACGGGCCAACTGGGACGCCTTCCCCCCATCGGCCCGACGGGGGATCCTCGAGTGGATCGTGCAGGCGAAATGGCCCGCCACCCGCGCCCGACGCATCGCCGAGACGGCCCGGCTCGCAGCCCAGAACATCCGTGCCAACCAGTGGCGCGCACGGTGAACCTGTCGGCCGCGGCCTTCGTCGTCGACGGGACCGACCTGTCCGCCGCGGACGCAGCCTCGACTCGCCGGTGTGCCGGGTGTGCCCCAGCCGGACGGGCGGCCTGCGGGTCAGCCCCGGAAGGGGATTTCCGAGCGGCGCACCGGCACGTGCGGCATCCCGTGGCTGTCCGGCAACGCCAGGAGTGACTCCTCCGCGGCCTCGCCGTTGGGCGTCGGCGAGATGGCCACCGCCCGGATCGGCAGCGGCCCTGGCACCGGCGTGACCGGACCGCGGGCGGCATCCGAGGTGCCGGTGAGTCGGAGGTACGGCGCCACACCGTATGCCGTGTGGCGGAACCTCGCGAGGCCGGTGCGGGCCTGCGCCCTGCCGCCCTCACCGAACACGTCGGTGGTGCGGCGCGTCTCCTGCTCCTCGCGAAAGCCGGGATGCTTGATGAGCAGCAACGCATGCTCGGCAGCCTGGAGGGTGTCGGCCACGGCGTCGATCAACGCGTCCTGACCGGCGCGGTCGTAGCGCACCGGCATCCAGTCCTGCTGCCGGAAGAGCGCCTGGTCGGCCACGGTGACGTCATCGACGAGCACCACGAGGTCGGCGTGCGGGTCGAGACCGATGGCGTAGGACTCGCCTCGCCCGCCGTAGCTGCGCCACATCGCCAGGGAGTCGGGGATGCGGAGGCGCTGAGGATGAAGAACCAGCCCGGCGACGGCCCCTGCCTCGCGTCGGACCCGGCCAGCCGTTCACGCAACGCCGAGAAGACCGGATGCCGCGCGTCGGCCAGTGCCGCGAAGCGCTCCAGGAGCAGGCGATTGTCCCGGCTCGGCCTCGGCGCGGCACGGTGACGGTGACGAAGTGAGTCCGGTGGTGCTTGTCACACCCGACTTTGCCAAGATTTGACCATCCGTCGCGCCTATATCCGTCGCCGGAGGGGCACATGGGTAGGTGGCCTGGCTCATCCGCGGCCGCCTGATGAGGAGTCCCTCCGGCCGGTCGCCGGCGTTTGCGCAGTTCCCGCCCCGACGGGCGGGTTCGGCCGCCTCCCGCCCGGGGAGGCGAACCCGCCACGGGCCGGTCCTGCGGCGGCCGCGCATGCCCCCGGAGGTATAGCACCCCCAGCCGCTCGGTCGAGTTCGGCTGTGCCTTCTGTAGACCTTTCGAGGGATAGCGGAACCACACGATCCTGAGAGGCTGGTCGGACAACAGAGGCGTATCCGGGTTTGCAGGGGACCTGTACGTAAGGCTCAACGCAGTTGGAATCCCCTGGAGGAAACCGTGAACATGTTTGGCTTGGAACGGGCAAAGATCTCGAAGGTCGCGGTGCTGGCAGCAGGACTGACAGTCGTGACAATGCTGGCCACAGTCCATCCAACGGTCGCAGACGCGTTCCCGAACAAGAACCAGAACTGCGCGAACTGCCACGCCGCCGGGGGTTCCACGACGGCGCGGGCCAGCACGAGCACTCCTGCGCCCGGTACCGCTTACACCGTTGCGGTCGGCATGGGCGCGAGCTCGGCCGGTGGCAACAGCGGCTACGCCATCATTCCGGTCACCGCGGGCACTGGGACGACCAACGGTGGCAACACCTCAGCCGCGCTGAGCTACACCGCGTCCATGACGGCGCCGACCACACCCGGCACGTACACCTACAACGTGTTCACCAACATCGGTGGAACCGACCCTGATGGCCAGGCGAGCGGCGCCCAGTACACCATCACCGTCGCAGCCGCGCCAGTGCAGGTGACCACCACCACCTCCCTGGCGATGGCTCCTAGTGCGGCGACGGCGACTGCTCCGGCAGCTCGCACGCTGACCGCCACGGTGACCGGTGCTGGTGCGGCCGGCACGGTGCAGTTCTTCAACGGTTCCAGCTCGCTGGGTTCCAGCACGCTGGCTGCCGGGTCGGCGACGTTGTCGCTGACCAACATCGCCGTGGGCACTTACAGCTACCACGCGGTGTTCACCCCGACCGTCCCAGCCGCCTTCACCTCGAGCACCTCGGGCAACGTGGCGCTGACGGTCACCGCCGCTCCGCCGGTGCAGGTGACCACCGCCACCTCCCTGGCGATGGCTCCTAGTGCGGCGACGGCGACTGCTCCGGCAGCTCGCAC
This sequence comes from Actinomycetales bacterium, assembly GCA_038330415.1. GTDB lineage: Bacteria > Actinomycetota > Actinomycetes > Actinomycetales > Dermatophilaceae > Fodinibacter. Next base: position 64 of record JBBQNZ010000123.1, on the reverse strand, counting down.
GCTGACCGCCACGGTGACCGGTGCTGGTGCGGCCGGCACGGTGCAGTTCTTCAACGGTTCCACC
>JBBQNZ010000122.1:0-12966 GCA_038330415.1 Actinomycetales bacterium | reverse complement strand
CTGGCCCGCAGCCGGCGCAGGCGCTTGATGAGCATCGGGTCGTGCTCGAGGGCGGCCGGGTGGTCGATCAGCGCGTTGAGCACCTGGTAGTAGCGCGTCGAGCTCATGTCGAAGAGCTCCTTGATCGCCGTCTCCTTCGAGCCGGCGTACTTCCACCACTGCCGCTCGAAGGCGATGATCTCGCGGTCGCGCTCGGAGAGCCCCTCGGTGGGGGCAATCGTGCTGACCGATTCGGAGGCGGCGCTCACGTGTGTGTCCTCGACCCTTCGTCCGTGCCTGTTGAGCGCCCACTCTAACCGGGAAATGACAGGCATGTGATTCAACCGGGCGGGCGGGGCAGCGTGTCGGCCGACACGCACCGCGCTGGGCGAACCAGCAGCCACAGCGGTCCCACGGACCCCACACGGACCCGGGGTCAGGCCATGGTGTCGAGGATCGCGGTGATGTCGTCCGCGCTGGTCTCCGGGTTGACGATCGCGAACCGGGCCAGCGTCTCGCCGTCGTGCGTGGTCGGCACGACGAACGCGAACTCCTCGGCCAGCATCCGGTCCGACCACTGCTGGTAGTCCGCCGGCGACCAGCCGAGCCGGCGGAAGACCACCACGGACAGGTCGCGGTCGCGCACCAGCTCGAGCTCGGGACGCGCCCGCACCTGCGCCTCGGCGAAGCGGGCGACGTCGAGGGTGTGCTCGATCGCCGCCTCGTAGGCGTCGGTGCCGTTGACCGCGAGGGAGAACCAGAACGGCAGGCCGCGGGCCCGGCGGGTCAGGCCGACCGAGTAGTCGGTGGGGTTCCACTCGTCGGCGTCGGTGAGCACGTCGAGGTAGCCGGCCCGCTGGGTGTGCGCGGCGCGGGCCTCGGCCGGCTCGCGGTAGAGCAGGGCGCAGCAGTCGAACGGCGCGAACAGCCACTTGTGCGGGTCGACGATGAACGAGTCGCAGTGCTCGATGCCGGTGTAGAGGTCGCGCACCGAGGGGGCGGCCAGGCCGGCGCCGCCGTAGGCCCCGTCGACGTGGAACCAGAGCCCGAACTCGCGGCAGACCTCGGCCACCGAGACGAGGTCGTCGATGATGCCGAAGTTGGTGGTGCCGCAGGTGGCCACGACCGCGAAGAAGGTCTCGGGGCCGTTGGCCTCGAGCACCTCGCGCAGCGCCGGGCCGGTGAGCCGCCAGCGGTCGTCGGCCGGCACGCCGACCAGCTCGGCATCCATGACGTCGCAGGCCGAGGCGATCGAGGAGTGCGCACCCGCGGTGGCGGCCACCCGGTTCGGCCGCACCCCGGCGGCCGCGGTGCGCCGGGCCGTGTGCCGGGCCGAGACCAGCGCGGACAGGTTGCCGATGGTGCCACCGGGGGTGAACACGCCGCCGGCGCCGGCCGGCATCCCGACCAGGTCGGCGATCCAGCGCAGTGCCTGGTTCTCGGCGTAGACCGCCCCGGACCCCTCGAGCCACGACCCGGCGTAGATCGACGAGGCGCCGACGACCAGGTCGAACATCACCGCGGCGTCGCTGGGGGCGCACGGGATGAAGGACAGGTAGCGGGGGTGGTCGGTGGACAGACAGGTGGGGGCGAGGTCCTCGGCGAACATGCGCATGGTGGCGATGCCGCCGAAGCCCTCCCGCGTGATGGTCTGCCCCACCCGCCGGTCGAGCTCGTCCTGGCTCATCGGCTGGTCGAGGGGTGGCGAGATCCGCACGCGTTCCTCGGCGTAGGCCATCACGGCATCCCCGAGCGCCGCGAGCTCGGTGTGCTTGTTCTCCTCGTACCTCTTCCCGTGCACGGCGGCGACTCTAGCCGTCGGCGCGGTCCAAGAGGTACGTCGCGAGGTCGGCGACCGTGTCGACGAGGGCATCCGGTCCGGTGACCGCCAGGGCGTCGCGCTCCCCCGCACCCCAGGTGACGGCCACGGCCGACATGCCGGCGGCCCGGGCCGCGAGCACGTCGACCGTGGCGTCGCCGACGTAGACACAGCCGCTCGGGTCGACGCCCAGGGTGGCGGCGGCGTGCAGCAGGGGGGCGGGGGCCGGCTTGTGGTCGGCGGTGTCCTCCAGGGCGGCGACGACGTCGACCAGGTGGTCGATGCCGACCCCCACGAGCGCGAGCCGGGCCGTCTCGCGCCGCTTGGACGTGGCGACCGCGCAGGTGACGCCCGCCGCGGTGAGCCGCTCGAGGAGGTCTGGCACGCCCTCGTAGCGGCGGATCAGCCGGGCGGTGTTGGCGAGGTTCCACTCGCGGTAGACGCGGTCGAGCTCGACGCCGTGCTCGGGGCTCTCCTCGAGCAGGGCCGGCAGCAGCGGGCGGCCGATCCAGGCCCGGGCTCGCGCCTCGGCGACCCCCTCGGCGAGCACGGTGCGGAAGGCGTGCTGGTAGGAGGCGACGATGAGCGGGATGGTGTCGGCCAGCGTGCCGTCGAGGTCGAACAGGACCGTCGCGAAGCGGGGGCGGTGCTCGGATGCCGTCGCCAGGACTGGGTCGGATGCCGCGGCGGTGCGCTGGTCGGATGCCGGGGTGGTCACCGTGACAGTGTGCCCACTGACGCCCGCGATTGCGGAAACGGTCGCCGGAGCGACCACCTCCGCACTCGTGGCGCGGCCTTCAGCGCACGGTCTGGCGCACTGCCGACAGGGCCGAGTCGAGCACCGTGCGCAGCGTCTCGACGGTGAGGTCCTCCAGCCGGCCCGCGGTGTCGGCCCGCCGCAGCTCGGCGCGCACCTCGTCGCGGAAGCGGCGCAGCAGCGCGTCGGCCTCGGTGAACCGCACGTGCGAGGTCGAGCGGCTGTCGCGGTTCGACCCGGTCTGCCGCGGCGCGGAGGCACGGGCCTCCTGAGCGGCGGCGGCGAGCTCGGCGCGCAGCCCCTTCATCGTGCCGCGCACGTCGTCGCGCACCCGGGCGGCCCGGTCGCGCACGGTCTCGGCGATGCCCTGTTCGAGCGCCGCCAGCTCGCCGCGCCGCGCCGCGAGCTCGGCGCGGCCGGCATCGGTCAGCTCGTAGGTGCTGCGCCGCTCGACGTCGGTGCGCCGCACCAGGCCGTCCTCCTCGAGCTGGGCGAGCCGCGGGTAGATGGTGCCGGCACTGGGGCGGTAGGTGCCCCCGAACCGGTCGGACAGCGCGGTGATCACCTCGTAGCCGTGCATCGGTCGCTGCTCGAGGAGGGCGAGCAGGTACAGGCGCAGCTGTCCGTGGGCGAAGACGGGCGGCATCTCAGAGCATCCCGTGGGTGCCGTGGCCGCCCGCGGTCCGGGGGGTGTCCTGCACGTCGCGGCCGTCCTGCACGTCCTGCACGTCCTGCACGTCAGGGCTGTCCTGGACGTCGGGGGTGTCCTGCACGTCCGACCCCACCCACGCGGCGGGGGCGCCCCGCAGCAGGGTCACGTTCCCCGAGACGGTGGTGGCCGACACGGTGCTGCGGGCGCCATCGGTGCGCAGCACCACCTTGCGGCCCGGCATGGTGCCGCCGTGGTCCTCGCCGTCGACGACGAGCCGCCCGGAGACGGCATTGGCGGTCACGTTGACGCGCTCCCCCGCGGGCAGGCGCACGGTGACGTCGCCCGACACCGAGGTGGCCTCGACCACCGTGCTGCCCGAGGTGATGTCGAGCGCGAGCTCACCCGAGACCGAGTTGGCCTGCACCCTGGTGAGCGCCCCCGACGCCGCCAGCTCCCCGGAGACCGTGTGCAGCGCCAGGTCGCCGGTGTGGTCGCGCACGACGACCTCGCCCGAGACGCTGTGCGCCTTCAGCGAGCCGACCGTGCCGTCGACGACGATCGACCCCGAGACGGTCGAGACCGAGGCGGGCGCCCGGATGCCGGCCACGAGCCCCTCCGCGCTCACCGTGCCGACCTTCGTGGGCAGGGTGCGCGGCACGGCGATGCTGACGTCGGCGCGGTCCCTGTCACGGAAGTTGCGGAACTTCTCGAGGAAGCCCTCCCAGCCGTCGAGGGTGAACTGGTAACCCACCCGCAGCTCGCCGGCGCTCAGCGCCACCTCGAGCGGCCGACCGTCGACCGAGTGCACCTCGATCCGGACGCCGGGCTCGTCGTGCGTGACGACGTCGACCCGGCCGGCGACCAGCTGCACCCGCAGCGAGCGGACCTCGTCGACGTCGATCACCTGTGGGCCGGAGACGACCCAGGACTCCTGTGCCATGACATGTTCCCCTTTCGCGATATGTCGTGTTCTGCATTCACGATATATCGCGATATGTCGCGACGCAAGGGTCGGCCCCTCGCCGACGACCGGGGCAGCCGTCTGGTCGCCGGGGCAGCCGTCTGGTCGCCGGGGCAGCCGGCCGGGCACCCGACCCCGGGGCTCGCGGTCAGAAGCGGGGATACCTGCGGCGCAGGGCGAGCGAGACGTAGACCAGGCCCACGAGCACGGGAACCTCGATGAGCGGCCCGACCACCCCCGCGAGCGCCTGCCCGGAGGTGACCCCGAAGGTGGCGATCGCCACCGCGATGGCGAGCTCGAAGTTGTTGCCGGCCGCGGTGAACGCCAGCGTCGTGGTGCGCTCGTACGGCATCCGCAGGGTGCGGCCGAGGAGGAAGCCGCCGCCCCACATCAGGGCGAAGTAGGCCAGCAGTGGCAGCGCGATGCGGGCGACGTCGAGCGGGTTGCCGGTGATCGCGTCTCCCTGCAGCGCGAAGAGCACGACGACGGTGAACAGCAGCCCGTAGAGCGCCCACGGCCCGATGCGCGGGAGGAAGGCGCGCTCGTAGGCCGCTCTCCCCCAACGCTTCTCGCCCACCCGTCGGGACAGGTAGCCGAGCAGCAGCGGGATGCCGAGGAACACCACCACGGAGGCCGCGATCTGCCAGGGCGAGACGTCGAGCGTCTCCTGCGGCAGGCCCAGCCAGCCGGGCAGCACCGACAGGTAGAACCAGCCCAGGGCACCGAACGCGAACACCTGGAAGACCGAGTTGAGGGCGACGAGCACGGCCGCGGCCTCGCGGTCGCCGCAGGCGAGGTCGTTCCAGATGATGACCATCGCGATGCAGCGTGCGAGCCCGACGATGATCAGCCCGGTGCGGTACTCGGGCAGGTCATAGAGGAACACCCAGGCGAGGGTGAACATCAGCGCCGGGCCGACCACCCAGTTGAGCACCAGGCTCGAGACCAGCATCGGGCGGTCGCCGGTGACATTGTCGAGCCTGTCGTAGCGCACCTTGGCGAGCACCGGGTACATCATCACGAGCAGCCCGAGGGCGATGGGCAGCGAGATGCCGCGGACCTCGACCGCCGACAGCGCGCCGCCGAGCCCCGGCACGAGCCGGCCCAGCACGAGGCCACCGGCCATGGCCAGCCCGATCCAGAGGGGCAGGAACCGGTCAAGCGTCGACAGGCGGGCGGCGACGTGGTCGGTCGGCGGCGCCGGGGCGTCGGAGGTCGCGCTCACGAGCAGCAGGCCTGCGCCTTCGGGGCGTCGGCCGCGGCGACACCGGAGGCCGACGAGCAGCACGCCCCGTCGCCCAGGATCTCCAGGCTCGCGGTGGCCGGCCGGGCGTCGGCGGGGTTCTCGTCCTTGACGGTGTAGACCTCCCACGGAGCGCCGGCCGGGTCGTGCACCCACACCTTGTCCTGCAGGGCGTAGCAGCAGGTGGTGTCGTTCTCGTCGAACGCGGCGAGCCCGGCGTCGACGAAGCGGGCGCGGGCGGCGGTGACGGCATCGGTCGACGGCACCTCGACGCCGAGGTGGTTGAGCGCCCCGGCGGCCCCGGTGCCGCGGGTGGCTTCACTGGTCTCGATGAGCACGAGCTTGAGCGGCGGCTCGGCGATGGCGAAGTTGGCGTAGCCCGGCCGGCGCTTGTGCGGCTGCACCCCGAACATCGCCGAGTAGAAGGCCACCGACGCCTCGAGGTCGCTGACGTTGAGGGCCAGCTGGACCCGGCCGGCCATCAGGGGCGCCGCCACGGGGGTGGTGGCGGTGGGGCTGGACGTTGCGGTCACGGCATCCTCCTGAAATATCGACTACCATCAATGCGTTGCGAACAGCACACCACAGACATCGATGGTCGTCAATATGTGTGAGGAGCCAGACATGCCGCCCACTGCCCTGCCGCTCGCGACCGCGACCTGCTGCGGCATCGGCGCCAAGGGCGGCCTGGACCGGGAGGCGGCCGAGACCAGCGCGGCGCTGCTCAAGGCGGTGGCCGACCCGGTGCGCCTGCAGCTGCTCAGCGCCATCCGCGCCACGGAAGGCGGCGAGGCGTGCGTGTGCGACCTCACCCCGGTGGTCGGGCTGTCCCAGCCCACCGTGTCGCACCACCTGAAGGTGCTCGTCGAGGCCGGGCTGCTCGAGCGCGAGAAGCGCGGCACCTGGGCGTGGTTCCGCCTGGTGCCCAGCCGGCTCGACGACGTCGCCGCCATCTTCCGCTGACCACCCCCCGCTGCGACTTCGTGCGACTTGCACACGGTTCTCGCAGACCGCGAACGGTAAGAACCGTGTGCAAGTCGCACGAAGTCGGGGGGATACGGTGGAGGCGATGAGCGCGACGATCCCTGCACGCCCCCTCGGGGAGCTGGTGCACCCGTCGTGGGCGCAGGCCCTCGCCCCCGTCGCACCCGTGGTGTCGCAGCTCGGTGAGTTCCTGCGCGGGGAGGTGGCGGCCGGTCGCGGCTACCTGCCCGGCGGCACCCACGTGCTGCGCGCCTTCGAACAACCATTGGCCGCCGTGCGCGTGCTGATCGTCGGGCAGGACCCCTACCCGACGCCCGGGCACGCGGTGGGCCTGTCCTTCTCGGTGGCGCCCGACGTGCGGCCGGTGCCGAAGAGCCTGGTCAACATCTACCGCGAGCTCGAGACCGACCTCGGCCTGCCGACACCGAGCACCGGCGACCTCACCCCGTGGGCCGACCAGGGCGTGCTGCTGCTCAACCGGGTGCTCACCGTGAGCCCCGGCAAGCCGGCCAGCCACCGCGGGCGCGGCTGGGAACACGTGACGGCGCGCGCCATCGAGGCCCTCGTCGAGCGCGGCGGGCCGCTGGTCGCCATCCTGTGGGGCCGGGACGCGCGCGGCCTGGTGCCGCACCTGCCCGGCGTCGCCTGCATCGAGTCGCCGCACCCGAGCCCGCTGTCGGCGCACGCCGGCTTCTTCGGGTCGCGGCCGTTCAGCCGCGCCAACGAGCTGCTGGCCGGCCAGGGCGCCCCGCCGGTCGACTGGACGATCCCGTGACCGTTGCCGCCGCCCGGCGCGTGTGGACCCGCTACGTCGCAATCGGCGACTCGTTCACCGAGGGGATGTCGGACCCCGACCCCACCCGCCCGGACGCCTACGTCGGCTGGGCCGACCGCCTCGCCCACCACCTCGACGCCATCGCCGAGCACGAGCACCTGCCCTTCGGCTACGCCAACCTCGCCGTGCGCGGGCGCAAGCTCGGTGACGTCGTGGGCCCACAGCTCGACAGCGCCCTGACCCTGCAGCCCGACCTGGTGTCGTTGGTGGGTGGCGGCAACGACCTGCTGCGCCCGCAGGTCGACCTCGACGCCCTCGCCACCCGGCTCGAGGATGCCGTGGTGCGCCTGCGCCACACCGGTGCCGACGTGCTGCTCGCGACGCCCACCGACACTCGTGACGCCGGGCTGTTCAAGCCGTTGCGGGGCCGGCACGCGGTGCACACCGCCAACCTGTTCACCATCGCGCAGCGGCACGGCTGCTTCGTGCTCAACCTGTGGGGCATGGCCGCGCTGCGCGACTGGCGGATGTGGGGCGAGGACCGCATCCACCTCACGACCGAGGGCCATCGCCGGGTCGCCCTGGCCGCGGTCACCGCCCTCGGGCACCGCACCGACCTGGCCGACTGGACCACCCCCCTGCCGCCGGCCGACCGGGGAACCCGCGCCGAGCAGCTGCGCGGGCACGCCGCGTGGGCCCGCACGTATGCCGGGCCGTGGGTGCAGCGACGGCTGCAGGGCCGCTCGTCGGGTGACACGGTGAGCGCCAAGCGACCTCAGCTCGAGCACTTCCGCGACCCCGAGGGAGAGCCCGACCACCAGGCGCTGCCCGAGGGCTGAGCACCGGGCCCGGCCCGTTACAGCGCCCGAGCCGCCTCGCGCTCCAGGTGTCGCTCCGCGAGCACCGTGGCGGCACGCAGCACCCGGATGCGGCCGAAGTGGTCGCGGCGCAGGCTCGGCCACCCGTGCGCGACGCCCACGAGGGCCACCGCGAGGTGCACCTCCAGCGCCGCACGGTCGGCGGGCACCCGCCGGGCCGTCGCGGCATACCCGCTGACGAGGTCACCGAGCAGGGCGGCGGTGTCGGGCAGGTCGCGGGCGCCGGCGTCGACCCAGACCCAGGCGGCCCAGAGGGCGAGGTCGCGCTCCAGCTCGGCCATCTGGAGGTGGTCGAAGTCGAGGAGCACCAGGCCCCGGTGGTTGGCCAGCACGGTGCGGGGCGTGAAATGGCCGTGGCCGAGCACGTGTCGACGGGGGGCGTCATCGTGCAGCCAGACCCGGTCGATCGCCTGCGCCGCCTCGAGGAACGCGTCGAGCACGGGGCCCAGGGTGGTCGGGTCGGCGGCGACGTCGGCGACCTGGCGGCGCACCGCCCGGGCCAGCGTGGGCCGATCGTGCACCCGGTCGACGACGACCCCGCTTCCGTGGAGGTCGGCTAGCAGGGTGCCGACCTCCACGGAGCGGGAGCTTGGGGCGCCCGGGCTGCTCGGGTCAGCCAGTGCTGTTCCCGGCACCCACGCGATCGTGAGCTCGCCCGTGCGCACGACGAACCTGAGCGGCTCCGGCATCCCCGGCCGCCCGCGGCGACCGCGGCCCAGCCGGGAGGCCCACAGGCCGGTCATCGCGGAGTGGACGGCCACTCCCGTAGTGCCCGGGTAGCCCGTGACGACCACGTCGGAGAAGGAGCGATGCTCGAACCGAACGAGTCGCCGGGGTGCGACGGCGATGGCGCTCCCGGTGGTCGACTCGCGTGGCATGACTGAACGTTATGGAGCCACGGCGGCCGTGCCCAGTGTCCCTCTGGCCGGGTGCGCGGTCCGGAGGTACTACGACCCTGCACGTGTACCCCCTCAACGGCACCGGTTGGCCGCACGCTCGGGCGTCTCCTACCCTCGACCCATGCCAGCAACGAGGCTGATGCCGACCGAAGAGGGACAAGACCTCATCGACCTGACCCGCGAGATCTGCGACAAGGAGCTGCGGCCGAAGGTCGATGCCGCGGAGCGCGCGGCCGCGACCGACGAGTCCTTCCCCACGGAGGTCTTCCGAACCCTGGGGGCCGCGGGGCTGCTCTCGCTGCCGCACCCCGAGGAGTTCGGCGGCTACGGCCAGCCCTACGAGGTCTACCTGCAGGTGGTGGAGGAGATCGCGTCGGCCTGGATGAGCGTGGCCGTGGGAGTGTCGGTGCACTCGCTGACGGCCTACCCGGTCACGACCTTCGGCACGCCGCAGCAGCAGGCCGACCTGCTGCCCGGCATGCTCTCGGGCGAGCAGCTCGGGGCCTACTGCCTGTCCGAGCCGCAGTCCGGCTCCGACGTCGGCTCGATGACGACCCGTGCCGTCGGTGAGGGCGGGGCCGACGGCGAGCCCACGGCATACCGGCTGCGCGGCCGCAAGGCCTGGATCAGCCACGCGGGGCACGCCGACTACTACACGACCTTCGTGCGCACGTCCGACGAGGGCGGACGCGGGCTGTCCTGCATCGTCGTTCCCGCCGACGCCGGCGGGCTGTCGTTCGGCGCCCCCGAGAAGAAGATGGGGCTGCACTGCGACACCGTGCGCGAGGTGATCTACGACGACGTGCCGGTCGAGGCGTCCCGGCGGATCGGCGCCGAGGGTCAGGGCATGGCCATCGCGCTGTCCGCACTGGATGCCGGCCGGCTCGGGATCGCAGCTGCGGCAACGGGTCTGGCGCAGTCGGCGCTCGACCTGGCCACGTCGTACGCGAAGGACCGTCAGCAGTTCGGCCGGCCGATCGCGGCCAACCAGGGACTCGCGTTCCTCGTCGCCGACATGGAGGCGGCGGTGACGAGCGCCCGCGCGACCTACCTGCACGCGGCGCGGCTCAAGGATGCCGGTCGCGCGTTCTCGAAGGAGGCCGCGGTGGCCAAGCTGGTCGCCACCGACGCCGCCATGAAGGTCACGACGGATGCCGTGCAGGTGCTCGGCGGGGCCGGGTACACCCAGGACTTCCCGGCGGAGCGGTTCATGCGCGAGGCGAAGGTGACCCAGATCTTCGAGGGCACCAACCAGATCCAGCGCCTCGTGATCAGCCGGCACGTGTTCCGGTGACGGTGATGCGCACCCCGTTCAGCCTCGCCGTCGTGCTGGTCGTCGTGCTGACGGCCGGGGGGTGCGCGCAGTCGAGCGACGGCCCCGGTAGCGGCACGGCGGAGCCCACCGCGAGCACGCCGCCCCCGTCGGGCGCGGGCACCGGCGGCACGGCATCTGCCACGCCCTCGCCCGGCGACAGCGCGTCGCTCCCCGACGACCTGCTCACCCGCCCGACCGTGGCCGCGGCCATCGCCGACCTCGCGCAGCGCCAGGGGGTCGACCCGGCACGGGTGGTCGTCGCCGCGTGGAAGCCGGTCACCTGGAACGACGGGTCGCTCGGCTGCCCGCAGGAGGGGATGGCCTACACCCAGGTCCAGGTCGACGGCCAGCTGCTGCTGCTGCGCGTCGACACCGCGCTGTTCCAGTACCACGCCCGCGGCGGCGGTCCCTTCGCGTACTGCGCGAACCCGAGCGCGAACTACCGGGTCAGCGGCTGACGCCCGGCACGTGACGACCGGGCCAACTCATACGTGGCCCGGTCGTGCCCGATTCTCCGGGAGCCGACCCCGCGCCGGTGTGACCGACACGCGACATCGTCGAGAACACCCGGTGTCGTCGAAGGTTCGCGCCGGTCAGGCGTCCGGGTCGCGCGAGATGCCCGGCAGCAGGGTGTCACCGCGGCGCAGGGCGTCGAGCGCGTCGGGGTGCACCCCCTCGATGTGCCGCAGGCTCTTGCGGCGGTAGCGCACCAGCTGCACGATGCCGACGCCCCAGAAGAAGAACTGCACGGACATCGCGAGGCGGAAGTCGTCGAGCGTGTAGTCCTGCTGTCCACCGGGCGCCAGCTGGTCGAGCACCACCCCGATCAGGGCGATGGTGACCAGGGATGCCGTGAAGCCGCCGATGTTGACCACCCCGGTCGCGCGCCCCAGGCGGTCCGACGGGTGGAAGGTACGGGCCAGGTCGAAGCCGACCATCGAGCCCGGACCGCCCATCGCCGTGACGACCACGAGCAGCACCAGGAGCCACAGCGGTGCCGGCCCGGGCCAGAGCAGCACGACCGCCCAGACCGCGACGATGGCCAGCACGATGCCGAGCACCAGCTGCGAGCGCCGGTAGGGCACCCGGGCGGTGAAGGCGGCCACGAGCGGCCCGGCGGCCATCGCGGTCAGCGTCATGACGACCAGCAGCCACGACGCCGCCTGGGGCGACAGCCCCTCGCCACTGACCAGGAACGGGTAACCCCACAGCATCGTGAACACGGTGGCCCCGAACTGCGCGGTGAAGTGCACCCAGAGGCCGAGCTGGGTGCCGGGGTTGCCCCACACCTCGCCCAGCGTGCGCGCCAGCGCCCGGACCTTGATCTTCTCGACCGCCTCACCGCGGTAGGGCGAGTCCTTGACGAGCAGGAGCAGCAGCACCCCGAGCACGATGCCGATGGAGGCGGCCGTCGCGAACGACCTCGTCCAGCCCCAGGTGGCCAGGGCCAAGGCCAGGGGCGCCGCCGCCGCGATCGCCCCGACCTGCCCGACCATGCCAGTCAGCTGGGTGACGAACGGCGCCTGCTTGACCCGGAACCACACCGCCACCAAGCGCAGCAGGGAGGTGAACACCATCGCGTCGCCGGCGCCGAGCAGCACGCGCGCCGCGATGCCGACGGGGAACGTCCCGGCGAACGCGAACCAGAACTGCCCCACCGTCATCAGGGTGAGGCCGGTGAGCATGAGCCGCTTGGAGCCGAACCGGTCGAGCAGCACCCCCACCGGGATCTGCATCGCGGCGTAGACGGCGAGCTGGACGACGGTGAACGTCGCGAGCTGGGCGGCGCTGATGTGGAACCGGTCGGCGGCGAGCAGCCCGGCGACCCCGAGCGAGGTGCGGTGGAACACGGCCAGCACGTAGACCGACAGCCCCACCAGCCAGATGACCCACGCTCGCCGCTTCCCGATGTTGTGCACCTGGCGCAGCACGGGACGGGTCACCGCCCGAGTCTAGGAGCCGGGGTAGGTCAGCTGGTCACCGGAGCAGGTCGCCAGGCGTGCGCGGCGGTTGGCACGAGAGCCCACTGCCGCGACCGTCGAGGTGGCTGGTCACCGGCAGCAGGGAGCGAATCAGGGCTGCGGTGCGCTGCCGGCGGGGTGGCCGCACGAGAGAGTCCTCCACGCGGAGAACGGTGTAGACGTTCCGACCCCACGGGAGCGCCTCGACCACCGCGCCGAACTCGACCCATTCCGGCTGCTGGGTCACGAGGACTCCGTCCCCGGCCCACCCGCACCCCCCCGGAGTGACGGTGCTGAACGTGCTGCGCCAGGGACGCGATGGCATGCGGGAAGTCTGCCCGACGGTGGCGCGGCGTCAAGGGCGCAGGCCACGACCGACCACAGCGCCGGTCACCGCATGTCCCTGCCACCGGCCAGGTCTGCGGCATGAGGGGCCTGCCTCAGGGAGCCTGCGAGGTCAGCTCGCCGCAGCGCGAGCCACGTCAAGGTCGTTCTTGGTCAGTGCTGCCTGCTTGCGGATGAAGACCACGGGCAACCCCGTACGCGAGCTGATCATCGTTGCCAGTGGGATACCACCAAGCTCAAGACCGCCGAGGACCTCTGACCCAGATCCGCGATTAGCGGCTGGCGGGGCGTGTGTCGGTAAGTGAAAAGGTGCCCTCTGACTTGGGAGGATGGGGTTTGCGACGACTCCATGATCCCGGGCCAGAAAGGCACCTGTTCGGTGGCAACGATACGTGGTG
>JBBQNZ010000121.1:0-13126 GCA_038330415.1 Actinomycetales bacterium | reverse complement strand
TGTCGGACGCCCGACCTGGCCGACGCCCGACCTGACCGACGCCCGACCTGACCGACGCGCCGGGAGGCGATGGCATCGCCACGCGGCGTCAGGTAGCGGCTCGGCGCACGCGGAGATGGTGTGCATCACGGTGTCGCGACTGGTCTTCTTGATGCTGCTGACCGCCGTGTACCTCCGGTTCTCGTGTTGCATCCGGCTCCGAAGGTTCAGATACTGCAGCTCGCAGCTCAGCTGCGTTTCCTGCGTCTGCTCCCAGCTCAGGGGACGACGATGACCGGAACGGGAGAGCTGCGCACGATCTTCGCCGCGCTGGACCCGAGGAAGACCCTCGAGAGCAGGTTCGAGGACGAGGACGACCCGACGACGAGCACGTCGTGCCGGTTCCACTCGAGCCGGTCCATGGCCCCGCCCCACGAGGTCCCGACCGCGACGACGCTCGACACGCGGTCGTCGGCGAACCCCAAGAAGTGCAGGTGCTCGACGGCCGCCGCCTGCTCGGCCGCGGCCTGACGCACCCACTGCGTGTGGACCATCTCCTCCGAGCCGCTGACCAGGCTCGGGCGCATCGTGCGACCCCTGACCGCGTAGGTCACCAGGCGAAGCGAGGCGTCGACGCGGCTGCAGATTCCGGCGGCCCGGTCCAGCAGGGACCACGTGGCGTCGTCGCCGCGGAACCCCAGGGTGGCCCGGTCGACGCGAGCCGTCGGCCCCGCCCAGTACCCCTGCGGTGCCACGGCGACCGGCACGTCGGAGGAGTGCAGCAGACGGTCGGTCTTGGAGGTGAGGAAGATCCGCCCGTGCGGCCCCTCGTCGCCGGAGCCGACGACGATGAGCGACGCCTCGAGCTCGGCCGCCCGGTCGAGCAGCGTCTGGGGCACCGAGCGGCCCGAGCACCACGACGCCTCGCTCGGCACGTCGGCGTGCTCCTGGAGCAGCTCGCGCGCCATCGCCGCGCACTGCTCGCCCTCGCCCTCCGCCCAGAGGCGGAAGTCGCGGTCGGTGTCCCCGGCGACGGCGGTGGGCCAGGCCCGGGGCACCACGGTGACCGCGTGCACCGAGTCGTGGTCGGAGCGGGCGAGCTGGCAGGCGAGCTCGAGGGAGCCGGTGTCGTCCTGGTGCGGGCTGAATCCGAGCAGGATGGTCACTTGTCCTCTTCCCCTCGCGGCTCGGCGATCTCCTCCGGGTCGGTGTAGGTGTTGAGTGTGGCGTTGCGTCGCCCGTAGACGGCGTAGAACGCGATCACGATGGCCAGCCAGACCGCGAAGATCGCCCACGTGATGGCCGGCAGCTTGATGAGGATCCACACGCAGGCGAGGACGGTGAGGACCGGGGTCACCGGGTAGCCGGGGATGCGGAACGGCCGCTCCAGGTCCGCGTGGGTGCGGCGGAGGACCAGGACACCGATGGCGACGACCGAGAACGCGAAGAGGGTGCCGATCGACACCGTGTCCCACAGGAAGTCCGAGGGCACCAGGCCGGCGATCAGCGCGACGACGACTGCCACGACGACGGTGTTGAACGTCGGCGTGAGGGTCTTCGGGTTGACCCTGGTGAACCGCTTCGAGACCATCCCGTCACGGCCGATCGCGAACAGGATGCGGGTCTGGCCGTACAGCGTCACGAGCGTGACCGAGAAGATCGAGATCACGGCGCCGCCGGCCAGGACGGTGCCCCAGATCGTCGAACCGGTGACGTCGTTGAGGATCTGGGACAGCCCCGCGCTTTCCGCCTCCTCGGTGCTGAACCAGCCGGCCTCCTTGGCGGCGATGCCCGCCAGGGCGACGAGGACGTACACCGTCGTGACGATGATCAGCGCGCCGATGATCGCCCGCGGCAGGGACCGCTGGGGATCCTTGACCTCCTCGCCCGCGGTGGCCACGGCATCCAGCCCGATGAAGGAGAAGAAGATCGTGCCGGCCGCTGCGGTGACCCCGCCGATCCCAGCCCCGAAGAAGTTGTCGAAGTGCGAGCCGTTCCACGCGCTCAGGCCGATGACGACGAAGAGCACGAGGACCCCGAGCTTGATGAGCACCATGACCGCGTTGACGCGGGCCGACTCGGTGGCTCCCCGCAGGAGGAGGAACATGCACAGGAACACGAGCACGACCGCTGGGAGGTTGATCAGGCCACCCGTGGCCTCCCCGTCGGTGCCCGGGATGAACGACGCCGACAGCGCCTGCGGGATCTGGAAGCCGACGGTGGCGTCGAGCAGCTCGTTGAAGTAGCCGCTCCACCCGACCGCGACCGCCGCCGTCGCCACCCCGTACTCCAGCAGCACGCACCCGGCGATGATCACCGCGACGAGCTCGCCCATCGAGTGGTAGGCGTAGGAGTACGTCGACCCGCTCACCGGGATCGCGCTGGCCAGCTCGGCGTAGCACAGCGCCGACAGCCCCGCCGCGAGCCCGGCGATGAGGAAGCTGACGATGACCGCGGGCCCAGCCTCCGGCACCGACTCACTGAGCACGAAGAAGATGCCGGTGCCGACGGTGGCGCCGACCCCGAACATCATCAGCTGGAACGTCGTGAGGTTTCGCGCCAGCTCCTCACCCTCGTGGTGGTGCTGCCGGAAGACGATCGGCTTGCGCCGCTTGAGCTGCTCGCCCAGTGACAACGACATAGGTTGCTCCTCCTCGACAACGCCACCATGGCGTCGACCCAACGTAGTGAGTTACTTCCGGGTCCGCGACCGACCCTCGGCAAGCCCATCCCTCAGCCGGTTTCCAGCGCCTGAGGTTCGTGTGAGCGGTCGTCCGATCGGGGCCCGGATCTCGTCCTCGGCCTCGGTCCGCTGCGAGTTCTGCGACCCGGAGGCATCGCCATCTGCATCGGCGGACCACCCGATCCGGACTTCGCCGTCAGCTGGGAAGCCACGGCTCGGCCCCGTGACGGGCCTGCTCCACGTCCCATCCTGCTGACGGCAACTCGCTCGTGCACGCGCTCGACACGGTCCGCAATCTCCGTGAGGTGGTCCCGCCTCCGCGCAACGGTTCCATGCGCACAACCACTGCTGTGACGCTTGCGCCTGCGCTACTTGACGATGACCTGCGGCTTCACATCTGCGGGTAGAGCCGTCGCCACCTCAGAGGACGTGCCGTCCCACGCGCCCGCGGACACCCATGAGCGAACGTCAGTGATCGCCGACCGGAAGGCGGCCCTACGGGCTTCCATGGAGATGTCCATCGGCTGGACGTTGAAGAACTTGAGGTCGGTCAGGCCCACGAACCCGAAGATGGTCCGAAGGTAGGCCTCAACGAAATCCAGTGTCGCCAAGGGAGGTTGCGAGTAGTCGGCACCACGCGAGGTCACGCACACCATCCGTCTGTTCTGAACCATCCCGTGCGGCTGGCCGAACTCGTCGTACCTGAACAGGTAACCCGGTTGCACGATCGCGTCGATGTAGTACTTCAGTGCATAGGGGATGCTGAAGTTCCACATCGGCACCGTCAGCAGATAGAGATCCGCGTCCAAGAACTGCTCGATCGTCTTCTCGATCTCGCCCCACGAGTCGCGCGCCTCCTCGTCGAGCTGTTGGCCGGTCATCAGCGCGTACTTCGACTTGATGTTGACGCCGGCCACCGCCGGCAGGTCTGCACTGAACAGGTCGAGCGTTGTCACGGTCAGGTCGTCGTACCGGTCGTGAAGCTCCTCGAGCAACACACTCGAGACCCGCCCGGTGTTGGAACCCAGGCCCCTGGGAGTGGCAACGATGTGCAACAGGCGGGTATCCACCAACCACCTCGGCTCTGTGGGCCCCCTCTGCGAAATGTCAGGCAACGCCGATCGCGGCGCTAGCGCGAACCCACGAGGGAAATACGGCTCTCCCGGCATGAGTGTGGATCAGGTTGAGCCTCGTTCGTGAGGGAGTAGGAGTTCGATGGGTCCGCAGGACAGCATTACCAGGGCCAGTGCCGCGGTCGGTGAGTGGAAGCCGTAGGCGCGCCGGATGATCAGCCGAACGTGGTTGTTCAGTCCCTCGGCCCGGGCGTTGTTGATCTGGAGTTCGATGGCGGCGAGGATCCCGTCGCGGAACTTGCGGATGGTCTTGGCGACCTTGACGAACGGGGGGAGCCGGGAGCGGCTGGCCTTGGAGCACCACCGGTCGATGAGCTCGGCGGTCTGGTCGGGGTCGAGGTCGCCAGCGAAGATCGCGCGGAACGCCTCTTTGAGGCTGTAGGCGCGCCACAGGTCCCCGCCGCGACGACGGAGCTGGCGTAGCGTCGCGGCCTGGTCGTCGGTGAGGTTCTCTGGTCGTTTGAGCAGCGACCAGCGGGCGCCTTTGAACTTCTTCGCCGCGGCTTGGTCCGGGAGCTGGCGCAGCTGGTTCCAGGTCGCCCGGCGCACCACGTCCAGAGCCGTGGTGACCAGGGCAACCGCGTGGAACGGGTCGATGCAGATCACGGCCTGCGGGGCGTGCCCTTCTGCCCGGGCGCTCTTCAGGAACGCCGCGCCCATGTCCATGCTGACCGCCTGCAGCGCAGCAGATCTGTCCTGGCCGAGCTCGTCGAAGAACGCGTCGAGGGTGGCGGTGTCCTTGCCCTGGGCGCCCCACACGATCTTCTTGCCTGCGTGGTCGGTGACCAGCGTCAGATACCGGTGGTGCTTGCGCCAGCTCACCTCGTCGACCCCGATGTTGACCAGCCCGTCGAGGCGCCCGGGGTCCAGCCCGTCGGCGACGACGCGTTCACAGATCCTTCCCACGCTGTCCCAGTCCACCCGAGACAGCCGGGTGATGGTCGTCTTGTCGGTCTTGGTCGCCAGGAACGCGACCAGGTCCTCGAAGTCGCGGCTGAACCCCGAGCGGTGCCGGGCGAACGGCACCTGCTCGACCCGGACCCCATGGATGGGGCAGCGCAGCCGGCGCAACCCGGCCCGCACCAGTACCTTCCAGCTGCCCATGTCGGTGTGCCGCCAGCTCGAGAACACCGGCCGGGTGTCGTAACAGGCCGCGGTGCTGAACGCACACCGCGGGCAGCACAGCCGGCGCCGCCTCAGCGCCACGTCAACGACCACCGCACCGGCCTCGAACGTCACCTTCGTGACCGACACGCCAGAAAGGCTCAGCAGACGGTTGAATGCAGTCGTGACGCGCACGGGTGACCCTTCGTTTGGCTGGCGTGAGAACCGCCAAACCTAGGTCAGCGCCCGTGCGCGTCTCCCAACGACGAGCCCTCACCACGATCCCGCTGCGCGCCAGGACGTCTCATGCACACAAGCGCCGATCCGACCCACATCCATGCCGGGAGAGCCACAAAAACTCCACCGGTCGGGAACCGGTACCGACGGCATCACCGGGGTCCAGCCATCCCGCCGGGCACCATTCGCTCAAGGCGACGCCGACAGAAGGCGCGTCACCTCGCCGCGGTTGGCCCTCAGGGCACTTGGGCCGCACGCCGAACCAGCGCGCCGGCTGACCACACCATCTGCTCGACGGCCTGCTCGCGGGTCAGTCCGGCAATGTCGGTGAGCCACACCAGCGACTCGATCCCGCTGACGGCGCGGACCGCGATCGCCAGCCGGCGTACGCCATCGGCGCCGAGCTGGTCGGCCATCGGCTCGAGCGCCTCGGTGAACCAACCGATCGCCCGTCCCTGGCGCAACGGGAGCTGAGCGGACTCCGTGTCGGACTCGAGCGAGAGCCGCAGCATCGTGCGCTGCTGGGGCTCGGTGTCCACCACCATCGCCATGAACCCCCGGACCGCCGCCACAACACGCTCCTCAGGATCGTCACCCACATCGTCGGGAAGCATCGACGTCGCGACCACCTCGGGATGGGCGGCCAGCAACAGCGACTTCTGGGTCGGAAAGTAGCGGTAAGCCGTCGTGCGCGACACCGATGCTGCCTCCGCGGCCTCGCCCACCGTGGGTGGCCGGCCTCCCAGAGCCACCAGATCCCGTGCAGCGGCCACCAGCGCCACCCGGGTGCGCTGCTTCTGACGGGCTCTTCCGGTCTGCTCGTAGGCCGTTGACATCCCCTTCACGGTATCGTAGTTTCTTCATGGGACTTTAGTCCCATGAAGATCCGGAGGACCAACCTTGCCGACAACCACAACCCCTCTCGTGCGCAACACCGACGAGACCGAACGCCGGTGGTTCTACGGCGGTGGCCTCCACACGTGGCTAGTCCACGAGAACGAAGTCGGCGACGGATTCCTGCTGTTCGAGGACACCGTCGCCCCAGGCAAGAGCACCCCGCTGCACACCCACCCCACCGACGAGACCTTCTACCTGCTCGACGGGTGCATGGTGCTCCACATCGACGGCATCGAGCACGAGCTGCGCGCCGGCGGGGTCGCGGTCATCCCACGCGCAGTGCCGCACGCCTTCCTGGCCCACACGGAGGGCGCGCGCATGCTGTGCCTGCACACGCCCGGGGGTGGGGAGGACTTCTACCGCACCGCCAGCGAGCCCGCGATCCCCGGCGACCCGCCCCTGCCCGCCGACTTCGCCCGCATCCAGAAGGCAGCCGAATCCACCGGCAGCATGACCATCGTGGGACCACCGCCCTTCTGAACCGCCCGGCCGTGGTCGTTCGCACGACGCGCAATGCCCCCGGCTGCGTCACTGCGCCGGTAACGACTCGTCGCTGTCGTCCTGCGGGACTACTGGGTACCAGAATCGGTAGTCGAAGCCAGCAGCCGGCGCGCTCGACGACCAAGGTCACCCAGGTCAACCCGACCCGCATCGGCTGCCGCTGCCAGCCGCGCAGCCAAGTCCAACGCCTCGTCGAGCTCAGGCCCGACAATGGCGGCCTCCTGCCCCATGTCACGAAGATTGGTGCCCTCCGTCCTTGAGGCGATCAGCGGATCGACGACTCCATCGATCCAGACCCGAGTGCGGCGGCCATCACCGCGCTCTTCGCCGGCGATTCGTTCAAGGGCGAAGATGCGGTCTGCGCGCGCGAACTTGCCGAAGCGCAACGCCACCATTCGAGTGTCCGAAGCCACGTGGACATTTTGACACCACCACCCCGATCATCAGCGCTGGCCCACGCGCGGCTGGCGGCCGCAGGTGCCAGACCAACGACGTGATGCCCCTCTTCGCCGCTAGACGGCTGGGCCGATGCCGGTCCCTTGTGTGGGTGTCAGTGATGGAGGACGCTGGCTGGAGGCGGATCGATTCGGGAGGTCGGCATGCTCACAGGAAGCGTCGTGACGACGATTCTGCAGGTGTCGGAGGCTGCGCCCGCGGTCGAGTTCTACCGTGACCGGCTCGGGCTGGGCTACCTGGGTCGCAACAACGAGGGACAGGAGATCTTCGCCCTGGGCGGAGGGGCGAGCCTGGCACTCATGCCTGATCCGAGGGCCACCCCGACGGGCCGCACCGAGATCTCCTTCGAGGTCTCCGACATCGCTGCGGAGATTGCAGATCTCAGGCAGCGAGGAGTGACCTTCGCTGACTACGACCTACCCGGCCTGAAGACGGTGGAGCACGTCTGCGTCCTCGGCTCGGAAAAGGCGGCCTGGTTCGAAGACCCCGACGGGAACATCCTCTGCCTGCACGAGCTGCTGCCTGAGGCTTCGTCGAACCCGTAAGTGGGGCGCGCCCAGCAGTGGCATGGGCTGCTGCAGGGTGCGCTGCGGGCAGTCTCAGCGCCGCGCGCTCACGGCAGGCGGTTCCCCAGATCAGGTGTCCGCGTCCGTTGTCGTGCAGCGGGCTTCAAGGATACGTTGCAGGGGTGTTCGAGTACGTGACACGTAAGGTGGGAGGGGAGGCAGGCCGTTTCGTCGAGCTGATCTGGTTCGCGCGCGGCCGCATCACGGGGGTCAGTGAGCGCATCGCACCTACAGGCTCGACGGTCGCCGCCGTCGTTCTGGGTGACCCGATCCGACTGACCCCCAGTGGCGGAGGGTCGTCGATCACGGCCGAGAGGGGCTTCATCATCGGTCCACACGACCGACCCGTTCTCAACCAGCCCCTGGGGGCGACCTACTGCGTGGGGATCGTGACCAGCCCGGTCGGATGTCGACCCAGTTTCGGGATTGCGCCTGCCCCGTTGCGGGGCCGTGTGCTGGACCTGACGGAGGTCTGGCCCCGCGCCGTCTCGCTGAGGCTGGCGCTTGCCTCCTGTGGCTCCCCGGCCGAGGCCCTTGACGTTGTCGAGGCCACGATGCACACGTCGCAGCCGTTCGACCGCGTCGCGTTCCAGCGGTGCCAAGCGGCGGTGGAGGCTCTCTCGGCGGACCCAGCGCGTCCGGTGGCTGACATCGCGGCCATGCTCGGCGTCAGTCACGGACACCTCGATCGGCAGTTCGCCGATCAGGTGGGACTGAGCCCGCGTACCCTCGCCCGCATCCTGCGGATGCGCCGGCTGCTTGACCACGTCGACGTCCACGAGACGGTGGCCTGGGCCGACCTGGCCGGGGAGCTGGGGTGGTTCGACCAGTCGCATCTGATTCGCGACTTCCAGCGTCACACCGGCGTGACGCCTGCTGAGTACGCGGCCGCCCAACGGGCGGCCTACAGCCGTGCGGAGGCTGCCGCCTCCGCCGGTTTCGTGCCCGACAGGAGGTGAAGTTCGTCCAATGTCCGCCCGTGGTGTCGGTAGGAGCCTGAGGCGATGACCATCGACGGGAGCGCCAGATGACCACAGCATTCACTACAACGACCACGGTTGGTTACCCGGTTGGCACGGTGTGGGAGCGGCTGGTCGAATGGGACGCCGCGCATCGGTGGATGCCCGGTGTCGAGGCGGTGCGCGCAGAAGGCCCCATCGCCGCCGGCTCGACTGTGGTCTTCACCGCTCGAGGCAAGGAGCGCCGGGCAACCGTTGCCGCACTCGAACCGGGTCGCAGCATCACGCTGAGGTCGGTCCAAGGCGCAGTGACCGCCGACTACACGTATGAGTGCGTGACTGAGGGTCCTGCCACCCGCGTGAGTTTGGTGGCCGACTGCGTCATGACCGGTCCCGCGCAACTCCTCGCCCCCGTCATCAGGTATGCGATCCGCCGAGCCGACGGCGGCCAGCTCGCAACGTTCGCCGCCACCTTCGCGCCCCCTCCTCATCGCTGACCCGCCGCGGGCACTCATCAGGCCCCACAGGTCAACTCCGACTCACTGACGTGTTCTCGGGCCGCCGGGGCCCCCCATCCTCGTGTGCCCGGACGCAGCGGCCGCGTCGCGCCACCTCAACCGGGCGCGCGACTCGTCCGGACGTGCGGGTCGTGTTGCGACATCGCCGCCAGCGGACGCCGTCATGACGGCGTGAGCGTGCGTTTTGTCGGGCAGGGCGCCTCGGGCTGGCTGACCACGGGCCTCTCGCCGGTGATGAGCCACAATGGTTGGTGCATCGAGCCGTTCTGACTGTGGGGTCGCCATGCGTCTGTTGTTCACGAGCACGCCACTGTTCGGGCACTTTTTGCCCATGCTGCCGCTGATCGATGCGGCCACCCGGGCAGGGCACGAGGTCATCGTGGCCACCGGTCCGGATCTCGCGGACGAGGTGACCCGACGGGCTCTGACCCTGTGGCAGGTCGGACCGAGCATGGCCGAGGTCTTCGCTCACCGCGCGTCACTACAGGTGCCAGCTGACGCGAGTCACTTGGAACGGTCGCGCAGCGACGCGATCGCGCTCTTCGGGTGGCCGGGGTATCAGCGGGCCCGCGAGCTGGCGCCGCTGACCGGCCGGTGGGCCCCGGACATCGTGGTGCACGAGTCCGCGGACTTTGCGGGCTGGGAGGTCGGCGCCGCCTCTTCAGCCCTGAGCGTGGCGCATGGCTACGGGCCGCATCTGCCACACACCCTGCAGCTGATCAAGGACATCTGCGAGGGCGCGGTCGACGAGCTCGGTACCCCGAACCGGTTCGAGAGCGTCCTTGAGTCCCTCTACGTGGATCCCTGGCCCGCGGCGCTGCGCGGCGACGAGCCGTCGCCCTGGACCGACGTCGTGGCGGTGCGTCCCGATCCTGGCAGCACTTACGCCGGTGAATCCCTGCCCGCCGAGGTCCTGGCCATCGCTGACCGCCCGATTCTCTACGTCACCTTCGGCACCGTGTTCGGCTCGAGCCAGGCCCTGACGACGGTCCTCGAGGCGGTCCGCGACCTGCCGTGCAGCGTGGTCGCGACAACAGGCCCCAGCATTGACCCGGAAACCCTCGGGCCGGTTGCCCACAACGTCGTCGTGGCGCCGTTCCTCCCGCAGAACCTCGTGCTCGCCCGCAGCGCGGCGGTGGTGTCGCACGCCGGCTCGGGCACCGTACTGGGCGCTCTGGCCGCGCACCTTCCACACGTGTGCCTGCCGATGGCGGCTGACCAGTTCGTCAATGCCGAGCAGCTGGCCAGTGTGCGGTCAGTCCCACGGTGTACGAGAGGCATTTGGCGGGGTCGGCGTCGGAGACGTTCCGGACCGCCCAGCCGTAGGCCTCGATCTTTGCTCGCAGGTCGTCCAAGGGGTCCACGCCAGAACGCTACGCGAGCATGGATGCCGCTACGGCATCGGCGGGACCCTAGCCAACTATCCGCGGCATGTGCGGTAATCGGTCCATCCGGTCAACGCTCTGCGATGAGCTGTCAGCGACGCGGTCGGAATTCCGTCGAGGCGCTGCCGAGCGGCTGTCACACTGCTGACCGTGAAGGACCTGCGGGATCAGTTGTTCGCGCACTTCCGCTGGCAATCGGACCCGCCGGTTTGGCCCGCGGAGCGCACGTACTACGCCGACTACGCCTTGTGGTGGCTCCAGCCGACCATCCTGCAGTCCATCGGCCCAGCACTTGCCGGCCTGTTCTCCGACGCCGCACCGACCGTGGTTATGGGGGTCGTCGCGCACGGCTCCTTGCTTGGGCCCTTGGTCGCCAACAGCCTGGGGATCGGTTTTGCTGAGGTGCGCGAGGGCGCACGACCCGGCGCGGACGTCGACCAGTGGCTGACGCGTCTGACGCCGCCGGACTACCAAGACCGGCACCTGGAGCTGGCGATTCGAAAGGCGCAACTACGCCCAGGAGACCGCGTACTCTTCGTCGACGACTGGGCAGCAACCGGCGGCCAAGCCATCGCCTGCCAGCAACTCACCCTCGACGCCGGCGCGGGCTGGCTCGGTGCCGCCGTCATCGTCGATGGCTTGGAACGGTCAACCACACGTCGAGAACTCAACCTGCGCGCGCTAATCCACTTGCGAGACCTCGAACGCGGTCTATAGCGCTATCCGCGGCATGTGCGTGTGTCAGCGGTTACGGAGCTTTCGGGTAGAGGCGCGGACCAGGAGCCAAACGCCACCGATGAGACTCATGACGCCCGCCAGCCCGAAGACCACGCTCAGGAGCACGACCTGCCCGTAGGCGTCCGTGCAGGACGGGTCCGGCAAGGGTGAGGGGCGCCCAATCAGCGCTGGGCCGCAGTCGATGAACTCGGCGTTGGGTTCGACACCGGTGAGAGGCGCTGCGGCGAAGAACCAGGCGAGTAGCGCAGCAGTGGCCGCGAAGCTCAGGAGGAGCATGGCCACGAGTACAGGGCGTCGGCGCACAAGCCGGGGCCTCGGCAATGCCAACGGTGATTGTGCGGCTTCCATGGCCTGAGTCACACAACCACTGTAGGGATAGGACCGCTCCCACCCGCAGCAACCGCAGATCCACGAGAGTCGCTCGCGTCACTGTGTGTCTACCGCCTAGCAGCCCGCAACCGGCCGCTATTCGGCAGGACCGCCTTCCCTCTCCGCGGCATGACCGGATGAACCTTGCGCGAGACTGACTCCATGCAGGCAAGGAAGGATCTCGACGAGGTCGACCGCCAGATCATGCTGCTCGCTGGCGAAGAGGGCATGTTGTGGGAGGTCTGCGCGACTTTGGAGCCGGACGTCGCCAAGCGAGACGCAAGGATCGTTGCGGAAGGGCAGCGCATCACGGGAGCCCTCTCGCAACAAGGGCTTCTGTGGTTCTACCGCCTCGAACCTGAAAACCCTGCCCTCACTGAACCGGAGGTCGTCGCGCTGTTCAACGACCCAGCCTCGTGGCTCCGCGATGAGGAAGCGGGCACCGTGGCGAACATCTGCCTGTTCGCCACCGAAGACGGCGAGCGCCTTCTGAGGTCGTGAGCCGACGCACGCACATTGGCACGATCGGCGGCAGATCAGTGCGTTGCGGTGACTCCCGCGGATCGGCAGGAAGGACCTCGGTAGGGTCGATGGATGGAGCTTGATGACCAGCACACGATCTCGCTCTCCAACCGAGAGTTGATGCTGCTCGGGGCTGGGTTGAAGGCCTATCTCAGCGTCTTCGCGGCACACCGCGCGGAGGACGCAGGCGCCACTCACCCCGAGAGCGAGTGGTTGGAGCTGCGCAACCAAGTCGGCCGGTTGATCTGGCGACTCGAAGCAGTGGGAGCAGGCACTGGGAGTCGGGTTGTGCACAGCCGGGAAGCAGTCAACCCGGACGCGTAGTCGGTCTGATCACCTCACCGGGTACGGCGCATAGCGGATGTGCCGGGGAGGGCTTCAAGTGCCCGGTACGTTTACGCCGTGAGGGTGGGGATGGTGCTCGAGGCTGATGCCTCTACGGCGGGCGACTCTCGACGCGCTGACTCCAAGGCGGACCGCAGCAGGGTGCTGATCGGTGTTGCTGTGCTGGCTGTCCTGATCCGGCTGGTGCCGACGCTGGTCCATGGTGGCTGGCTCGGCTTGGGAAGGTATGACGACGGGGTGTACCTGGGGATGTCGATGTCGCTGCTGCACGGGCAGCTGCCGTACCGCGACCTGGTGATGCTGCACCCGCCCGGGGTGGTGCTGGCCCTGGCGCCGTTCGCCGCCATCGCAGGGCCGTTCGGGGATCCGGTTGCACTCGTGCTCGGCAAGGTCGCGGTGATGCTGGCTGGCGGGGTCACGGCCGCGCTGGTGGCGTGGCTGGTTCGGGACCGGGGCACGGCCGCGATGTGGGCTGCCGGCATCACCTACGCCGTGTTCGTCCCGGCCGCCTACGCCGACTCCTCGCTGACCCTGGAAGCCATCTCCAACCTGCTGCTGGCCGCGGCGTTGGCCCTGTCGGTCGGGGTGCGCCGCCCACATGCGTTGCAGCTGTGGTCCGCCGGTGCCCTGCTGGGCATCGCGACGGCGACCAAGATCTGGGGTGTGGTGCCGCTCCTGGTCATCGTCGCGTTCTTGTGGCACCGCGACGGACGAGCGGTTGGGGGCAAGGTCCT
>JBBQNZ010000120.1:0-13267 GCA_038330415.1 Actinomycetales bacterium | reverse complement strand
GGTGATCGAGAAGACCAGGCCGGTGAACGAGATCATCGAGGTGATGATCGCCGCCAGCAGGGCCCGCGCCCCCTCTGGCCCACCGGAGAACAGGAACGGTAGGTGCAGCGAGGTGTCGAGCGACTCGTCGATCGCCGTCAGGCCCAGCGCGAGCAGGCTAGCGCCGATGGCGAACAGCAGTGGCACCAACCAGAAGCGGTGGGTCAGGCTCCGCAGGGTCGCCTTCATGTGCCAGGCCTCGACGGATCCCCGGCATCTCCTTGGTCCAGCGACCATGGCGCTTCGGCGAGAACGCTCAGCGAACCGTCGGTCTCGAGCACGACGGCTGCCACCGCCTCCAGGCGGGCGTTGCCCGCCGCGCGGGCGGCCTGACGGATCTCGCCCTCCGTCACGCGCATCCTGCGCATCGGCCCAGGAAGGAACCCGTCACGGTAGAGGAGTGTCGGTTCTGACTTGACGAGCCTTTCCACGGCGGGGCTCCGGACCGACAGCCAGGCGACGAGGAACTGCATGCCGACCAGGAGCGCCATGGCGGCCAGCCCCTCGACCAGCGCGACGTCCGAGGAGAGCAGCACCGTGGCGAGGGTGGACCCCAGCGCAATGGTGACCACGAAGTCAAAGGCGTTGAGCTTGGCGAGGGTGCGCTTGCCGGATCCGCGAAGCAGCGCCAGGAGCGCCAGGTATGCGCATGCACCGACGACCACAACGCGCAGTAGCCCGGCCCAGTCGTCGAAGAACACGTGACCCCCTTCGGGCTGCGCTGGCGGGTTCGCAGAGTAGCGCGAAGTCGCACCGCCAGGGCGTCTGCGAACGTTTCGGACTGCCCTGTCCCGACTTCCTCTGAGCCGCGCGCAGGGCCATATTGGGGGAAGACATCGCGAGCACGCAGTCACGACTCGCGACCCGCTCGGCGCAGATCGAGGTGCTTCCATGCCAGGACAACCGCATCGCACGGCCCTGAGCGGCCCGCTGCTCGCGGTGTTCCGGCTGCCCCGGCATCTCTACCGGCATGGATGGGGATGGATCCTTGGACAACGGTTCCTCCAGCTGACCCACACGGGCCGGCGAAGCGGCCGGACCCACAGGACCGTGCTGGAGGTGGTCCTACGGGACCAGCACACCGGAGAGGTCATGGTGGTCTCTGGCTTCGGTCCCCGCTCCGACTGGCTGCGCAACATCCAGGCCAACGGCCGGGCAGAGATCAGCATCGGCCGCGAGTCGTTCGCGGCCTCGTTCCGCATGGCACCCGCCGAGGAGGCGATCACGGTCCTTGCTGACTACGAGCGCCGGAACCGCCTCGCCGCGCCCGTCCTCCGGCTTGCCCTCAGCCGCCTGCTGGGCTGGCCCTACGACGGCAGCAACGAGGCACGCCGTCGAGCAGCAGAGGCACTCCCGGTGATCGCGTTCTCGCGCCGGTGATGGGGCAGGATCGCGCCTGATCCCTTGGCAGACAGCGACTCTGCCGGCGGGACCACTCAGTTGGGAGCGCTCCTCAACGAGGTTCGTCGGGTGTGCCAGCGTCGTTGTGACGGGCACGACCGTCCCGCCCCGGAGGAGATGCCGGGAGCACCACGACCGACCCACGACATGTGCCGCAACCCGGGCGTTCGAGAGCCTGTGGATTCGATCGTCGAGGCGCAGGCGCGGGCGCAGCGAGATAGATGCCCGATGGCTCAGGAGCGACACGCGGCTGCAGGACGTTCCCCCCCGGGACCGTGGTCTCCCAGAGGCGTCGTGATGACTCGTATACCCCTACCCCTAAGGGTATGGATAGCCTTACCGATGTGATCGATCAGCCACCACATATGGCGTCTTCCGTTGAGTTGGAAGGATTTTGCGACCCTGGTGAGGCGTACGTTCGAGATATGCACCAGCGACCCGCCCAGCCCGCCGCCAGCGGCGCCGGCCAGGCCGTCGCCCATCACCTCTCCAGCGTGAGGCGTCCCGCGCGGCCGCTGCACGGTGCACCAACAAGGGCGCAGCTCACTGCGCCACATCACGAGAAGGAGCGACCATGACCGTCGCCATCGACGACCTGAAGGCACTGACCGCGGACCTGGTGGTCGATGCCCGCGGCACGTCCTGCCCGGGCCCGATCCTCGCCGCGAAGAAGGCGATCGGCCGAGTCATGGTCGGCGGGGTCATGGAGGTCCAGGCCACGGACTCCGGGACCCTCAAGGACATCCCGGCCTGGTCGAAGAAGATGGGGCACGACTACCTGGGCTCCTACGACGACGCCGGTTATCTCTGTCTGTTCCTGCGCAAGATGAAGTAGGGGCGATGGCCACCGCGACCATCGCCGAGGTGGGGTTCAAGCCGCGGATCCTGGTTTTCTCCACGCACAACATCTCGGACCCCGGGATCGACCTGGCCGGGAGCCGACACCTGCACTACCCGGCGACGGCGACGACCATCGCCGTGCCGTGCAGCAGCGGACTCAAGCCGAGCTGGATCGTCCACGCGCTGGAAGTAGGGATCGACGGCGTGTTCATCGCCTCGGACGGTGAGGAGTGCGCCTACCTGCCCGACTGCTCGTCGCGCACGTCACGGATCGCGGCACAGGCGCAGGACATCATGCGGGAGAAGGGGATCGACCCGCAGCGGCTGCGGATGGCAGCAGTCTGCTCCGTCTGTGCCGAGCCCTTCGTGAAGTACATGCGGGAGTTCTCGGCGCAGCTCGTCGCGCTCGGCCCGATCGCAGAGCCACATCACGGCTGACGCATCGTCCACGGACGTGACGTCTGCCAACGGGCCACCGTGCCCAGAGAGAAGCTGACAGTGGACACTAGCAAGAAGACGCTCATCGTCTTCAGCGGGGACTTCGACCGCGTCTTCGCCGCGTTCATCATCGCCAACGGGGCCGCCGCCATGGGCGACGACGTCACGATGTTCTTCACCTTCTGGGGGCTCAACGCGCTTCGGAAGCCGCAGAAGCAGAAGGTGACGGGAAAGACGTTCCTGCAGAAGGCGTTCGCGGCGATGATGCCGCGAGGGCCGGGAAAGCTGCGCCTGTCGCACATGAACTTCGCCGGTGCTGGTCCAGTCATGTTCAAGAGCGCCATGACTGCCCAGCACGTGATGTCTCTCGAGGAGCTGATCGAGTCGGCGCAGGAGCAGGGCATCAAGTTCGTCGCGTGCACGATGTCGATGGACGTCATGGGCATCAAGGCCGAGGAGCTGATCGACGGCGTCGAGTACGCGGGTGTCGCCAGCTACCTCGGCGAGGCCGACGAGGCCAACGTCAACCTGTTCGTGTAGCAGGACCACGCGAGACCACGACCTCATCGGAAACCGGAGCGAGACATGAAGTACGACGTCATGGTGGTCGGCAGCGGCATCGCCGGGATGGAGTCGTCGATCAAGCTGGGCGACATGGGCTACAAGGTGCTGCTCGTCGAGAAGGAGGCGAGCGTCGGCGGCCGGATGATCCTGCTGAGCAAGGTCTTTCCCACGCTCGACTGCGCGAGCTGCATCTCCGGTCCGAAGATGTCCTCGACGATCAACCACCCCAACATCACCACCATGACGTACAGCGAGGTCCAGGGGATCAGGCGGGAGCCGGGCGGCTCGTTCCGCGCGACCGTCAAGGAGAAGGCGCCGTTCATCGACTGGGCCGCCTGCACCGGCTGCTCCGACTGCCAGATGGCCTGCACGGTCGCCGTGCCCGACCAGTTCAACGCGGACCTCGTCCCGCGGCACGCTGCGTACATCGCCTTCCCGCAGGCCGTGCCGAAGAAGGCCGTCATCGAGCGTGCCGGCACCTCCCCGTGCATCGACAGCTGCCCCGCGGGCATCAAGGCGCACGGGTACGTGTCGCTCATCAGGAGCGGGAAGTACGAGGAGGCGTTCCAGCTCGTCCTCGAGGCCACCCCGCTGGTGGGCACGCTCGGTCGCGCCTGCTACGCACCGTGCGAGACCGAGTGCACCAGGGCCGTGCTCGAGGGGACCATCCCGATCCGTCGGCTCAAGAGGTTCGCGGCGGACAAGCACTACGCCGAGCAGAGTGGCCCCGGCGTCGCCGTGGCCGACCCGAACGGGATGAGCGTGGCCATCGTCGGGTCCGGGCCCGCGGGCCTCACGGCCGCCTGGCAGCTGGCCCGCGCCGGCTACCGCGTCAGGATCTTCGAGGCAGCGGACAAGCCCGGCGGGTTCCTGCGCCACGCGATCCCCGCCTACCGGCTGCCCCACGAGGTCGTCGAACAGGACATCTCCAACCTGACCGCCCTGGGCGTCGAGATCGAGACCAACCACCCGATCCGCGACCTGGAGGCGTTGAAGGCTCAGGGCTACGACGCGGTCCTCGTGGCCACCGGCACTCCGCGGCCGATGGGGCTGGGTGTTCCGGGTGAGGACGCGCACAACGTGCACACCGGCCTGACCTTCCTGCGGCGGGTCAGCCAGGACGACCTCCCGGACATGACCGGCACAACGGTCGTCGTCGTCGGCGGCGGCAACGTCGCCATGGATGCCGCTCGCACGGCCAGGCGCCTGGGGTCCGCGCAGACCCGGGTCGCCTACCGACGCGGGCGCGAGGAGATGCCCGCGCACCAGGTCGAGGTGAACGAGGCCGAGATGGAAGGCGTCGTCTTCGACTTCCTGGTGGCTCCGATCGAGGTCGTCAAGGATGCGGACGGGGCAGTCAGCGGTCTGCGGTGCCAGCGGATGCGGCTCGGCCAGGCAGACGCCTCCGGACGTCGCCGCCCCGAGCCCGTCACCGGCAGCGAGTTCGTGCTGGCCTGCGAGGTCGTGGTCTCCGCCGTTGGCATGGAGCCCGACGACGAGCCCTACGAGCACGTCACCGGCGACGCCAAGGGCCATCGCATCAAGGTCGACCCGATCACGCTGCAGAGCGACCACCCGTTCCTGTTCGCCGCCGGCGACGTCGAGGCGGGCGCCACCGACATCACGAACGCGATCGGCCACGGCCGGCGCGCGGCGTACATGATCGACCGCTGGTTGCACGACCGCCCCCTCGAGGGCTTCCCGCTGTTCGACGACCCGCTGGGGGTCGTCACGCACGAGGACGTCCTCGCGCGGCAGCAGGCCTACACCCGTCACGAGCCCGTGCGGGCAGGCACCGTCCACAGCCCGCACCCCCATGACTTCTCCGAGCTCGAGCCGCCGATGACCGAGGCCGAGGCCCTGGCCGGGTCCGGCGCCTGCCTGGACTGCGGCATCTGCTCGGAGTGCCAGGAATGCGTGAAGGCGTGCCCCGCGGACGCCATCGCACTGGACATGAAGGACATCGAGGTCGAGGTCGAGGTCGAGGCCGTCGTCGTGTCGACCGGCTACAAGCTGTTCGCCGCAGACCTCAAGCCGGAGTACGGCTACGGCACCTACGCCAACGTCATCACCGGGATGCAGATGGACCGGCTGCTCGCGCCGACGAGGCCGTTCAACACCATCCTGCGCCCCGGCGACGGCAAGGTGCCGGACCGCATCGCGTACATCTCGTGCACCGGGTCGCGCGACAAGCAGGTCGGCAACCCGCTGTGCTCGAAGCTCTGCTGCATGTACTCGATCAAGCAGAACCAGCTCATCATGGGCTCCCTGCCACTGGCCGACGTCACCATGCACTACATGGACATGCGCGCGGCGGGCAAGCGCTACGACGAGTTCTACGAGCAGGCCAAGGACATGGGGGCCGCGTACATCAAGGGCCGCGTCTCCAAGGTCACCGAGAAGGAGAACGGCGACCTGGTCCTGCGCTACGAGGACATCGAGAACGGCGGAGCGATCATCGAGGCCGAGTACGACCTGGTCGTGCTGGCGGTCGGCATCCAGCCGAACCGCGAGGTCGAGGGACTCTTCTCCGGTGAGAAGCTCGGCCTCGACGAGTACTACTACGTCGCCGAGCCCAACGAGGAGCTCGAGCCCGGCCAGACCGACATCCCCGGTGTGTTCGTCGCCGGTACCGCCGCCGGCGCCAAGGACATCGTGGACTCGATCCTGCACGCAGGAGCGGCGGTGGCTCAGGTGGCAGCCCACCTGACCCACGCGGAGATCTCGCAGGTGGTGCCGGTATGACGCAGGAGCGGCGCATCGGCGTCTACATCTGCCACTGCGGTGGCAACATCTCCGACTACGTCGACGTCACGGCCGTGCGGGACGCACTGAAGGACGAGCAAGGCGTCGTGATCTCCGAGACCACGATGTTCGCCTGCTCCGACGGCACCCAGCACGAGATGATCAACGACATCAAGGAGCAGGGCCTCGACGGACTCGTCGTGGCGTCCTGCTCCCCGAAGCTGCACCAGATCACCTTCCGGGGGGTCTCGAAGCGGGCAGACCTGAACCCGTACGCCTACAGCCAGGTCAACATCCGCGAGCAGGACTCGTGGGCGCACGGCGACGACCCGGAAGGGGCCACCGCCAAGGCCATCGCGCTGGTCCGGGCCGGAATCGCGAAGACGCGCAACTCCGACCCGCTGGTCCCGCTCGTCGTGGAGACCACCCCTGCGACGATGGTCGTGGGCGCGGGCATCGCCGGGCTCCGAGCAGCGATCGGCCTGGCCGACGGCGGCCTGCACGTGTACCTCGTCGAGCGCGAGCCCGAGGTCGGAGGCTGGTCGGCGACGTTCGGTGCGATGTTCCCGAACGACCGCAGCGGTCGCGAACAGATCGCCCACCTCACCGCGGAGGTCGCTCGCCGTCCCGCGATCACGGTGTTCACCAACGCCGAGCTCGTCGGCAAGTCCGGCAGCTTCGGCAACTACGAGGCGGAGGTCAGGGTCAACACCGACCCACCCGAGTCGATCACTGCGACCGTCGGGTCGATCATCATCGCCACGGGCTTCGACAGCTACCAGCCGGCGGCTGGGGAGTTCGGCTACGGCATCCCAGGCGTCCTCACCCTTCCCGAGTTCAAGACCCTGGTGGACGGTTCGCACGGAAAGCTCGTCTACGACGGGAAGCCGGTGCGCACGGTCGCCTACGTGTACTGCGTCGGCAGTCGACAGCCCGGCGGCAACGAGTACTGCTCCAAGTTCTGCTGCGCTGCAACGGTCCACGCCTCACTGCAGGTGGCCGACCTCGACCCGTCGATCCACCAGTACCACCTGAACCGCGACATCCGCACCTACGGCAAGTACGAGCTGATGTACACCGAGTCACGAGAACGCGGATCGGTCTACGTCAGGTACCCGGACGACACTCCGCCGACGGTGGACAGCTCCGGCGACGGCCGGCTCAGGGTCAACGTCGTCGACGCCCTCACCGGTGGCGCGGAGCTCACCCTCCCGACGGACCTGCTCGTCCTGGTGACCGCCATGGTCCCTCGCGCGAACGACGGCCTCACCGGTCTGCTCAAGCTGCCGGTCGGCGACGACGGCTTCTACAACGAGATCCACCCGAAGCTGCGGCCGGTCGAGACCGTGGTTGACGGCGTGCTGATCGCCGGTGCGTGCCAGGGCCCCAAGACCGCGACAGAGTGCGTGGCGTCCGGACTCTCCGCGGTCACCCAGAGCCTGGCCATCCTCAAGATGGGTGTTGCCGAGCTCGACCCCCTCGTCGCCACCGTGAACCAGTCCGCGTGCACGGGCTGCCGCGAGTGCCTCAGCGGATGCCCGTACGACGCGATCGCCATGACGATGATCGACCGACGTGACACCGCTGAGGTCAGCGCCGCGGTCTGCAAGGGATGCGGCGGCTGCGTGCCCCTCTGCCCGGTGGATGCGCTGGACCTGCTGGGCTACACCGACGTCCAGATGACAGCCATGATCGACGGCCTGATGGAGGTACCGGTCCCATGACGACCCCACTGCGCGAGACGCGCGAGATCGTCCGCGAGGAACCGTTGATGCAGCGCCCGATCCTCCAGGCGCTGGCCGACGGCCCGCTCACGGTGCCGGCCATCGCCGAACGCATCGACCAGCCGGCCCGCGAGGTCCTCTTCTGGGTGATGGGGATGCGCCGGTTCGGCCACGTGGTCGAGCTGCCCGAGCCCGACGACGACGGGTACTTCCTGTACGAGGCCTTCGACAAGGGGGAGCCCGCATGAGCACCATCGTGGATGTCGACCTGCTCGGCGACCTGAAGAAGTTCGGTGCGGTCGACGTGTCAGCCTGCTTCAGCTGCGGCAACTGCACCGCCATCTGCCCGCTCGCCGACAACGACGCCACGTTCCCGCGGCGCATCATCCGCTACGCGCAGGTGGGCATGAAGGAGGAGCTGCTCTCGAGCAAGGAGCTGTGGACCTGCTACCACTGCGGCCTGTGCTCCGACTCCTGCCCCACCGAGGCTGACCCGGGCGAGTTCATGGCGACCGCGCGTCGCTACGCGATCGCGAGCTACGACCGCACGGGCCTGGCCCGCATCCTGTACACCAGGCCCGTCGCCGGGACGGCGATCGCGGTGGGGGTCGCGGCGTTCTTCGCCCTGTTCATGTACTCTGCCCACGGACCGCAGGACAGCCAGACGCTGGCGCTGTTCGAGTTCATCCCCGACCCGCTGATCCACTGGACGGGCATCGCGGTGATGGCCCTGATGGTGGTCGCCGGGATCGTCGGCGTCGCCACCATGGCCGTCGGTGTCATGCGGAAAGAGGGCGTCACGCTGAAGTCCCTCGTCGCGCGGGACGGTTCGGTGAAGCGGTCGGTCGCCGCCGCCTGGTCCGCCCTGGCCGTCGAGTCGCTCGGCCAGCGTCGCTACCGCGAGGACTGCAATGACGACCAGCCGACTGAACCCTGGTACCGCAGGCGCTGGTTCATCCACGCCCTGACGATCTGGGGCTTCCTGGGACTGCTGGTTGCGACCATCCTGGACTGGGCGCTCGCCCTCACCGGGGTCAAGGAGACCGGGACGCCGATCCCGCTCTGGTACCCCTCGCGTCTCATCGGGACGATCGCCGGCCTGTCGCTGATCTACGGCGTCAGCATGTTCATGCTCAACCGGGCCACCCGCTACAACCGCGCGGCGACGCACTCGCAGGCATCCGACTGGCTGCTGCTGATCCTTCTGCTCGTCACCGGCGTCACGGGCTTCGTCATCGAGGTCGCCCTCTACCTGCCGTCCGCTCCGGCGTGGGGCTACTGGGTCTTCCTGTTCCACGTGGCGGTGGCCATGGAGCTCATGCTGCTGCTGCCGTTCACCAAGTTCGCGCACGCGATCTACCGGCCCGTCGCGCTGTTCTTCTACGCCCTCGCGGGCAGCAAGGCGCACCAGGTGGTCTAGCGACCGGGGGTGCTGTCGATCCGACGCGACCTCGACGAGAGGACAGTCGATGACGACGTCCGTCAAGCCGGCAGACGCACGACGAACCGGCATCCGCTGCCCTGGTTGGTGACGGCCACCGTGCCTCGGTGGGCCTCGACGAGTCCCTTGACGATGGCCAGCCCCAGGCCGGCGCCGGCATCCGGCCCGGGGGTGCGGGCACCGTTGCCCCCGCGCCAACCGACCTCGAAGACTGACTCCAAGTCGTCGGGGTCGATGCCTCCACACGCGTCGGTCACCGACAGCTCGACCATCTCCCCGGCGCGGTGGCCTTCAACGAGCACGACACCGTCGGCGGGGGTGTGCCGGATGGCATTCATCACGAGGTTGCCAACGACCCGGGAGAGGGCCGCGGCGTCGGCGACCACCTCCAGGTCGGGGCGCACGTCGCCGCCGACCTGCACCCGGCGCGACGCGGCGACGGGCTGGGCTCCAGCGAGGGACTCGCTCACCACGTCGCGCAGCACCATCAGCTGGAGGGTGAGGTTGAGCGCGCCGGCGTGGATGCCCGACAGCTCGAAGAGGTCGTCGACCATCGACGTCATCCGGTCGACCTCCTTGAGCATCTGCCGGTGGTAGCGGGCCGGGTCGTCGGCGAGGCCGTCCTCCAGGCTCTCGGTCATGGCTCGCAGACCGGCCAGTGGTGTGCGCAGGTCGTGCGAGACCCAGGCGACCAGCTCGCGCCGTGACTGCTCGAGGCGACGTTCGCGCTCGCGCGCCAGGCGCAGCCGTTTGCTGCTGCGGGCCAGCTCGGCGCCGACCTCGCGAAGCTCTCGCGGGTCACCATCGGTGGGGTCGACCACCTGACCGGCTCCCACCTGCGCCGCCATCGTGCCCAGCCGGCGGGCGGAGGCGGCGAGGGTGCGAGCCAGGAGCAGCGCGAAGGCTCCTGACACCAGGCCCGACACCAGGCAGACCCACACGACGACCGTGAGGTCGTGGGCCGACAGGAACATGGCGCGAGCGGTGCCCACGACCCCTGCGACGACGCCCCCGATCGCGACGAGGGCGATGAGCCCGGCCGACCAGCGGACTCGCGCGCGGCGCACGAGGTACCCCGCGAGCACGCCGAGCACCCCGACCGCGAGCGACCAGCCCGCGGCGATGAGCACGACGTGCACGTCGTCACTGCTCACGACGGCTCCCACCGATAGCCCACGCCCCAGACCGTGACGAGCCGCCGCGGCCGGGTGGGGTCTGCCTCGACCTTCTCGCGCAGCCGGCGCACGTGCACGGTGACGGTCGACTGGTCTCCGAACGACCAGCCCCACACCTCGCGCAGCAGCTCGTCACGAGACCAGGCCGTTCGGGGGTTGGCCACGAGGAAGTACAGCAGGTCGAACTCGCGCACGGTGAGGGCCAGCGGAGCACCCCCGAGGGTCGCGATGTGCTCGCGCGGCTCGACCACGAGGTCACCGTCGACGACCCGCACCCCCTTCGCCGACCGCTGACCGGCCCGCCGCAGCACCAGGTCGACTCGCAGCGCCAGCTCGCGCGGGCTGAACGGCTTGGTCACGTAGTCGTCGGCCCCCGTGCGCAGCCCGGCGAGCCGGTCGCTCTCGGCACCCAGTGCCGTGAGCATGATGACCGGCACGTCGGTGACGTCATGAAGCCTCCGGCAGACCTCGATGCCGTCGATGCCGGGCAGCATGAGGTCGAGCACGACGAGGTCGGCGCGGCTGTGGCGCATCGCGGCCAGCGCGGCCTCGCCGTCGGCGACCTCGCGCACGTCGTGGCCACCCGCACGCAGGTACGACACGACCACCTCGCGCACCGTGGCGTCGTCATCGACGACCAGCACGTCAGCCACGGCCTGCTCCCTCGCACCCTCGGAACCGAGCCGTCGGGCCCGCCTCCGGCAAGGCTAGTGCGCCCGGCTGCCGGCCACGCCGCCTCACGTCGCCACCTCACGTCTGGTGAGCACGGCCACCCACCGGCTCCCTCGCCGCGCCACGTCCGACAGCAGCAGGTCGGCGTGAGCGCATGCGTGCTCGAGGGCGTCGGGCCCGAGCTCGGCCCATGGGAAGGGCGTCGAGGACAGCCCTCCCGAGTGCAGGTGCACGCGGTGGACGCGCAACCCGGTGCCGGGTGGGGCGAGGTCGAGCACGACCCGGCCGTCGGCGCGCAGGAGGCGGCGGACCCGGCGAAGCAGCGCGACCGGGTCGCCACCGATACCGACGTTGCCGTCGGCCAGGAGCGCGGTGTCCCAGAGCCCCTCGCGAGGCAGCGGCTCGAGGACGTCACGGTGGAGCGCGGCCACACCGCGGTGCCGCGTGCTCGCCACTGCGGCCTCGGAGGTGTCGACCCCGAGGACCCGGTGGCCGCGGCGGGCCAGCTCCTCGGCGAGCCTTCCCGGTCCGCAGCCGAGGTCGACGACGGAGCCCCGACACCGGTCGAGCAGGAAGCGGTCGCCGCGTGAGGCCCGCCCGACCCACCGAGCGACGGGCAGCACCCGCTCGTGGGTGACCCCCTCGATGACCGCAGTGAGCCGCGTCCCGGCGCCCTCGCCCGACAGCGCCGCGGAGAAGACCTGCGCCGGTGCGACGCGCAGGTCGACGGGCTCGGCGGCGCTGCTCACGACGAATCCGTCGGGCTGTCCTGGTCCATGCCGGCGACGCTACGAGAACACGCGGACCCCGCACGGCCTCAACTCTTACGAGAGTCTGAAGCCTTGTCCCCCAGCGACCCACGCCCCGGGCGCCCGACCGACACTGGCCACATGCAAGTCCTCCTCACCGGCGCGGCCGGGTTCATCGGAACGGCCACGGCAGCCGAGCTGCGACGCCACGACGTGGAGGTCGTGGCCGTCGACCTCCTGCTCCCGCAGGCTCACGGCGAGGCGACTCGCCGCACGCCACCCGAGGACATCCACCGGCTCGACACCCGCCGGGCCGAGCAGTGGGGGCACCTGTTCGACGGTGTCGACGTGGTGGTGCACCTCGCGGCGATGGTCGGCGCGGGGGTCACGGCCTCGGACCTGCCGCTCTACGCCGGGCACAACGACCTCGGAACGGCATCCGTGCTGGCGGCCCTGCACGCGCGCGGGGTGCGGGGGTTCGTGCAGGCGTCGTCGATGGTCGTCTACGGCGAGGGGCGCTACGAGTGCGCGGAGCACGGCGAGCAGGCGCCGGGGCCCCGGACGCGCGAGGCCCTCGACGCGGGCGAGTTCGAGAACCCGTGCCCGGTGTGCGGTGCCGCGCTCGGCTGGGCGCTCGTCGACGAGGAGGCTCCCCTCGACCCGCGCAGCTCGTACGCCGCGAGCAAGGTGGCGCAGGAGCACTACTCGGCGGCGTGGGCACGCCAGTCGCCAGGCGCCGCGATCTCACTGAGGTACCACAACGTGTACGGCCCCGGGATGCCGCGCGACACTCCGTACTCCGGTGTGGCAGCGATGTTCCGGTCGTCGCTGGAGCGTGGCGAGGCGCCAGTCGTATACGAGGACGGCGGCCAGGTGCGTGACTTCGTGCACGTCGACGATGTCGCCGCGGCCACGGTCGCGGCGGCGCTGGCCGTGGGCGACCGGCCCGACGGGTCGCACCGCACCTACAACGTGTGCTCGGGGCACCCGATCGGCATCGCGGACGTCGCTCGAGCGGTGGCTGCGGGGTCGGCGGCGGCGGATGCCGGTGGCACCCGGCAGGTCGCCCCGCGCGAGCCCCGCGTCACGGGGCAGTACCGCGTCGGCGACGTGCGCCACGTGGTGGCGTCGCCACGGCGGGCCCAGGCCGAGCTCGGCTTCACCGCGCGGGTGCGGCCCGAGGTGGGCCTGTCACGCTTCGCCACGGAGCCGTTGCGTCCCTGACGTGCACGGTGCCGACCGCGGCCGGCGGTGCGGCGCGACTCACCAGACGGTGCGCACGAGGTGCTGCAGCAGCAGCGCGGCCACGCCTTGGGCCAGCAGGGCCCACCGCCACCAGCGCTGCGGCAGCCAGACCACCGACAGCAGCAGCCACGGCAGGAAGGGCAGCCAGATGCGCTCGACCTCCGCCTTGCTCATCAGCGACAGGTCGGCCACGGCGACCATGGCCACCCCCGCGGCGACCAGCGCCGCGACCGG
>JBBQNZ010000119.1:0-13283 GCA_038330415.1 Actinomycetales bacterium | reverse complement strand
ATCACCGGCATCCCACCGAGCATCGAACGCTCGTCATAGTCGGCCACAGCCTCGCGCACCAGACGGCGCACCTCGCCCTCGTCGCGCGCCGGGTCCAGCCCAGAGCGGCGGATCAGCTCACGGACCTCACCCTCGAGCGTCAGCACCGCATCCACGTCTCCCCCTCCCGCGGCCGGACCCCTCCGCCGACCACCGATGTCTGCGCATAGCAAACCCGACGTCGCCCCCGCGCGCATCCGCTGGCGCCGAGCCTGTGGATAACTTCCCGCCGCCGTCAGTCGCTCTTCCTACCGTGGCCACCATGCAGATCACGCTCACCGTCCACGTGCCACGACGACGACCCCACCCGGTCGACGTCGTGGTCGAGTGGTCCGGCCGTTCCACGGTCGCCGAGCTGTGCGCCGCCCTGGCCCACCACCTCGGCGAGCCCGTGCCGAGCCTGAGCTCGGGCGGGCAGCTGCTGCCGCCCGACGGTGTGGTCGGGATGCCGCCGCTGCTGCACGGTGGGTCCGTCTCGGTCGCCACCGCACCGGCCGGTGGGGCGCGGTTCATGACCGTGGTGCCCGAGCCACGCTCCGTGCTCGACCTGGTCGTCGTCGGTGGCCCGGATGCCGGGCGCCGCCACCCGCTGTCCCCTCCCGGCATCGCGGTCGGGCGGGCACCGGTGGCCGGGCTGGTCGTCGACGACGAGTCACTGAGCCGCACCCATCTCTACGTGGGCGTGGGATCGAGCGGGGTCACCGTCGAGGACCTCGCATCGACCAACGGGGTCGTGGTCGACGGCGTGCCCATCGACACCGCTACCTCGGTCGACGCCACGTCGACGGTGGTGATCGGGTCGACGACCCTGCGGCTGCGGCGAGGTGGCGGCCCGGGTCCGCCGGCACGGCATCCCGGCGACGGCACGGTGCGAGTCAGCCCCACCCCTGGCCCTGCGACCGCCCCAAGCGACGTCCAGGTCACCGGCCCCGCGGCACCGCAGGAGCGGCCCCGGGCGCGGGTGCCGTGGCTGGCGGCCGTGGCGCCGGTGCCCGTCGCGATCGGCTTGGCGTTCTTCCTCGGCCCTCAGCTGCTGCTGTTCGCCGCGCTCGGGCCGGTGTCGCTGCTGGCCGGCGCACTCGGCGACCGGTGGGGGTTCGGCCGGGCCCGACGTCGCGAGCTGGCGGCCCACGCGCTGGCGCTCGAGCAGGCGCGGGGCAGGCTTGCCGAGGCGCTGCGCAGCGAGCGCGAGCGGCTCGACCGGGCGCATCCCGACCCTGCTGCCGTCCTGGCGACCGCCGAGCGGCGGCTGGGGGGCATCTGGTCCGGTGGCGGCACCGCGCGGGTGCGCCTGGGGCTCGGCGACGTGCCGACCCGGGTCGTGTGGGTCGAGGGCACGGCGCAGACCCGACCGCCCGTGGCGCACGCACCTCTCGTGGTCGACCTCGCCGAGCTGTCCTGTCTCGGCGTCGTGGGGCCGAGCGCGTTCACCGACGGTCATCTCGCGAACCTCGTCGGTCAGCTCTGCACCGCCAACGCCCCGCACGAGCTGTCGGTGTCGGTCGCGTCGACCGACCCGCAGTGGTCCTGGGTCGCCCGGCTGCCGCATGCCAACGGGTCTGTGCCGCAAGCCGGCCACGCCCCCTCCACCCCGGGCGGGGGCGGACACCAGAGCCGCGACGGCTGCCTCCAGGTGCTCGTGGTTCCCCGTTCCGGGCCGAGCTCGGGCGGGCTCGTGAAGGCGGCGCTCGCCGACGGCGCGGTCGTCCTCGTGGCTGCCCCGACCCGCGGGCAGCTCGCGCCGGGCTGCCTCGCGGTGGTGCACCGGGTCGACATCGGTCACCTGCTCGAGGGCCCGGACGCGACCGTGGCCTTCGTGCCCGACCTCGTTGCCCCGTGGTGGGTCGACCGGCTCTCCCGGGCCCTGGCCCCGGTGCGCTGCGCCGACCCACGGGCGACAGCAGGGATGCCGTCCCGG
This sequence comes from Actinomycetales bacterium, assembly GCA_038330415.1. GTDB lineage: Bacteria > Actinomycetota > Actinomycetes > Actinomycetales > Dermatophilaceae > Fodinibacter. The sequence continues at coordinate 11,326 of JBBQNZ010000119.1, read as the reverse complement.
CTCACCCTCGCCGCCGCCCTGGGCGGCGAGCTGACCGCCACCGGGGTGGCCGAGCGGTGGCGCGCAAGGGAGGTCGCCGCCCAGAGGTCGCCCTCGGCCGCGTCGACGGTGGCCGCCGTCGTCGGGTCGACACCGGAGGGCCCCTTCGTCGTCGACCTTTGCCGCGACGGGCCGCACGTGCTGGTCGGTGGCACCACCGGCTCGGGCAAGTCCGAGTTCCTCCGCACGCTGGTCACCTCGCTGGCCGTCTCCGCACCGCCCGAGGAGCTCACGTTCGTCCTGGTCGACTTCAAGGGCGGGGCGGCCTTCGGCCCGTGCTCCGGCCTCCCCCACGTGGTCGGGCTGGTCACCGACCTCGACGACCACCTGGTCTCGCGTGCGCTGGCGTCGCTGCGTGCCGAGCTGCGTCGACGGGAGCGGATCCTGGCCGCCGTCGGCGCCAGCGACCTCGCGGGCTACCAGCGGCTACGGGTCGCGGGCTCGGAACCGGTCCCTCGGCTGGTCGTGGTGGTCGACGAGCTGCGGGCCCTGGTCGAGGAGCTACCCGAGTTCGTGACCGGCCTGGTGCGGCTGGCGGCCCTCGGCCGCTCGCTCGGGGTACACCTCGTCCTGGCGACGCAGCGACCGTCGGGTGCCCTGAACGCGGAGGTGCAGGCCAACGTCTCGCTACGGATCGCGTTCCGGATGCGCGACCGCGCCGACTCGGTCGACGTGCTCGACGACGGCGCGGCCGCCGGCATCGCGCCGAGCACGCCGGGCCGGGCCCTGGCCCGCGGGGCCGACGGGTCCTTGGTCACGTTCCAGTCAGCGACCGTGGCGGCGCCCCGGGCCCGCGCCGGCGACGGGCTCACGGTCCGGCCGGTCGTCGACGGTGGGGCGCCGGGCCGGTCGACGGCCCCTGACGACGAGGCGGACACCGATGCACCGCCCGCACTGGTCGCCGCGGTCCGAGAAGCGCATCGGCTGCTCGGAGGAGAGCTGCCCAGGTCACCGTGGATGGCTCCCCTGCCGGTCATAGTCACGGCCGGCGACCGCGCCGCGTTGGGGGAGCTCTCCGTCGTGGTCGGTCTCGTCGACGAGCCGGACCTGCAGCGGGTCACGCCGTTGCAGTGGGACGCCACGGACGGCTCCTGGCTGCTCGCCGGCGGCGCGGGCAGCGGTCGCACCACCGCCCTGAGGGCGCTCGCCCTGGCGGCGGCTCGCCGGTTCGGCCCTGAGTCGCTGCACCTGCACGTCATCGACGCTCATGGGTCGCTGGCCGACCTCGGAACCCTCCCGCACCTGGGCACCCACGCGCGCGTCGATGACACGCGGGCCTGCGCCTCGCTCGTGCAGCACCTACGCTCCGAGGTCGACCGCCGCCTCGCGGCAGCGGTGATCCTGCGGCCGGACGCACCGGGGGCCTCCGTGGAGCCGAGGGCCCTGAGCGCACCGCCGACGATCCTGCTGCTGGTCGACGGCTGGGAACAGCTCGTCGAAGCGCACCCGGCCCACGGGTCCGACCACCTCACCGGCACGCTACTGCGCGTGCTGCGCGACGGTCGGTCGGTGGGCGTGGTCGGTGCCGTCACCGGAGGCCGCAGCCTGCTGCACCCGCGGTGGGGAGAGGTGGCCGGGCGCACCTTTCTGATCGGCCGCGTCGACCCCCTCGATGCGGCGCTCGCCGGCCTGCGCACCACCGACGCGCCCCGCGACCCGCCACCCGGCCGCGCCGTGCGCGTGCACGACAGGCGTGAGGTGCAGTTCGCGCAGGTGCCAGCCTCCGAGACGACGACCACCGCGCGGGGGGCCGCCCGACGCCCGGCTCAGGGCGGGCCGTGGCGATGGGTCAGCCTGCCGACCGTCGTTCGCCGCGAGGAGCTGCCACCCGACCACGGCGACCGGGAGGGCGTCGTCCACCACCCTGCTCCTGGGGTGCTGCTCGGCGTCGGCGGTGAGCACGCGACCTCCTTCTCGTGGCGCCCCGAGACCGGTGGCCGTCGGCTCCTCGTCGTCGGCCCGCCACGATCCGGCCGCACCAACACGCTCCGGGTGATCGCGCAATCCCTTTGCACGACAGGGCGTCTCGTCGCAGTCGTCACCTCGGCCGGCACCAGTCGGATGCCGTGGCCCGCCGGCGCGGTCATCATCGGGCCCAGCGACACCGACTCCCTCGTCCGGCTCCGGCGCCGGCACCGCGACCTGGCGCTGTGCGTCGACGACGCCGACCGGCTCGGCGACAGCGACGCCCTGCCGGCACTGCGCGAGATCGCCGGTCTGGTCGACCGGGACGACGGGCTGGTCGTCGTCTCGACCAGCCCGGTGGCGCTCACCACGAGGTTCAGCGGTCTCGATGTGGAGGTGAGCCGCGACGGCTGCGGCCTCGTGCTCAACCCAGCCGCCGCCGACCGCTCCCTGCTGTCCGCCACGATGCCCGACGGCATCCCTCGGCTTCCCGGCCGTGGCGTCTTCGTCGCGCACGGCGACGTCACCGAGGTGCAGGTGCTGCTCGCCGAGGCCTCAGTCGGGGACGTCGCGCCCCGGGAGCACCTCGGTCTCGGCGTCCCGGGCGACCCACGCCGCGCCGATACCCACCAGCGCCACCACGAGCACGACCCAGCCGACGGCCACCCGGGTGCCCTGCACGAGGCTGATGCCGACCGGCAGGAGGATCGCGTTCCAGACGATGGTGGGGGTGCGCGGCCATGACGCGGCACCGAGCCACCCCCGGGCCAGGATGCCGAGCCCGACGGCCCCGACCAGGATCAGCAGCGCCGACATCACCACGCGAACGGCGTCGCTCCCCTCCCCCAGGGCGAGCTCGACGACGTAGAAGATCGCGAAGCCGGCCAGGGTGAGCGCCTGCAGGCCACTGAGCAGTGCGGCGAGGCGGCGCGGGCCACGTGGCGAGGTGTCTGGCACGGCATCCACCCTAGTCAGCGGGGGTGGGGAACACCCACCACCCCCGCGTCCGTTGAGTCGACGTACCGCCCTCGACGCCGTCCAGCTGTCGGAACTGTCACACCACGAATCCTTCACGGATTGGGACCGTCCCGGTAGTGTGGCGGCACGGACGTCTGTGCTGTGGACGTCCGTTCCGGCTGCGACGACGCATCCAGCGAGCGTCCGCACCACCCCGCGCAGGCGCTCGACCCCCCGCATACCCCCGCGACAAGGAGCACCCTTCATGGACTGGCGCGACCGCGCTGCCTGCCTCGACGAGGACCCCGAGCTGTTCTTCCCCATCGGGAACACCGGCCCGGCGATCGCTCAGATCGAGGAGGCCAAGGCCGTCTGCCGGCGGTGCGAGGTGGTCGACACCTGTCTGAAGTGGGCCATCGAGTCGGGTCAGGATGCCGGCGTCTGGGGTGGCATGTCCGAGGACGAGCGCCGCGCGCTCAAGCGACGTAACGCCCGTGCCCGCCGCGCCGGCTGACCGCGACGCCGCAGCGTCACCATAACCTCGGCGCCCGCCGCGCCGGCTGACCTCCCACCCCTCCCCCACCAGCACCTCGGCCCTAACGCAGCGGACGAAGCCGGCAGACGAACTCCACCCGGGTGCCGCTCGGCACGTTGTTCTCCCACCGGATGCGCCCCTTCAAGTCGGCCGCCAGCGACGTCACGATCCGGGTGCCCAGCCCGGCGAGCGACGGCCGGAACCCCGCCGGCAGCCCCACCCCGTCGTCGGTGATCACCACGGTGAGCTGCTCCTCACCGTCGTCGAGGGTCTGCCGGCTGACCGCCACCTCGACCTCGCCGTCGCGGTCCTCCAACCCGTGCTCGACGGCGTTCTGCACCAGCTCGGAGATGATCATGGCCAGCGCAGTGGCGTCCTCCGCGCGCATCCGGCCGAAGCTGCCGGTGAACGTCGGCTCGACGTGGTGCTCCCGGGTGGCCACCTCCACCACTGCCCGCAGCCCGCGCACCGCGATCTCGTCGAAGTTCACCGTCTCGTCGAAGCCCTGGCTGAGCGTCTCGTGAACCAGCGCGATGGTGCCGACCCGCCGCACCGCCTCCTCGAGCGAGGCCCGAGCCGCGTCGTCGGTCACCCGCCGGGCCTGCAGGCGCAGCAGCGCGGCGACGGTCTGCAGGTTGTTCTTCACCCGGTGGTGGATCTCGCGGATGGTGGCGTCCTTGGTGAGCAGCTCCTGCTCGCGCCGGCGCAGCTCGGAGACGTCACGCAGCAGCACCATGGCCCCGGTGCGCACCCCGCCGAGAGTGAGTGGGATGGCGCGCATGGTGATGGTTGCGCTCGCCGTCTCGACCTCCGAGCGCCAGGCCGCCCGCCCGGTCGCCACGACGGCCAGCGACTCGTCGACGTTCGCGCCGTTGCGCGAGACCAGGTCGGTCACGACCTGGGCGAGCACCTCGCCGATCACGTCGCCAACGTGACCCATCCGGTGCACGGCGGACACGGCATTCGGGCTGGCGTACTTGACCAGACCGTCGGCGTCGAGGTGGATCACGCCGTCACCCACCCGGGGGGCGCCGCGCCGCATTCCCGTCGGTGAGGAGGTCGATGGGAACTCGCCGGCCGCGACCATCCGCATGATCGAGTCGGCCAGGTCGCGGTAGGTGAGCTCGAGCCGGCTCGGGGTGCGTCCGCCGGTGAGGTTCGCGTGTCGCGTGACGACCGCGATGGCGCGGCCACCGCGGACGACCGGCACGGCATCCTCACGGATGGACATGTCCTCGCGGATCGTGGGCGCCGGCTTGGCGACGAGTCGCCGCGACCGCGCGGCCTCGTCGAGCATCGAGGCGCGGGAACGGGTCGACATGCTGCCGACGATGTCGTCGTAGAAGACCATCGGGCCGGTGTTGGGCCGCACGTGGGCCACTGCGCGCCAGCCGTCCATCCCGCCGCGCACCCACAGCACGAGGTCGGCGAAGGACAGGTCGGCGATCAGCTGCCAGTCACCCGCGAGCAGGTGCAGCCACTCGGACTCTGCCGGCTCGAGGGTGGTGGTGTCGCGCAGCATCTCGGCGAGGGTGCTCACGCGCGCCACCCTAGGTCACGGCCGGCGACCGGATGCCGGCCGCCCACCCACTGCCGCAGCCGTACCCCGCGTGACCTATTGGTCGATCCGGGGACAGGCACCCGTCCATGGCGTGACCTATTGGTCGATCTGGGGACGGTCGGTCAGCTGCTGGCGCCGACCCGGATGACCGAGCGCAGGGTGCGCAGTGCGACGGACAGGGCCGCGATGTTGGGGTGGTCGAGCCGCCGGATGGCCGACAGCGAGGTCTTGCTGCGCTGAACGGTCTCCTTGTTGGCCTTCTCCCACGCGTCCCACTGCGCCGCCGGCTCGGCGTCGGCGTCGCCGACCTCGATGACCGAGCGGGTCAGCGACTCCAGCACCGCGTAGAGGTCGTCGCGCAGCGCGCCGCGGGCCAGGGCGTCCCAGCGGTCGTCGCGGGGCAGTGCGGTGACCTTGCCCAGCATCGCGTCGATGCCGAACCGCTCCGAGACCAGGTAGTACAGCGGGGCCACGTCGATCGGCTCGCGGCCGGTGTCGGTGGCGATGTCGACGATGTCGAGCAACGAGTACCAGTCGAGCAGCGATGCGGCGCGCACCGCCAGGTCCTGCGGCACGCCGGCCTTGGCGAGCTCGTGGGCCGTGCGCTCCAGGCGGCGCTTCTCGTCGCCGCGCAGCAGGGTGGGCACCTGCTGGCGTAGGTCACGCAGGATGTCGGAGAACCGCTCGACCTCCGCACCGATGTCGAGGGTCAACGGCCGTGCGGTGAGGAACCAGCGCACCGACCGGTCGAGGAGCCGGCGGAACTCGAGGTAGAGCGCGGTCTGGGCGGCAGTGGGCACGACGTTGTCGAGTGCCTCCACCTCCCGCACGTAGTCGGCCAGCCCGAAGACCTCCCGGCAGACGATGAACGCCCGGGTGACCTGCTCGGGGGTGGCCCCGGCCTCCTCCTGCGCCCGGAAGGCGAAGGTGATGCCGCCCCGGTTGACCATCGAGTTGACCACCGCGTTGGTGACGATCTCGCGGCGCAGTGGGTGCCCGACGAGCTCGTCGGAGTGGTGCTCGCGGATCTTCGCCGGGAAGTAGTCGGCCAGCGTGCGTTCGAAGTAGGGGTCGTCGGGGATCGAGCTGGCCAGGATTTCCTGCTTCAGCGCCAGCTTGGCGTAGGCCACCAGCACCGAGAACTCCGGTGACTTCAGCCCCAGTCCGTCGTGCACCCGCTTCTCGATCTCGGCGTCGGTGGGGAGGAACTCCAGGGCGCGGTCGAGGTCGCCGCGGTCCTCGAGCCAGTGGATGAGCCGCTCGTGCACGCTGGCCATCGAGGCCTCCTGCGCGCGGGCGTTGCCGAGCAGCACGTTCTGCTCGTAGTTGTCGCGCAGCACGTGCTCGGCGACGTCGTCGGTCATCGAGGCGAGCAGCTCGTTGCGCTGCTCGGTGCTGAGCTCGCCCCGGCGCACCACCTCGCCGAGCAGGATCTTGATGTTGACCTCGTGGTCGGAGGTGTCGACGCCGGCGGAGTTGTCAATGGCGTCGGTGTTGACCCGCACCCCGCAGAACGCCGCCTCGATGCGGCCGAGCTGGGACAGACCGAGGTTGCCGCCCTCGCCGACCACCTTGACCCGCAGCTGCTTGCCGTCGACCCGGATGGCGTCGTTGGCGCGGTCGCCGATCGAGAGGTGGTCCTCGGTGGAGGCCTTCACGTAGGTGCCGATGCCGCCGTTCCAGAGCAGGTCGACCGGGGCGAGCAGGATCGCGTGGATGAGCTCGGCCGGCGTCATCTTGTCCACCCCCTTGATGCCGAGGGCCTCGGCCATCTCGGGCGTCACCGGAATCGACTTCAGGGTGCGCGGGAAGACGCCACCGCCGGCCGAGATCAGCGAGGTGTCGTAGTCGCCCCAGGAGGAGCGCGGCAGGTCGAAGAGGCGACGGCGCTCGGCGAAGGAGGCCGCGGCATCCGGCGTGGGGTCGACGAACACGTGCCGGTGGTCGAAGGCGGCGACCACGCGGATGTGCTCGGAGAGCAGCATGCCGTTGCCGAACACGTCACCGCTCATGTCGCCCACGCCGACGACGGTGAAGTCCTGGCTCTGGGTGTCGACGCCCATCTCTCGGAAGTGCCGCTTGACCGACTCCCAGGCACCGCGGGCGGTGATGCCCATCGCCTTGTGGTCGTAGCCCGCCGAGCCGCCAGAGGCGAAGGCGTCGTCGAGCCAGAAGCCGTAGGACTGCGCCACCCCGTTGGCGATGTCGGAGAACGTCGCTGTGCCCTTGTCGGCGGCGACGACGAGGTAGACGTCGTCGGCGTCGTGGCGCACCACGTGCTGGGGCGGCACCGCCGCACCCGAGACCCGGTTGTCGGTGATGTCGAGCAGTGCCGAGATGAACATCCGATAGGCGGACTTGCCCTCCTCCAGCCACGCCTCGCGGTCGACCGCGGGGTCGGGCAGCTGCTTGGGGTAGAACCCGCCCTTGGAGCCGGTCGGCACGATGACGGCGTTCTTGACCATCTGCGCCTTGACCAGGCCGAGCACCTCGGTGCGGAAGTCCTCGCGCCGGTCGCTCCAGCGCAGGCCGCCGCGCGCCACCGGGCCGAAGCGCAGGTGCACGCCCTCGACCCGCGGGCTGTAGACCCAGATCTCGAACTGCGGCCGGGGCGCGGGCAGGTCGGGCACGGCCTTGGGGTTGAGCTTGAGCGAGACGTAGGGCTTGTGTTCGCCGTCGGCGCCCGGCTGGTAGAAGTTCGTGCGCAATCCCGCGCGGATGACGCCGAGGAAGGCTCGGACGATCCGGTCGTGGTCGAGCGAGGAGACGTCGTCGAGGGCGTCGACCACCCGGCCGGCGACCTCCTCCTCGGCGGCGGTGCGCTCGTCGGTGACGTCACCGGCATACCGCTGCGGGTCGAAACGGTTCTCCCACAACGCAACCAGATCGCGAGCGATCGACGGGTGCGAGACCAGGGCGTCCTCGAGGTAGTCCTGGGAGTAGGTGGCCCGGGTCTGGCGCAGGTACTTCGCGACGGCCCGGATCACGACGACCTGGCGCCAGGTCAGCTGGGCGGCGAGCACCAGCCGGTTGAAGCCGTCGCTCTCGGCGCGGCCGTCCCAGACGGCCGCGACGGCGCCCTCGAAGAGGTCGCGCAGCTGCTCGTGCAGGCGCTCGTCCCAGATCGCGGCGTCGGTCACGCGCAGCCCGAAGTCGTAGACGTGCAGGGTGGTGCCGTCGGTACGCGCCACCTCGTAGGGCTGCTCGTCGACGACCTCGACACCCATGTCGGTGAAGATCGGCAGGATGTCGGTGAGGCTGAGCGGGTCGACCCGGAACAGCTTGAAGCGGCGCACGTCGCCGGGCGCGTCGGCCGGGCGGTAGAGCGCGACGCTGGTGCGCGTGTCGGCACCGAGCCGGTCGAGGTGGCTGAGGTCGGCGACCCCCTGGTTGACCGAGAAGGTCTCCTCGTAGGCGGTCGGGAACGATCGCCCGAACCGGTCCATCAGGCGGTCACCCTCCTCCTCGCCGCGGGCGGCGCGCAGGGCGTCGCCGAGCCGGTCGCTCCAGGTGCGGCTGACCTCGACGAGCCGGTGCTCGAGGGCGTCCTGCTCGGCACGGTCGAGGGTGGGCACCCGCTTGCCCTTGGGCACCCGCACCACGAACTGCAGCCTGGACAGGGCGGACTCGCTGACCCGGGCGGAGAACTCGACCGACTCGCCCTCGAAGGTCTCCTTGAGGATGTCGGCCATCCGCAGCCGCACATTGGTGTTGTAGCGGTCGCGCGGGATGTAGATCAGGCACGAGACGAACCGGCCAAAGTCGTCCTCGCGGATGAACAGCTTGGTGCGGCGCCGCTCCTGCAGCTGGGTGACGGCCATCGCGGTCTCGTAGAGCTGCTCGACGCTGGCCTGGATCAGCTCGTCGCGCGGGTAGCCCTCGAGCACCCCGAGCAGGTCCTTGCCGGTGTGGCTGTCGGGCATCACGCCGGACCGCTCGAGCACGGCGTTCACCTTCTCGGCGACCAGCGGCACCCGCATCACCGACTCGGTGTAGGCGGTCGACGCGTACAGGCCGAGGAAGCGGCGCTCGCCGACGACCTCGCCCTGGTCGTCGTACCGCTTCACGCCGACGTAGTCGAGGTGCGCGACGCGGTGCACCGTGGAGCGGGTGTTGGCCTTGGTGAGCACCAGGATGTTGGGCTCGTGGGCCTTGGCCGAGGCCTGCGGGGTGAGCAGCACGGGGTCCTGGCCCAGCGGCGGGTCGGAGCGCAGCAGCCCCAGCCCGGAGCCGGTGACGGGAGTGATCACCTCACCCTCGCCCGTGTGGTGCAGCGTGTAGTCGCGGTAGCCCAAGAACGTGAAGTGGTCTTCGGCCATCCAGCGCAGGAATCGGATGGCGAGCGCCGTCTCGTCGGCGTCGACGTCGGGCGGCGGGGTGCCCTCGAGCTCGGCGGCCAGCACGAGGCACTTGCTGCGCATCCTCGGCCAGTCCTCGACGGCCTGGCGCACGTCCTCGAGCACGGTGCGCACGGTGCGCTCGAGCAGCGCCCGACGCTCCTCGTCGCTCTCGCGGTCGATCGAGAGCAGCATCCATGACTCCGGCAGCTCGCCGACGGCCACCTTCGCCTTCTTCTTGCCGCTGACGTCGCGCGGCACGACCTGCTCGAGCTCGCCGACGGCGTCGCGGCTCACGACGAGCTGCGGGTGCACGATCAGGTGGATGTCGATGCCGGCGTTGACGAGCGCGCCGGTGACGGAGTCGACGAGGAAGGGCATGTCGTCGGTGACGATCTGGATGACGGTGCGCGCGTTGCTCCAACCGTCGACCTCGGTGCTGGGGTTGTAGACCCGCACGTTGGCCACCCCGGGCAGCCGGTGGCGGGCGAGCTCGAGGTGGCTGGCGGCCGCACCGGCGTAGACGTCGGAGGTGCGCGAGGTGAGCTCGTCGAGCGGCACGTGCCGGAAGTAGCGGGCGACGAACTCAGCTCCTCCACCGTCGGGCGCAGCCTTCTCGAAGACTGCCGCGATCGGCGCGAGGACGTCCTTGCGGCGGACCGGGGGGGTCGACATGGTGCGGTGGCACTCCTTCGTCGCTACTCACCGGGGACGGCGGGACACGCCGTCGTGTCCGCGACCGAGCCTATCCACTTCCGCGGGGTGCTCCGGTCAGCGTGACGACGCCGGCTGTCTCGGAAACGGGACGTGAGGGGACGTGAGGGGACGGCGCGAGGTGCGGCACGGCATCCGGATGCCGGTGCCGGGCCGGCGCCCGCCGCTAGCCGGCACCGATCCGGCCGGCGATGATGCTGGTGATGATGACCGAGGTGATGGTGACCGTGGAGAACCCGGCGATGATCATCTTGGGCAGGATCTCGTGCTCGATGGCGGCGACCTCCTCGGGGTTCTCGCCGGCGCCCTTGGCGGCCTCCTGCGACAGGATCATGGTGCCGGGGAACCCGTACAGGGAGGTGAGCCCGATGGCCACCGACATCGGGATGCTGTAGCCCAGCAGCTTGCCGACCAGGGCGGAGAAGCCGGCGATGCCGAGCACGCCGAAGACGAAGACCAGCAGCAGCGGGAAGGCGAGCGCCTTGACGTCGGCCACCTGCACGGTGGCCAGCGGCCCGAAGACCAGGATCATGATGGCGAGCATCATCAGGCCGAAGGAGTCGATGCCGGCCAGCACCGAGGGCTTGAAGACCCCGAAGGTGCGCAGCAGGATGCCCTCGTGCTGGCGGTCGAGGAGGGCGTCGACGCGATCATCGACATCGCGACCCTCACCGGGGCCGTCCTGGTGGCCCTGGGGCAGTCGACCGCGGGGCTGTTCGGCAACGACCGCGAGCTGGTCGGGCTGCTCAAGGAGGCCGCGCAGACCACCGACGAGCCGGTGTGGCAGCTGCCGCTGGAGAAGAAGTACCGCAAGCAGCTCAACTTCGAGATCGCCGACATCTCCAACCTCGGTGGCCCGTTCGCCGGGTCGACGACCGCCGCGCTGTTCCTGCAGGAGTTCGTCGGCGGCACCCCGTGGGCGCACGTCGACATCGCCGGCACCATGCAGGTCGACGCCGACGAGGCCTGGCGGAGCAAGGGGGCGACCGGGTTCGGTGCCCGTCTGCTCGCGGAGGTGGCGCGCAGCTACCGCGCCTGACCCTCGGGAGACCCGGTCCGGGGCTGATTCGCCTGGGACGACATCGACCAATAGTCCCGGGGGCCCCTGGCGGGCCGGTCCGTTCACGGACGAAAATTGGGTCTTCCGGCATGAATGTGGGTGATCCGATGGGATGAGCAGGGGTTTGTGGTTGTAGCGGAAGGGTTTCGGGCTTGGCGGGCAGGGCGCTCATTCGTGCTCGTTTCCCGGCCGTCTGCCGGGGGTGGTCGGTGAGGCCT
>JBBQNZ010000118.1:0-13314 GCA_038330415.1 Actinomycetales bacterium | reverse complement strand
CTTGACGGTCTCGCCGCTGCGGGTACGGGTGCGGTTGCGGTTCCGATCGCGCGCGGGACGATCGGAGGACCGCTCCGGACGGCCCCCGCGGTCGGGCCGCGCGGGCTTCTCCCGCGGCGCCGGGTCGACGACGCGGCCCTTGGTGCCGGGCGGGATGCCCTGGTCGTGGAAGAGGTGCTCGGAGGTCGAATAGGTCTCGGGCACCTCGTGGAACGGCAGGTCGAGCGTCTTGTTGATCATCTTCCAGCGGGCCAGGTCGGCCCAGTCGACGAAGGTGATCGCGGTGCCGGTGGCGCCGGCGCGACCGGTGCGGCCGATCCGGTGGATGTAGGCCTTGTCGTCCTCCGGGCAGGAGTAGTTGATGACGTGGGAGACGCCCTGCACGTCGATACCGCGGGCCGCGACGTCGGTGCAGACGAGGACCTGCATCTTGTCCTCGCGGAACCGGGTCAGCGCCTTCTCGCGGGCGACCTGAGCCATGTCGCCGTGGAGGGGCGAGGACTTGAAGCCGCGCTCGTCGAGGTCGTCGGCGATGCGCTGGGCCTGCCGCTTGGTGCGGGTGAACACGATGATCTTGCCGACGTCCTCCGCCTGGAGCACCCGACCGATGATCTCCGGCTTGTCCAGGTCGTGGACCTGGTAGATGAACTGGGCGGTCGCGGGCACGGTCGCGTTCTCGTACGACGACTCCGCGCGGATGTTCATCGGGTGGCGCATGTGGATCCGGGCCAGCGACACGATCGCCGCCGGCATGGTCGCCGAGAACAGCATCGTCTGCCGGGTCTCGGGCGTCTTGCTGATCAGCTTGACGACGTCGGGCAGGAAGCCGAGGTCGAGCATCTCGTCGGCCTCGTCGAGCACCAGGGCGTGGACGTGCGAGAGATCGAGCGCGCGCCGGTCGGCGAGGTCGATCAGCCGGCCGGGCGTCCCGACGACGACGTCGACGCCGGCCTTGAGCGTGTCGAGCTGGGTGTCGTAGCCGACACCGCCGTAGACGGTGAGGACGCGGAGGCCACGGTCGGCGCCGGCCAGCGCGAGGTCCTTGGAGACCTGGAGCGCGAGCTCGCGGGTGGGGGCCACGATCAGCGCCTGCGGCTTGCCCTGCGGGATCTCGGCGTAGTCGGGGTCCTTGGGAGCGACCGAACGCTGCAGCAGCGGGATACCGAAGGCCAGCGTCTTGCCGGTTCCGGTGCGGGCCTGACCGATGAGGTCGGTGCCCAGCAGGGCGACCGAGAGGGTCATTTCCTGGATCGCGAACGGCGTGGTGATGCCGGCGCGTTCGAGGGAGTCACAGATTTCGGGGAGCACCCCGAGTTCACGGAAGGTATTCAGTGTTCTCGTCGCTTTCGGTGAGCACTACGTGAGTCAGCCAGCGGCTGATTCACACGCCCAGCCGCGCATATCCGGATCGCCGTGGACCGGCGATGAGCAGCTTCCCGGGTCGCCCGGGCGCCGCTTCCTGGTGCCATGGTATCGGTAGGCTGCGCGCATGTCTGAATCGCCTGACGACGCCGTGCCGCCGGCCGAGAGCGCCGCCCTCGAGGACCCGGCCTACCGCGAAGCCGTCGTCGACCTGCTCGGCGCGATCGCCTACGGCGAGATCTCGGCCTTCGAACGACTGGTCGAGGACTCCAAGCTGGCGCCCACGCTCGAGGACAAGCTGGCGATGGGGCGGATGGCCTGCCAGGAATTCGCGCACCTCGAGCTGCTGCAGGCCCGCATCGTCGAGCTGGGAGCCGACCCCTTCGCTGCGATGGCGCCCTTCAAGGCCGCCCTCGACCTGTTCCACACCCACACCGCCCCGTCCGACTTCCACGAGGGCCTGATCAAGGCGTACGTCGGCGACGGCATGGCCGCCGACTTCTACCGTGAGATCGCCGCCTACCTCGACCCGCGGACCCGGGACGTGGTGATCTCGTCGTTGGCCGACTCCGGTCACGCCGCGTTCGTCATCGATCGGGTGCAGGCCGCGATGGCGGCCGACCACAAGCTCGGGGGCCGGCTCGCGTTGTGGGGCCGACGGTTGATGGGGGAGGCGCTCATCCAGGCGCAGCGGGTCGCCGCGGAGCGCGACGCACTGTCGGCGTTGTTGGCCGGAGGGGTGGACCGACCCGCGCTCGACCTGGCCGCGATCGGCCGGATGTTCGCCCGGATCACCGAGCTCCACGCGGAGCGGATGGCCAAGCTCGGTCTCGACTCCTGACCGCGGCGTCCCGGGCTCAGGAGCGGAAGCCGACCTGTCCGCTGACTCCGCCGCCGATCTCGACGTACGTCAGCCGGGTCGCGGGCACCAGGATGCGTCGGCCACGGCTGTCGGTGAGGGTGAGCAGACCGTCGCCGGCGAGGGCGTCGGCGACGTGCTGCTCGACCTGCTCCGCGCTCTCGTCGGACTCCACGACCAGCTCGCGGGATGAATGCTGCACGCCGATCTTGATCTCCATCGGGGGCTCCTTGACGTTCGGGGGTGGGTGGCGGGTCAGTGTTCGTCGGTGAGTGGGTAGCCGCGGATGCCTCGCCAGGCGAGACCCGAGACCAGCGCCACCGCGTCGGGCTGGCTGATGCCACCCGCGTCGGTCACCCAGAACCGCGCGCTGACCTGAGCCATTCCCACGAGAGAGACGGCGAGCAGGTTGGCGGCGGCGTCGGGCAGGCCGGTGTCGTCGTGGATGACGTGGGCAATCATGGCCGCGCACTCGGTGGTGACGCGGTCGACGGCCTCGCGGACGGCCGGCTCGTTGGTCAGGTCGGACTCGAAGACCAACCGGAAGGCGCCGTCGTGGCGGGCGATGTATTCGTAGAACGCCTCCATCGCGGCCCCGACCCGCAGCTTGTTGTCCTGGGTCGAGGCCAGAGCGGCCCGGCAGTTGTCGATGATCGCGTCGCAGGAGGTGTCGAGCAGCGCGGTGTAGAGGTCGAGCTTGCCGGGGAAGTGCTGGTAGAGCACCGGCTTGGACACTCCCGCCCGGTCGGCGATCTCGTCCATCGCCGCGGCGTGGTAGCCGGACTGGACGAACACGGCCTGCGCGGCGTCGAGCAGCTGAGCGCGTCGCTCGCTGCGCGGCATCCGCTGCCCGCGGGGGGTGGTGTGCGTGCTGGTCATGCGTGTCCTTCTGCCGGGGTAGGCAGCATCCTACGGACGAGTAGCCTGCGGGCCGCGGACTCGCCACACGTCGGTTGTTATCGTCGCGCCATGGCTCGACCCCCGCTGGTGCCCCCCGGCGCCGAGCTGACGGCGCAGGAGCGCACGCGGTACGCCCGCCACCTCCTGCTGCCGGGTCTCGGCCCACTGGGGCAGCGCCGCCTGCGGGCCGCCCGGGTGCTGGTCGTCGGAGCGGGCGGCCTCGGGTCGCCCGCGCTGCTCTACCTCGCGGCCGCCGGGGTGGGCACCATCGGCGTGGTCGACGACGATGTCGTCGACACCACCAACCTCCAGCGCCAGGTGGTGCACGGTGTGGCCGACGTGGGTCGCGCGAAGACCGCCTCGGCCGCGGACGCCGTGCACGCCATCAGCCCGAGCACCGAGGTCGTGCAGCATCCCGAGCGCCTCGACGAGGCCACCGCGCTCGACGTGGTCGCCGACTACGACCTGGTGCTCGACGGCGCCGACAACTTCCCCACCCGCTACCTCGTCGGTGATGCCTGCGCCCGGCTCGGGGTGCCCCACGTGTGGGGATCGGTCTTCCGCTTCGACGGCCAGGTCTCGGTGTGGTGGGCGGGTGAGGGCCCGTGCTACGCCTGCGTCTTCCCCCACCAGCCGCCGCCGGATGCCGTGCCGTCATGCGCCGTCGGCGGCGTGCTCGGCGCGGTGTGCGCGAGCATCGGGTCGGTCATGGCCACCGAGGCGGTCAAGCTCGTGACCGGCATCGGGGAGCCGTTGGTGGGGCGGCTCCTGGTGCACGACGCGCTGCGGCAGACCTGGGACACCCTGCCCGTCACCGCCGACCCCGGATGCCGGGTGTGCGGCTCGGGCGCGGACCTGACCCGCCCGCTGGGGTGGGCCACCGGCATCCCGGCCGGCCCGGAGGGGACCACGGATGCCGGGGACACCGGGAGCGCGACCGGCGACCGCCCGAGCATCGACGTCGTGGAGCTGAAGACGCTGCTCGACGCCGGTGAGCTCGACGGTGTGGCGGCCGTGCTGCTGGACGTGCGGGAGGAGGGCGAGCGCGCGGTCGTGGCGCTGGCCGGTGCGTGGGTGCCCGTGGGCGAGGTGCGGTCGGGGGCGGCGGTCCCTGGCCTGGCGCCCGGTGCCCGCGCCTACGTCTACTGCAAGTCGGGCGGCCGCTCGGCCGAGGCGGTCGACCTGCTGCGCGCGCGGGGCGTCGACGCGGTGGACGTCGAGGGCGGCATCCTGGCCTGGGTCGCCCGGGTCGACCCGAGCCTCCCGACGTACTGACCTCAGGGGCGGCGGGTGTCGGGGTGGCGTGGTGGAATCCCGGGGTGCTCGTCCTTCGTCGTCCCGCTCCCGGTGCCGCCCCCTCGCCGGTGCTCGACGCGCGCCAGCGCGCGGTCGTCGAGCACCGCGGCCCGGTGCTGCGGGTGCTCGGCGCCCCGGGCACCGGCCTGTCCACCGTGGCGGTCGAGCTGGTGGCCGAGCGCGTCGAGCGGGGCGGGGCCACCGCCGACGGCTGCCTCCTGCTCGCGCCCACCCGGCTCGCGGCTGCCCGGCTGCGTGACGCGGTCACCGCCCGGCTCGGTGGCACCACCACCACGCCGCTGGCCCGCACCCACCAGTCACTCGGCTTCGGCATCCTGCGCGAAGCGGCGGCGCTGGCCGGTGACCCCACACCACGGCTGCTCAGTGGCCCCGAGCAGGACGTCATCCTCGGTGAGCTGCTCGCCGGGCACGCGGCGGGGGAGTCGTCGGCGCCACCGTGGCCGCCGTCGGTGCACCTGGCCCTGCCCACCCGCACCTTCCGCGGTGAGCTGCGCGACCTGCTGATGAGGGCCGTCGAGCTGGGCCTCGACCCCGAGGACCTCGCCCGGCTCGGCCACGCCCACGACCGCCCCGAGTGGGTCGCGGCCGCCCACGTGCTGCGCGAGTACGACGAGGTCACGGCCCTGTCGGCCCCGGGAGCCTTCGACCCCGCCTGGATCCTCGGCGCCGCCGCCGACCACCTCGAGGCCGACCTCGACGCGCTCGACCGGCTGCGGTCCGGGCTGCGTCTCGTCGTCGTCGACGACGCTCAGGAGCTCACCCCGGCCGCCCTGCGGCTGCTGCAGGTGGTCGTCGCCGGAGGGGGTGTCGACCTCGTGCTGCTCGGCGACCCCGACGCCGCCACGCAGACCTTCCGCGGCGCCGACCCGCGCCTGTTCGTCACCGCCTGGCCCGACGCCCCCACCCAGGTGCTGGCCACGTCGTACCGGTGCGGCGGGGAGGTGCTCCACACTGCCGCCCGGGTGGCCGCGCACATCGGGGTCGTGGGGGGCGCGTCGCACCGCCGGGTCGAGGTGGCCGGGCGCGGCGGCGAGGTCGAGGCGCACCTGCTGCGCACCGCAGCCCAGGAGGCCGGCTACGTCGCCGGCCGGCTGCGCTCGGCACACCTGCTCGAGGGGGTGCCCTGGTCGCGGATGGCGGTGGTCGTGCGCGGCGGTGGTCGCACGGCCACCCTGCGCCGGGTCCTGCGCAGCGCCGGGGTGCCGGTCGACACCGCCAGCGCCGACCTGCCGGTGCGCGACGAGGCGGCGGTGCGCCCCTTCCTCACCCTCCTGCGCTGCGCCCTCGACGTCGTCGCCGGTGCCGAGCAGCTCGACCCTGCCGACGTGGTCGACGTGCTCACCTCGCCGGTCGGCGGCGCGGATGCCGTGCAGCTGCGCCGGCTGCGCCGCTCGCTGCGGCGCCTCGAGCTCGACGACGGGGGAGGGCGCCCCAGCGACCTGCTGCTCGCCGAGGTCGTGCTCACCCCGTTCCCCCTCGGCCGCCTCGGCCCCGAGGCGGCATCCGCCCGCCGTGCCCACCGGGTGCTCGCGGCGGCGGTCGACGCCCTACGCGACGGTGAGGGGGTCGAGGTCGTGCTCTGGCGGATGTGGAGCGCCAGCGGCCTGGCCGCACCGTGGCGTGACGTGGCGCTGGGGGGCGGGCCGGCCGGCGGGCGGGCCGACCGCGACCTCGATGCCGTGCTGGGGCTGTTCGATGCGGCCGCCCGCTTCGTCGACCGGCTGCCCGGCGCCTCACCCGGCGACTTCCTCGACCACGTGCTGGGCCAGGACGTCGCCGGCGACACCCTCGTCGCCCGAGCGCCGGCGGGTGAGTCGGTCGCCTTGGTGACGCCCGCGGCATCCGCCGGGCTCGAGTGGGACCTCGTCGTGGTGGCGGGGGTGCAGGAGGGGGTCTGGCCCGACCTGCGGCTGCGCGGCTCGCTGCTCGGGTCGACCGACCTCGTCGACCTGGTCACCGGGCGCGGGGGCGACCCCCGAGCGGCCCGGGCGCAGGTGCGGCACGACGAGACCCGGCTCTTCCACGTCGCGGTCACCCGGGCCCGCCGGCTGCTCGTCGTCACCGCCGTCCGCAGCGACGACGAGCAGCCCTCGTCGTTCCTCGACGTCGTCGACCCCCTGCCGCACGACCGGGCGTTCACCGACGTCGCCCGCCCGCTGACGTTGCCCGGTCTGGTCGCCGAGCTGCGGCGCGAGCTCGCCGGCCCCGATGCCGCCACCCGGGGTGCGGCGGTCACTGCGCTGGCCACGCTTGCCGCACAACGGGTTCCGGGAGCCGACCCGGCCCAGTGGTGGGTCCTGCGCGACGTCAGCGACGACCGGCCACGCCGTGCCCCTGGGGCGGCCGTGTCGGTCTCGCCGTCGACGATCGACCACTTCGGGAAGTGCCGCCTCCAGTGGGTGCTGCGTGCCGCCGGCGGTGACGGGCCCTCGATGGGCGCCCAGGACATCGGCACGCTGGTGCACGAGGTGGCCCACGACCTCGGCGACACCGACGCCGCGACGTATGCCGCGGCGCTCGAGGCCCGTTGGGGGCGACTGGGGCTCGCCCCCGGCTGGCTGAGCCGACGCGACCTGGGCCGTGCGCAGGCGATGACGACCCGGTTGGCCCGCTACGTCAGCGAGTCCGGCGCGGCGGGGTGGCGCCGGGCCGCGTCCGAGGAGCGCATCCGAGTGGCGCTGGGCCGCGCCGTCGTCACCGGCCAGGTCGACCGCATCGAGGTCGATGCCGACGGCCGGGTGCGGGTCGTCGACCTCAAGACCGGGGCCAGCAAGCCCACGGTCGACGAGGTGCGGCGGCACGGCCAGCTCGGCGCCTACCAGCTCGCCGTCGAGGAGGGCGCCTTCACGCAGCACGGCCAGCGCTCCGGCGGCGCGGCCCTGCTCCAGCTCGGCCGCGCCGCCGCGGCGAAGAGCACGAGCCTGCAGCTGCAGCAGCCGCTCGAGACCGACGACGAGCCGACCTGGGCGCGCGACCTCGTCGACGAGGTCGCCGAGGGCATGGCGGGCGCGGTCTTCGCGGCCACCCCGGGCTCGCAGTGCGGCACCTGCCAGGTGAAGGACTCCTGCCCGGCCTACGCGGAGGGGAGGCGGCTGTGAACGGCGACGGCACGGCATCCGGCACCCTGGCCCGCGACGCAGCCGTGGGCTTGCGCTGGGGGGCGGTCGAGCTGGCCCGTGCGCTCGGGCAGTCCCACGCGCCGACGCCCGAGCAGGTGGCGGTCATCGAGGCGCCGCTGCGTCCGCTGCTCGTCGTCGCCGGCGCCGGGTCGGGCAAGACCGAGACCATGGCCGCTCGCGTGGTCTGGCTCGTCGCCAACGACCTGGTGCGCCCCGACGAGGTGCTCGGGCTCACGTTCACCCGGAAGGCCGCCGGCGAGCTGTCCGAGCGGCTCACGACCCGGCTGGCCACCCTGCACGAGGCCGGCCTGTGGTCCCCGAGCAGCGACGGCGGTGCCGCGGTGCTCGACGACGTGCCCACCGTGTCGACCTACCACGCGTATGCCGGCCGCATCGTGCGTGAGCATGGCGTGCGGCTCGGGGTCGAGGCCGAGAGCAGGCTGCTCAGCGAGGCCGCTGCCTGGCAGGTCGCCCACGAGGCGGTCGCGTCGTGGGACGGCCCGATGGACGGGGTCGAGAAGGCCGAGTCGACCGTCACGACCGCCGTGGTCGACCTCGCCGGCGAGATGGCCGAGCACCTCGTCGGCGTCGACGCCGTGGTGGGGCACCTCGACGCGGTGATGGCCGCGCTCGAGGCGGTGCCGAGCGGGGTCACGAAGCGGCGCACCTTCCCCTCCGAGGTCCGCGACGCCATCACGGTGCTGCGCGAGCGGCGGGCGGTGCTGCCGCTGGTCGAGCGCTACCACGAGCTCAAGCGCAGCCGCGACGCCATGGACTTCGCCGACCAGGTGGCCCTGGCCGCCCGCATCGCCACCACCGTGCCGCAGGTGGGGGTGGCCGAGCGTGCCCGCTTCCGGGCCGTGCTGCTCGACGAGTTCCAGGACACCTCCGAGGCCCAGCTGCAGCTGCTGCGCTCGCTGTTCGTCGCGCCGGGGGTGCCGGTGCCGGTCACGGCCGTCGGCGACCCGCACCAGTCGATCTACGGCTGGCGCGGGGCCAGCTCGACCACCCTGCACCGCTTCCGGGAGGACTTCGTCGACCCCGACCCGCCCCTGGTCGTGCCGCTCTCGACGAGCTGGCGCAACGACCGGGCGGTGCTCGACGTCGCCAACCTGGTGGCCGAGCCCCTGACCCGGTCGACCCGGGTGCCGGTCGCCTCGCTGGCGGCACGCGACGAGGCCGGGCGCGGCCACGTCGCCACGGCCCGCCTCGCGACGATCGAGGGGGAGGCCGCGCACGTCGCCGCCTGGGTGCAGCACCGCCGCTCCCGGCCGGGTCGTCGCACCGCAGCGGTGCTGTGCCGCAAGCGTTCCCAGTTCGACCCGGTGGTCGAGGCCCTGGAGGCGCGCGGCATCCCCTACGAGGTCGTCGGCCTCGGCGGGCTCCTGCACACACCCGAGGTGGCCGACCTCGTCGCGCTGCTCTGGGTCGTGCAGGACCCCACCCGGGGCGACCGGCTGATGCGCCTGCTCACCGGGCCGTCGTGCCGGCTGGGTGCGGCCGACCTCGACGGACTCGGGGCCTGGGCCCGGGCGCGGCAGCGCACCGGGCGTCGCCGGGGTGCCGACCTCGCACCCGACGCGAGCGACCGCTCGAGCATCGTCGAGGCGCTCGACGACCTCCCGCCCGCGACCTGGGTCGGTGACGAGGGGCAGTCGATCGGGCAGGTCGCCCTCGAGCGGCTCGCCGGCCTGGCGGCCGCGGTTCGCCGGCTGCGCTCGCTCACCGGGCTGGGGCTGGCCGAGCTGTCTGCCGAGGCGGAGGTCGCGCTCGGGCTCGACATCGAGGTGCTGTCCCGACCCGGCTGGACGCCCGGCGCGGCGCGCGCCCACCTCGACGCGTTCGCCGACGTCGCAGCCACCTTCGCCGCGTCCGCTGACGGGGCCTCGCTCGGCGGCTTCCTCGCGTGGCTCGATGCCGCGGTCGACGAGGAGCGCGGGCTCGACCTGGGCTGGATCGAGGCCCGCACCGACGCCGTGCAGGTGATGACCGTGCACGCCGCCAAGGGGCTGGAGTGGGACGTCGTGGCCGTGCCGGGGCTGGTCGAGGGGGCCTTCCCGGCGCACTCGGGAACGCGCACCTCGCTGCGCGACGGCGGGTGGGCGCACGCCGCCCCCACCGACAAGGGCTGGCTGGCCGGGCTGGCCACCCTGCCCTACGACCTGCGCGGCGACGCCGAGGGCCTCCCGCGCTTCGCGTGGGCGGGGAGCACCGGCTGGGACGACCTCGCCACCGAGCACCAGCGCTTCCGCGAGGCGGTCGCCGCCCACGGCATCGTCGAGGAGCGCCGGCTGGCCTACGTCGCGGTCACCCGGGCCCGCACCGACCTGCTGCTCACGGCCCACGTCTGGGGCACCGCGAGCAGCCCGCGCATCACCTCGCGCTTCCTCGACGAGGTGCAGGCGTCCGGGCTGGTGGCGGCCCCCGGCCCGTGGGCCGAGCTGCCGCCGCTCGACGACCCGAAGCCGCAGAACCCCCGCACCGCCGAGGAGGTGAGCGTGGCGTGGCCGACGCTCGACCACCGTGAGCGTCGGGCCGCCCTGCTCGGCCCGGCCCGGGCGGTCGCCGACGCCATGGCGGATGCCGGGGCCGGCGGTTCGCCGCCATCCACCCCGGCGGTCGGGCGGTGGGACGCCGAGATCCGGATGCTGCTCGACGAGCGGGCCCGGCGCGGCAGCGGAGCCCCGGTCGACGTCGACCTGCCGGCGCACCTGTCCACCTCGGCACTGGTGTCGCTCGCCGAGGACGCCGAGCGGTTCACGCTCGACCTGCGCCGGCCGATGCCGACCCCACCGGCGTTGGCCGCCCGGCGGGGCACCGCCTTCCACGCCTGGGTCGAGGAGCACTACTCGCGAGCGGCGTTCGTCGACGTCGACGACCTGCCGGGGTCGGCCGACGAGGGGGAGGCCGACACCGATCTCAGCACGCTGCAGGAGAGCTTTCTGGCCAGCGAGTGGGCCGACCGGGCCCCCGTCGAGGTCGAGACCAGCGTCGAGACCGTCGTCGACGGCGTCGCGGTGCGCGGGCGGATCGACGCCGTCTTCGAGGACGCCCGCCCCGACGGCGAGCAGGGCTGGGTGGTGGTCGACTGGAAGACCGGCGCTCCTGCCACCGGGGCACGGGCAGCGGCGCGGGCCCTGCAGCTGTCCGCCTACCGGCTGGCGTGGGCGCGGGTGCGCGGTGTGCCCGAGGAGCGGGTGCGGGGCGCGTTCTTCCACGCCGCCACGGGAGAGACGGTCTGGCCCGACCTGCCCGGAGCCGACGAGATCACTCGGGTGCTGCGGGCCGCTCGGCCGACCTGAGGTCGAGCTCGGTCGTCACCTGGTCCGCTTCGGCGTCCTCGTCGGTCGCGTCCCCGGCATCCGGCTCGGCCTCGTCGGCGTCCCCGGCATCCGGCTCGGCCTCCCCGGCCTCCGGCTCGTCGGTCGGGTCCCCGGCATCCGGCTCGGCCACGCCCTCCCCGGCCTCCGGCTCGTCGGTCGGGTACCCGGCATCCGGCTCGGCCTCGCCCTCCCCGGCATCCGCCTCGTCGGTCGGGTCCCCGACATCCGGCTCGGCCACGCCCTCCCCGGCCTCCGCGTCGTCCGCCTCGAGCACCGGCAGGTCGTCGTCGTCGTCGTCGACGACCAGGGCTGGCGGGCGGGTCGGGCGACGGCGCATGCCGACCGGCGCGAGCGAGGTGCGGCGGTAGTCGTCGGGCTCCTCGCTGGCGTGCACGGCATCGTCAAGCCGTCGCAGCTGGGTGGTCAGCACCTCGACGGCGCCGGCGTCCTTGCGAGCCAGCGCCACCATCATCGTGCCCAGCAACCCGAGCTCGGCGACCAGTCGAGCGCGCACCAGCAGGTTGGGGTCGGGCCGCTCGACCCGGGTGTGCGAGTAAGCCTCGAGCACGGTCTCGACCGCCTCCGGGCGGGCGTCGGCGACGAGCGCCGCGAAGTCGTCGGCGGGGTCGGCGACCTTGGCGTCCTCCCAGCCCGTCATCGCCCGGATCTTCCCGGTCGAGGCGTCCGCGTCGTCGGTGAACACCGCGAGCACCTGGTCACCGGTGAGGTCGCCGTGGGTGGCGGTGGGGGCGAACCGCCACAGGCTGACGTCCTCGAGCGCGGTCTCCCAGCGGGTGAGCAGCGTGGTGGGCACCCGGCCGGTCTCGGCGGCCCGGTCCAGGTCGGCGAGGCGGCGGCTGCGGTAGGCGTCGGCGTCATAGCTCGGCAGCCCGGCCTCCTCGTAGACGGCCGGGTCGGTGTTGTGCAGGGCGGCGATGGCACGGCCCAGCTCGGCCGCGATGCCGGGGCCGGGCGGCAGCTCGGCGAAGTCGAGGTTGTGCCCGGGCAGGTACGGGTAGACCGCGGCTCGGCCGCCCTCGCTGAGCGCGACGAAACCCTTGGGGGCCGGCACCGCGAACGGCAGCCGGCGCCCGAGCAGCCCGAGCAGGGCGACGGTGCGGTCCATCTCGGCGCCGGCGACGTCGCTGCGCGGGGCACGGATGACCCACCGCCGGTGCTCGGCGTCCTGCACGAAGGCCACGTCGAAGCTCTGGTCCTCGGTGCTGGGCAGGGCTTCGACGCTCACCGGGTCGAGCCCGGACACGGCGGCGCTCGCCAGTGCGGCGAGAAAGGCGGGGCTGCGGTCCACGGGCCCAACGGTATGCCGTGTGCCCCCGATCATCGGGGATGCCGCCCACGGAGTGGCCCATAGGCTGTGCCGCGTGCCTGCCGCCGACGTGACCCTGCCCGGGCTGGCCCTGAGCGCCTCGGTGCTCGACCGGCGCGGTGACCTGCGCACCGACCCCCAGCTGCTGCCGCGGCTGCTGGCCGACCCCCGCACCCGGGTGCTGCGCCTCGTGGGCGACCGGGTCGCCGTGCAACCGACCGACGAAGGCAGCCTGGCAGCGCTCCTCACCCCGCCCGAGCCCGCGGATGCCGGCCGCCTCGCCCTCTACCTCGGGGAGGTGGGTGGCACGGCACACGTCGGCGTGGTCGCCGACGACCTCGCGGAGGCCGTCGCGGACGCCGTCGCGGTGGCCGTCGCGGACGCCGTCGCGGACGCCGTAGACGCTCGCTCCACGGACGAGGCCGATCCGGAGCCCGGGTGGTGCACGCTGCGGCAGGCCGGTGCCGATCTCGACGACCTGAGTGCCTCGGCGTTCGCCACGACCCTCGCTCTCGCCAACTGGCACCGCACCCACGGGCACTGCCCGCGGTGCGGGGCGGCGACCGACCCGGTGCTGGCCGGCTGGATCCGGCGCTGCCCGGCCGACGGCAGCGAGCACTACCCGCGCACCGACATGGCCGTGATCATGGCCGTCGTCGACGCCGACGACCGCATCCTGCTGGCCCGCGGCAGGGGCTTTCGCGGCAACGGGATGTCGGTGCTCGCCGGCTTCGTGGAGCCGGGGGAGAGCCTGGCCGCCGCCGTCGCCCGCGAGGTGGCCGAGGAGGTCGGCATCGAGGTCACCGACGTCACCTACCTGGGTGACCAGCCCTGGCCGTTCCCGTCCTCGCTGATGCTCGGCTTCACCTCGCGGGCGCTGGGCACCGACCTGCGGCTCCAGGCGGAGGAGATCGAGGCCGCCCGGTGGTTCACCCGCGACGAGCTCGTCGCGGCGCTGGACGACGGGTCGGTGGTGGTGTCGGGGCGGATCTCGATCTCCCGGCGGATCATCGAGCACTGGTTCGGCGGCCCACTCGACGCCCCGGAGCTCGCCCTCCGCTGACCGCAGCCTCCCCGCCTCCCGACTTTGCAGGCGAGAAGCCGCCC
>JBBQNZ010000117.1:0-13363 GCA_038330415.1 Actinomycetales bacterium | reverse complement strand
GCAGTCGCCAAGGCGGCCAAGGGCCCAAAGTCGTTCTCGAAGCTCAGGTTCGCCCAGGCGTCGGGGCCCTGGAGCAGGCTGGGTTCCAAGGCACCGATGAAGGCGACCTGCAGCGCGATGTAGATGACCGCGGTGATCAGTACGGAGCCGATGACGGCAATGGGAACGTTCTTCCTGGGGTTGTCGGTCTCCCCAGCCAGCTCGACGCCCTGACGGAAGCCGAGGTATGAGAAGACGATGCCCGAGGTCGCAATCGCGCTGAAGACACCGTGCCAACCCTGCGGCCTGAAGCCGTTGTCAGTGAAGTTGGAGCCATGGAACGCGGTGAAGAAGAACGCCAGGATGACCAGCACGATGATGAAGAGCTTCCACCACACCAACACGTTGTTGATGCGCGCAAACCAACGGATGCCGAAGTAGTTGATCACCACGAATATCGCCATCAGAACAACGGCAGAGGCGTAGCCCAGCGCGGTCAGGGTGTGCACGGTCTCACCACCGACCTGCTGTTCGACCGTGAAGGGGGCGTACTTGGTGCCGTACTGCAGCGCGGCCAACACCTCGATCGGCGCGGTCGTGCTGGCACCGACCCAGGTGATCCAGCCTGTGGTGTAGCTCGCGAAGGAGCCGAAAGCCAGATGCGGGTAGCGGATCACCCCCCCAGACAGCGGGAACATCACCCCCAGCTCGGCGTACACGAGGGCAATGGCCAAGACCATCAGTCCGCCCAGGGCCCACGAGATGACGGCTGCGGGACCGGCCTCCTTGGAGGCGTTGAGCGCCCCGAACAGCCAGCCGGAGCCGATGATCGAACCAATGCTCGCAAACAGCAGACCAACGATCCCGACATGCCGTTTGAGTTGGGGTTCCTCGGTGGAGATGGTGGAGGTATCGGTCGCCATGGAAGATCCCTTTCGCCGCAGTCCCGGGCATCAAGGTGGTTCTCAGGCCCCACCCGAAGCCATCGCCGTCATCGATTCTCCGGGACGCGAGTTGCTGGTGGAGGTTCCGTGACGTAGAAGATGCAGACCGAAGCCACATCCGGGCTGAATGGCCGGACACCGTGTCCACACAGGGGTTGAGGCCGCTGGTTGACGCCAATACCAGTGGTGCCATGGCAGATTGCCAAGGTGGCTGGTCCTCACGACGACCGACAGGTGGACGACGGCGGCGAGGCGGAGAGAACCTGTACACGACCCGGCGCCATGGGCAACTATCGAGGTACTCGATATATGGAGGTGTGTGATGCAAGGACAGGTCATCACGGTCGGCGTGGACGGCTCGACGGCATCGACGGCGGCCCTTCGGTTCGCGCTCGAAGAGGCCAAGCTGCGGGGTGCCACCATCCGCGCGGTGACCGCCTGGGAAGCGGACACCCCCGCCGCGGCTCGTGGCTTCGCGCTGCTCGAGGAAGAGCGTGCCGCTCACGTGAAGTCCGCCACGGCAGTGCAGGACAGGGCGATAGAGCTCGCTGTGCAGGCAGTGGAGGGACCCCCCTCGATCGAGCGCCGGGTCGTCCGCGGACGACCCGGTCAGGCGTTGGTGGAACTCTCCGCGGACGCCAGCTTGATGGTCGTCGGCACCGAGCACAAGGGTGCTCTCAAACGCGTCGTGGTGGGTTCGACCAGCGCTCATTGCACCAAGTACTCACGAGTTCCCGTGGTGGTGGTTCCGTTTGTCGACCCTGACCTCTACCGCGACGAGACCTGAGTCCTTTGACCACCGTCACGCGGCACGGTTGCGCGGGCCGAATGGGTTCGATGGCGGGCCAGTTTCAATGAGCGGATGCCGCGCCGGCGACTGGAGGCAATAGGTGGTCAATGGCCGCGCCCGCGCCGTGCCCGACCTCGCGGAAGATCTCGAGCAGCAGGTCCTCCGGATCGCAGTGGGCCAGATCCGCGGCTGAGCTGGAGAGGCCGTCGGCGAGGACCGGGGGCAGGGCCTCGAAGGCTGCGCCGGACAGGAGCAGGAGTCGCTCACCGGGGTTGAGCCGCACGCAGTCGCGACACGCCCCTTCGGCGGGTCGGGTCCTGCAGCCGGTGGAGCCGACCACGATCGCGGGTGGTGAGTGGTGCACGACGAGCGCGAGCTCACCGTCAGGGGTGCACACGGCAGCGGAGTAGGCGTCCGGGTCCTCCGGCCCGGCGAAGGTGTTCGCACTGTCGGCGACGATGACGCGCGTCATCGGGCCGGTGCGCTGCAGCAGGGCAAGACCCTTCGGGTACTCCACGCAGGTGACGGACCACCGCGCGTCGGTCCGTCGGCTCAGCAGGGCGTCGCCGACGACGCGGTTCATCGCCGTCGCCGTCACCGTCGTTCTCGTTCCGGGTCCAGCAGTCCGCACGAGCGCATGATGCGATGGTTCCGGCCCCGGTGTCCGGTGACGGTGAACGGGAGGTTCCGGGCGATGCAGCTGCGTCGCGCCCAGAGGATGGCGGCCACCGTCGGTGACGAGAGCTCGTCCACGGCGGAGACGTCCAGGGTGAGTCCGCGCCCCTCGAGGACGCCGGTGGCGAGCCGGCTCCTGAGGCGGGCCAGGTCGTCGGACAGGGACTGGTTCAGCAGACGCACCGTCACCGCCGTCTGTTCGTCGTGCTGCCAGTGGTCGGCCGGGTTGGTGACCGTGCTCATGCTGTGCTCTCGGACATGACGTCGAGCATCCCGACTCCTCATGTCGAACGCCGGATCGGGTTCTTTGCAGTTGCGTGACAACTTCCATCCCGACGCAACAGAAGCTCTTCGGGCGGGTCAACACTGAGAAACTGGTGCGGTGACGGTGAGCCTGTTGGTCCTCGAGGACGACGACGGGATCCGTGAGTCGCTCTCGATGGCCCTGGAGGTCGAGGGGTACGCCACCACCTGCCACGAGTCGGCCGAGGCGGCGCTGAAGGACCCTCGAGTGCGGGCGCTGGACCTCATGCTGGTCGATCTGATGCTCGGTGGAATGGACGGCTTCACGTTCATCCGTGAGATCCGCCGGGTCACCGACGTGCCCATCATCGTGCTCAGCGCCAAGGCTGACACGCACGACATCGTGGCCGCTCTGGAGGCCGGGGCGGACGACTACGTCACGAAGCCGTTCGAGATCAAGGAGGTCAGTGCTCGGCTGCGGGCACTGCTGCGTCGACCGCCGGCAAGGCCCCCGGCGGCGGTGGACCCGGCTGCGGGCGAGGACCAGACGCGGGTCTTGGATGGAGCGCACGGGCCGCTCGTCCTGGACGCCGCCGCGGGTGTCCTTCGCCGAGGTGAGCAGGACGTGCACCTCACGGTGACCGAGTTCCGCCTGCTCTGCGAGATGGCCGACGTCGCGGGCCACGTCCTGAGTCGTCGGGCCCTGCTGGAACGGGTGTGGGACCACGGCTACTTCGGGGACGAGCGCATCGTCGACGTGCACGTGCGCCGGCTTCGCACCAAGATCGAGGTCGACCCGGCCCAGCCCACGCTCCTGGTGACGGTGCGTGGGCTGGGGTACCGACTGGACCCGGTGTGAGGCTGCTGGGCGCACGTCTCGGCGTGCGCGCCACGGCGACCGCCTCATTCGCCGCCTTGGCGCTGGCCATCTCGGCAGTCCTCGCTGTCGGCACCTACCTCACGGCGCGGCACTTCCTGGTCGAGCAGCGCCAGGCGACGGCCGCCCGGCAGGCCTTCGTGGATGCGGCGTTCGTCAGGGATGGGCTCTTGACCTCCGGGTCGAAGGTCAGTGACGTCCTCGACAGCACCTCGCCGCCGCCCGGGGCCGTGATCATCGTGAACCGGGATGGACTCTGGTACTCGTCATCCCTCGATGACGGGGCGGAGGCCGTCCCCGCCGGGGTCCGCGAGCTGGTGGACGACGGCACTGCTGCGCGGGCGTGGGGGAGTCTCGGCCCGCAACCCGTGCTGGCCGTCGGGGTCCCGATCCCCTCCGTCGGCGCCACGTTCTACGAGCTGTCCCCCACGACGGAGCTCGACTCGACGCTGCACACCCTCGGCCTGGTCCTCGGGGTGTTCGCCGTCCTGACCACCCTTGGCGGTGCGGCGATCGGGCGGTCGGCCTCCGCGCGTGTGCTCGCGCCCCTGGATGACGTGGCCACCGCCGCAGCGAGCATCGCCGCCGGGGAGATGACGACCCGTCTCGAGCCGACGTCCGACCCCGACCTGGCGGTGATCGTCGGCTCGTTCAACACGATGGTCCAGGCGCTGGACGAGCGCATCCAGCGTGACGCACGGTTTGCCGCCGACGTGGCGCACGAGTTGCGCTCCCCGGTGACGACGCTGATGACCAGCATCTCGTTGTTGCGCACGGCGGACGAAAAGGCGGTGGGGCGTCGAGGGGCAGCCCTGGACCTGGTCGAGCGCGAGGTCAGGCGACTGCACCGGGCTCTGGAGCACCTGCTCGAGCTGGGCCGCCTTGACGCCACGGCCGCGTCGGCGAGCACGGAGTGCCTAGATGTCGCAGACCTCGTCGACCACGCGCTGGTGGAGAGCCACCGGTCCCCGCACCTGGTGTCGCGAGACGAAGGGGCGATGCTGGTGCGTGCCGACAAGCAGGTCCTCCACCGAGCGCTGGTCAACCTGTTCGACAACGCGGACCTGCACGGCGGAGGGCTCAGCAGGGTCGTCGTCCGTCACGGTCGTTCGGGAGTTCAGGTGCGGGTCGTCGACGCTGGGCCGGGGGTGCCTGCCTCGGAGCGGGAACGGATCTTCGAGAGGTTCGTGCGGGTCGGGTCGAGGGCATCCCGCCCGGGTACCGGCCTCGGCCTGAGCCTGGTCGCGGAGACGGTGCGAGCCGGTGGGGGGAGGGTGTGGTGCGAGGAGACTCCCGGCGGAGGTGCGACGTTCGTGCTGAGCCTTCCCGCGGCGCATCCTGGGGAGGTGGTCGAGGCATGACCGGCAGACCTGTCCGGATCATGACCCTGGCCGGTGCGCTCGTGGCCTGCGTCCTGACGGCGGGCTGTGGTGTCCCCACCGACACCGACGCCCAGGCGGTCAATCCGGTGCCCTATGGCCTGTTGAGCCCCTCCGGCCCCGCACCATCGGCGAGCGCGTCTGTAGCAGTGCGGGGTCCGCGGGTGTGGCTGGTGCGCGATGACGCGCTGGTGCCCGCCGAGGCTCCGCCCTCCGGAACTGACCCCGCGACGACCGCAACAGCCCTGCTGGGCCGCCTCGCCGCGGGCCCCACCGAGCAGGAGCGCGCCGATGGCCTGTCCACAGCGTTCGGGCCGAGCGTCGAGCTGACCCTCACCGACGTGACCGGCGGCCATGCCGTGGTCGACATCCGGGCCGGCGACCTCGCGCCGAGCCCGAGTCGCCTTCCGCTGGCGGTGGGGCAGGTCGTCCTGACCCTGGTGTCGGTCGATGGCATCGACGACGTCGTGCTCACAGCGGCCGGGAGCCCCATCCAGGCTCCCCTGCCGGGAGGGGAGCTCACCGATCGCCCACTGCGGGCCGACGACTACGCCGCACTTCGGTCGCGTACCCGGACGCCTGCGGCAACGCTCCCCTCAGGGATGGCTACGGGGCCGGCATTGCCGACCCCGTAGCAGATCCGGGCACGTCATCGGGCCCGAGTCGTCGAGGGTGCCTAGACCGCCTCACGCTCTCGCATCCACGACGGAACCGTGGTCTCGCCGGCGTTGTACCGGCGGGCCAGCTCGCTGACGTCGGGCTCGAGGCCCAGGCCGGCCAGCTCCTCGGCCACGGACCAGATCACGAGCCGCGTGCTCAGCCCTTCGGCCTTGGCCTCGCCGCGCAGCTGGGCCGCGGCCATGGCGTGTGCCGTGTGGTCGTCGATCCGCTTCTCGTTCTTGACCATGGAGCCACTGCTCATGACAACCTCGCTTGTCTCGTGACCCGGGTGAACCTCACGTCGGGTGCTGGGTGCTCCTCCACACTGGCAACGGGACATGACGAACCGTCGATCGACCGGATGTCGCTTCCATGACAGGGGTGTGACGGGTTGCTCAGCCCTGGGGGATGTCGCGACCGCGGAAGCCGAGGAGGCCGATCAGGCTGAGGACGATGGCGACCAGGCTGAGGACGGCGAGAGCGCCGACCGTGACCACACCGGTAGGAGGGTTGCCGACGTGGGTGGTCGGTGCGAGGTCGAGGGCCCACTGCGGCAGCTGCAGCCCCGAGCCGAGGAAGGCGAGGAAGGTCACCACCGCGTAGACGGCCCAGGTCAGCGGGTACACCCGGGGGCGGACGCCGAAGATCGCCAGGCCGAGCCCGGCGAGCACCAGCTCGGCGGGCAGGTAGGCCAGCCCAGCACCCAGGATGGTGGCGGTCTGGTCCGCCGCCCCGAGGGACCGGGCCGCGGTGCCGGCCAGGGTCAGCGATGACGCGACGACGATGAGGAGCAGCCCGGCGACGACGACGAGCAGGTGAGCGCCGAGCCACCTGGTTCGCGAGAGGGTGCCGGACAGGCGGTGCTCGAGGCGGCCGGCGGATTCCTCGCCGCGCAGCGCGCCCAGGGCCTGCACCACGTACCCACTGGCGATGACCGCCAGGTAGAGCTGGCTCATGGCCACGAAGCCGTCGGTCGGTGCGTCGCGCGAGACCCCGATCGCGTCCGCCAGGGCGGGGTTGCCGGTCATCGCGTCGACGAGCTGCTGCGCCAGCGAGCCCATCATGGCGGTGAACAGCAGCCCTCCCGCCAACCAGCCCGTGATGGCCGGAAGGTGCACCCGAACGGCGAATCCTGCCGAGGTGAGCAGCCCTGGGGCGGCCCTGGCGGGTCCGGTGCCGCCATGGATCAGGGCACTGCCCAGGTCGCGGCCGCTGGCCGTGAGCACCGCCACGGCGGCGAGGGCTGTGCCCACGGCCAGTGGCACCGCGAGGGCCCACCACCGCTGCTGGCCGAACGGCGCCGCCTTCTCGGCCCAACCGAGCGGGGAGAGCCAGGTCACCCAGCTGTCGGTGACGTCACCGACGCCTCGCAGCACGTACGACGCAGCGAGGGCGAGGGACGCCCCTGCGTAGACGCTGCGCCCATGCTTCGCCACCTGCGCCAACAGGGCCGTGAGCCCCGCGAAGACGAAGGCCAGAGACGCGAGCGAGGCGGCGTACAGGACGGACCCGGCCACCGGGATCCCGGTCAGGGCCACCCCGACAGCGAAGAGGGCGGCGGTCGCCAGGATGGCGCTGGTGGCCATGACCAGTGCCGACAGGGTGGGCTGGTGCCGCGCCACGCGGCCCGCCAGGAGCAGCTCCACGCGGCCGGTCTCTTCCTCCCTCCGGGTGGCTCGGTTGACCAGGTTGATGCCGAGCAGGGGGAGCAGGATCGAGGCCAGGAACCCGAACTCGTCCTGGACGATACCGCCGAGGGTGTCGATGCCCTCGACCCTGCCGTTGATCGCCTGTAGCGCACTGCCGGAGGTGACGGCGGTGGCGTAGGTGTGGATCTTGGCGGGGGTGTCGTACAGGCCCGCGACGGCCACCGCGGTCGCCGTCATGCTGCCGGCGAGGACGGCCACCCACAACAGCACCGCGCGCCGCTGCGTGCGCCAGAGGATTGCGAGCATGGCGGCGCTGCCCCGCCCCGAGGAGACAGGCCTGACCGCGGGCCAAGTGGTCATCGTGGGGCCTGCGCGACGGAGGGCTGTTCGTCGCCCTCGCGAGCGTCGCCGTAGTTCCGCAGGAAGAGGGTGTCCAAGCTGGGAGGGGTGATGGTCAGCGTGGTGATGCGGGCTCCATGCAGGTGACCGACGACGTCGTCGAGGTGGTCGGCGTCGACGGTGAACCTCGATTCCACGCGACCCGACATCTCCCCGACGGTCAGGTCCTCCACACCGGCGGACGCGGCCAGTCCCTCCGGCCGCTTGGCGGTCAGGGCATGTACGTGGGTCCGCGTGTGCTCCCGGAGGTCGGCGAGGCTGCCGGAGCTGACGGTGCGGCCCCTGCGGATGATGGTGACCCGGTCTGCCAGGGCCTCGACCTCGTCGAGGATGTGGCTGGACAGCAGCACGGTGACCCCCGAGTCGCGCCGTTCGCGAACGCACTGCTGGAACGCCTGCTCCATGAGGGGATCCAGACCGGACGTCGGCTCGTCGAGCACCAGGAGCTCTGCCTCCGTGGCGAACGCGGCGATCAGGGCGACCTTCTGCCGGTTGCCCTTGGAGTAGTCACGGATCCGCTTCGTCGGGTCGAGGTCGAACATCTCGACCAGCTCCGCGCGTCGTCGCTCGCTGACCGACCCGTTGGCCGACGCGAGCACGTCGAGGCACTGTCCGCCGGTCAGGCTGGGCCAGAGCGCGACATCGCCGGGGACATAGGCCACCCGAGCGTGCAGGGTGGCGGCATCGTGCCACGGATCGCCGCCGAACAGTTCGGCCCGCCCGTCGGTGGCGCGCATCAGACCGAGCAAGATCCTCATCGTGGTGGACTTCCCGGATCCGTTGGGGCCAAGGAACCCGTGGACCTCGCCGGCCGTCACCGCGAGATCCAGACCGTCGAGGGCGCGCACCGACCCGAAGGTCTTGACCAGCTGCTCGATGCGGATCACCGGCGCTGCAGTTGTCATCTCAGGCCTCCTGTTCCGTACTGAACACTCCGGCGACGTAGATCGGGGTGATCTCGCGGGCCCAGCGGTCCAGGCCCTCCCGGGTGATCGGGTCGACCCCGATCGCCGCCGCGATCTGGTTGCGCAGGAGGAGCAGTGCCAGGTCGTTGACGAGCAGGAACGCAGCTCGGACCGCCGGGTCCGCACTGGGAGCGGCACTGCCCCGCTCGACCATGGCGTCGAGAAGTCGACGGGTCGCGGTGAACCACCGCCCGAACAGGGCTGCACCGGCCGGGTCATTGGTGAGCAACAGCCGACGCAAGTACGAGGGGAGCGGCGACCCCGCCGGGAAGGTCCGGCCGAACGCCTCCGCGATGGACCCTGACGCCCCACCCTCGGCAACCATCTGCTCCACTTCCTCGTCGTCGAGCTCGGCGAACAACGAGTCGAACGCCTCGGCCGCGAACTGGTCCACCGCAGCGCGCAACCCGTCCTTGCTCCCGAAATGGTGAAGAACCAGAGCGGGTGACACCTCCGCAGCCGCGGCGATGTCCCGGACCGTCACGGCGTCATGCCCGCGCTCCCCGAACAGACGCAGGGCCGCGTTTCGGATGCCGGCACGAGCGGTGAGGTCGGCGCCACCTGATACTGAACTCATGTTCAACATACTAAACGTTTGTTCAGTATCTGCCAAGGGGTCCGACCGTGAGGCGATTGTCGGTCGTGGTGCCGGCCGTGTCGCCACCGTCATCGCCGAGCATGTGGCGCGCTTCGGTGCGGTTGGTCAAGGTGCGCAACCGTGAGGTCTGTCATCGCAGATCAGCCGGTCCGAGCGCCGACACCGTCGACTTGCCGTCGGCCCACTGGGCTTCCATGACATCGGCGTTCACCGTCTCGGGAGGGGGAGGGGGGCGTTCGGAGCGGATGCGGGGGATGCGGTCGAAGTTGTGTCGTGGTGGTGGGCAGGAGGTGGCCCATTCCAGAGAGGGGCCATAGCCCCTGGGGTCGTCGGTGGTGACGAGCGGCGCGGTGCGCCAGGTGGTCCAGACGTTGTAGAAGAAGGGGAGCATGGAGATGGCGAGGATGAAGGCGCCGGCGGTGGAGATGCGGTTGGCCAGGGTGAAGCCGTCCTCGGGCAGGTAGTCGGCGGAGCGCCGGGGCATGCCTTGCATGCCGAGCAGGTGCTGGACCAGGAAGGTGGCGTGGAAGCCGATGAACAGCAGCCAGAAGTGGAGTGTGCCGAGGCGTTCGTTGAGCATCCGGCCGGTGAGCTTGGGCCACCAGAAGTAGAACCTGGCGAACATCGCGAAGACGACGGTGCCGGGAACGGAGGTTCTCGCACCAGTACTCGGCCGTCATGTCCGGGACGTCCCCCTGGACGACGAGGTAGTCGAACGTCTCGCCCCGCACCGCGAGTGACAGCGCGACCGATCCGTTGTGTTCGTCGGACAGTGTCAACGAAAACGCTTCGACCTCATCGTCGGCGAAGACGGCCCGCATCGCCGGGACCACGATCTCGCTGGCAACGTCGACGAGTTCAATCAGAGCTCACGACGCTACCCGGACTGGGGCGGTGACGTGAGCGTCCACCCATCGGCACGGTCGGAGGCAGGAGCGGAGTCGTCTCGGCTCAGAGCCGCCGATGCGAGGATGGGCCAGTGAGCAAGGGCGACACCGCAGACATGCCGCTGATCTTGGCCAGGGGGCGCCCCGAT
Organism: Actinomycetales bacterium; assembly: GCA_038330415.1. Classification (GTDB taxonomy): domain Bacteria; phylum Actinomycetota; class Actinomycetes; order Actinomycetales; family Dermatophilaceae; genus Fodinibacter. Next base: position 3,169 of record JBBQNZ010000117.1, on the reverse strand, counting down.
GTGTTGCGAATGAAGGTCGTGGGCAAGTCGCGAATCCGACGACGGCGAATCTACCGAGTCGAGCTGCTGAGGGGCCGGGAATCCCTCTGGTCCAACAGCACGGACGTCCCCGTCAACACCGTCGAGCCTGCCGTCGGAATGCATGAGGCCTGGGCGCTCACGCACGAGGCGGATCGACTGTGGGACAACAAGCTCGGCGAATGGGTCGCCTTCGCGATCGACCCCCCGTGACCGAGGGCTTCGCTTCCCCCAATCGCAGCATGTGCGGAATCCATCTCGCGCGGCCCGGCAAGGGCTTCTCTTCCGCCCGCGCTGCGGTCCGGGCGTGCGGGCAACGGCACGGGGCATCCGGACCGGGGGCCTGGTTCTGGCGCGCCGGCAAGAGGCCGATGGCCTCCAACCGGTTCCACCCGGGGATGCGCACCTTGTACCTCGGGATCGGGTGGGTGATTCGGTCGAAGTAGTCCAGGAAGCTCAACAGGGGCACGCGGGGCTCGGGGGCACGATGACGAGGGGTCGCTGGCATGGGCGAGGAGGACAGGGTGAGGTCGTGCGGGCCGAGGGCCGCACCGGCCGCCGCCTCGTCCTTGTCGAGGAGTGGTCCAAGGACTGCGACCCTCACCGGCACACTGTCGCAACCCACCCGTCCCAGGTCAACGGCAGGGTGCCGGCGCGGCGCGGTCCACCGCGCCACCGAGGTCCGGCTCTCGGCTCAGGTGGACGAGGGTGATGTCCCGACAACCCGAAGCCGTCGAGCCGCGAGGCGCCCACGCGGTCGGACAGCGACCGCCGATCGTGTTGATTGAGCGTACTTGGGTTCAGGACCGCAAGGTGTCGTCGCGGTGTCAGGCCCGTGTACGCGGCCCCCGGCGAGGAGCCACGATCGTCGCTCTGACAAGGTTGCGCACCTTGGGCAGTGGTCGGCACCGTTGCACGGGGCACAGTAGTGGGATGGTGACCCGACGTGCGGAGCTGGCCGCGCTTCGTGGGGTCGCTGTGGCCGCCCTTGGCCGGTATTCGCTGGGCGATGGGCGGCTCACGTTCGTCGCCAATGACGAGAACACCATCTTCCGATACGACGGTGCGGACGGCAGGTACCTCGTGCGGGTGCACCGGCCTCAAAGGCACGGCCGCGGGGTCGACTCGGTAGCGGCCATCCGCAGCGAGATAGCGTGGCTGCAAGCCATCCACAGGGACACAGGTCTGGCCGTCCCGGAGCCGGTTCTGGCCGTCGACGGCGCTCCAACGGTCACGGTGACCGCGGCCGGTAGGAACCGGGTCTGCTCGGTACTGCGCTGGATGGACGGACGCATCTACGAGACGTCCGCCCGCCCTGTCCACCTGGGCCGCCTGGGAGGGGCGATGGCCAGCCTCCACGACCAGGCCGATGCATGGACGCCACCGGCTGATTTCGTGCGCATCCGGTGGGACCACGAAGCCTTCTTCGGCAACGTCATGGTCTACGGCGACACCCCGGCAGCGGGCTGCTGGGACCTGCTACCTGCGGAGCTGCGCGCCCGGTTCACGGCGGTGGGCGACCGGATGGCCGACGTCATCGCGGGCGACGGCGACACCGGGCTCATCCACGCCGACCTGCACCTGGGCAATGCCCTGTTCCATCGCAGCGCGGTGAAGCTGATCGACTTCGATGACTGCGGCACCGGATCCCGCCTCTACGACCTCGCCGTCGCCTTGTGGGAGCTGCGAGATCGCCCGGACTACCCGGCGTACCGGGACGCTCTGCTGTCGGGTTACCGTGCGCGACGAGACGTCGACGTCAGCCACCTGGACGACTTCATCGCCCTTCGCCAGGTCGCCTTCGACCTCTGGTACACCGGCACCGCTCAGGTCAGCCCCGCATTCGCCGCACGACTGGACATAGTCCACCGGTGGTCGCTCGAGATGCTCGACCTCGTGGAACAACCCTGACCGCTTTTCACGCTCTCGCACACCACCGGCGAGGGGTGGGCTGCAGCGGCAGCTAACGCCATCTTCGCGTTGGTACGGGTCAGGGACTGGGCCAACGCGGCGCCTGTGTCGGGATCGGGTGAGACAGCCGCGCGAGTACCCCTGAGCGGCAACCGCAAGGACGACGTCGTGCCCCGGCGGAGCCCGCAATGGACCGGGGGAGTGCGACCCAGTCAATATCGACCTAGATCGAGGCGTTGTCGGGCCTCAGCCCGCGCGCGCTCGAACCAGCAATCGCCAGAGCCGCCGTCCCGAGCGCCCAGGCGACACCGAGGCTGGTCCACCAACCCCCGCGGGTGAGGAGTAACAGGGCGCCGATGCCTCCCTGCAGCACGACGAAGGCCATACGAAAGTCGCGGTATCGGCGGCGTAGCCCCTCGGCGAGCCCGAAGAACGTCGCGGCAATCACCATGCCAAGACCGGCGAGGGTCGCGGCGATCACATACCCGAGACCGGCCCAGTCGCCCGTGGTCGGGTGTCGATGCTCGAGGACCAGGACCCACAACCCAAGCCCGATGACCGCGAGGCCGGCAAGACCTTGCAGATTGGCCACTGCCACGACCACCCGCTCGATCACGAGAGCCGACCGATGCGGGGCTGGGTCCACCTGCCCACTGCTTCGGTGACCGAGCTCTCGGCGGGGTTCCTGGTCACCGGCTCGAACACGAACTGTCGCGCGGAGCAGGCCCAGGACGCCGATGGCGAAAGGGGTAGCGAGCACGACAACTACCGGCAGGCTCTTCGAAGTGGTTGCGGCAAGAGCCACGCAACCTGCCACCACGATGCCGGGCACAGCCCACCGAGCCCAGGCTCGCTCCCAGGGCAGCGCCGCCGCTACGAGCAAGTAGGCGTACAGGACGACGAGCAGGACCGTCTGGCCCAGGGCGCTAGACACGGACCCAGCGGCGGCCCCAGCAGCAAGCAGCGGGCCGACCAGCAGCAGCCCCACTGCCTGGGCCTCGGTCGCGACACGGCGGCGGCCGCGACCGCGGCCACTGCGGCCGTCACACCGGCATAGAGCCACGCAGCACTCATCTGTCCCCCAGTCATCGGTCGGCCCGCGTCCAGGGGGTCGGCAAAGTCCGGTTGTAGGGGTCCTGACCTGCTGAAACGTGTGTGACTGAAGTGGCGTGTGTCGCTGCTGAGACGGCGTGAGGCTAACCCAGACGATGGAGGTCTTCACACACACCTTCGTCGAGAG
>JBBQNZ010000116.1:0-13725 GCA_038330415.1 Actinomycetales bacterium | reverse complement strand
GCGCCACGCGCGCGGCACGGCATACGTGTACGCCTCGGCCGGCAGCGTGCGGTGGAACCCGGTGTCGAACACGGCGACGTGCGGGATGCCGGGGAACGCCGCCTGCGCCCGCACGATCCCCTCGATGTTGGCCGGGTTGTGCAGGGGGGCGAGGGGCGAGAGCGTCCTCAGGGCCGCGATGACGTCGTCGTCGACCACGACGGGCTCGGCGAACCGGCGACCACCGTGCACGACTCGGTGGCCCACCGCGACGAGGTCGTCGTCGCCGACCCACGGGCGGTGCTCCGCGAGGGCGGAGCGGGCGGCGGCGAACGCGGCCCCGTGGTCGGGGCAGTCGAGGCCGCTCTCGTGGCGCTGACCGGACGTCTCGTGGCGATGCCGGCTGGCGCCGCCGATCTCCGACACCAGCCCCACCGCGACGGTGACCCCGCTGGAGGCGTCGATCAGCTGGTACTTCAGCGAGGAGGACCCCGCGTTGACGACCAGCACGTGCGGGTGGGCGCTCACGCCGGGCCGCCCTGCACCGCCGTGATGGCGATCGTGTTGACGATGTCGCGCACCAGAGCCCCCCGGGAGAGGTCGTTGACCGGTTTGTTCAGGCCCTGCAGCACCGGCCCGATGGCCACCGCGTCGGCGCTGCGCTGCACCGCCTTGTAGGTGTTGTTGCCGGTGTTGAGGTCGGGGAAGACGAGCACCGTGGCCCGCCCCGCGACGGCACTGTGCTCCAGCTTGGCCCGGGCGACCCGCGGGTCGACGGCGGCGTCGTACTGGATCGGACCCTCCACCAGCAGGTCGGGGGCACGCTCTCGGACCAGCGCCGTCGCTGCGCGCACCTTCTCGACATCGGCCCCCGAGCCTGAAGCGCCCGTGGAGTACGACAGCATCGCAACCCGCGGCTCGATGCCGAACCGCGCGGCCGTCGCGGCCGACGAGATGGCGATGTCGGCGAGCTGCTCGGCGGTGGGGTCCGGGTTCACGGCGCAGTCGCCGTAGACCAGCACCCGGTCGGCCAGGCACATGATGAACACGCTCGAGACGACCGAGACCCCCGGAGCCGTGCGCACCACCTCGAGCGCCGGCCGGATGGTGTGCGCGGTGGTCGTGATGCAGCCGGAGACCATGCCGTCGGCCAGGCCTGCGTGCACCATCATCGTGCCGAAGTACGACGGGTCGACGACCCGGTCGTAGGCGAGCTCGGGGGTCACGCCCTTGTGCGCCCGCATCGCCGCGTAGTCGATCGAGAACTGCTCACGCCAGGGGCTGGTGGCCGGGTCGACCACCGCCGCCTGCTCGATGTCGACGCCGAGCTGCCGGGCGCTGGCCCGGATCTCACCCTCGTCGCCGAGCAGCGTGAGGCGGGCGATGCCGCGCGACAGCACCTGGTCGGCCGCCCGCAGGATGCGCTCCTCGGCCCCCTCGGGCAGCACGATGTGGGCGTCCGAGGCCCGCGCCCGCTCGACGAGGTCGTGCTCGAACATCAACGGGGTGACGGCGCCCTCGGCCGCGCTGACTCCTTCGCCCAGCAGGGCGTCGAGGTCGGGGTCGTCGACCTGGTCGAGCAGCGCGACCGCCGCCCGGATCTTGCGGGCCGACTCCGCCGTGATGCGCCCGTCGATCCGGTAGAGCGCCGACGCGGTCGCCATCGTGCCCTGGGGGGCCGACACGATCGGCAGTCGGACGTCGAGCCCGGCGATCAGCAGGTCGACCTGCGGCGAGAGCTGGAACCCACCGTTGAGGACCATGCCCGACAGGGTCGGCAGCGTGCGGGCGTTGTGGGCCAGGAGCACACCGAGCACGACGTCGTCGCGGTCGCCCGGGACGATCACCGTGGCGCCCTCGAAGAGCCGGTCGATGACGTGCGGCATGGACATGGCCGCCACGACCAGGCCCAGGCTCTCGCGGTCGAGCAGCTCGGCATCCCCGTGCACGAGGGTCCCGTCGCAGGCCGCCACGAGGTCGGCCACGGTCGGCGCGCGCAGCAGCGGGGCCTCCGGCAGCGACCAGACCGGAACGGCCCCCAGCCGGGCACGCACGCCGGCGACCACCTCGTCGCGCTGGGCGTCGGGCACCTGGTTGAGCAGCAGGCCGGCGACGCGCGCGTGGTGCGCCCGGGCCGCGGCCACCGTGGCCGACGCACTCGCCGCCAGCTCGCGCAGGTCGCGGTCGCGCGCCGGCTCGACGAGCACGAGGGGAGTGCCGAGGTCGGCGGCGATCTTGGCGTTCGTCGCGAACTCGGTCGGCGCGACGACGTCGGTGAAGTCGGACCCGACGACGAGCACGACGTCGTGCCCCTGGGCAATCGCGTGGTAACGGTCGACGACGGTACCCAGCGCCGCGGCCGGGTCGGAGTGCAGCGTGTCATGGGTGACGCCCCACGCCTCGTCGACGGTCAGGTCGGTCGGCGCCTCCTGGAGCAGCGCGCGCAACAGCTCGTCGGGGCCGCCGCCACGCACGATCGGCCGGAACACCCCGACCCGGGCGTGCCGCCGGGCCAGCCGGGCGACCAGGCCGACGGCCACCGCAGACTTGCCCGACCGCGCCTCGGTGCCCGCGAGGTAGATGCCCCTCACGGCAGGACCGAACAGGTGGATGCCGGGACGCCGCTACCGCTCATGGCCCAAGCCAACCCCCACCTGCGCGCCCCGGGCAAATGAGGCCCGCCTGAGCACGAGCTCGCGGCGAGATGAGAGCGGTGGGCCGGCCCGGCATCCGCCCGGCCGGCCCACCACGTCACGCGGGGAGCGACGACGTCACTCAGCGGCCTTCAGCGCCGCCTTCTCCTCGGCCTTGGACTCCTTGGCGATGGCCTTGATGTCCTTGGCCGTGACGTCGTCGATCGCCGACTCGACGATGGCATCCGCCCGCGCCAGCGCCTTGCGGATCTCCACCGCACCGGGGTCGGACACCATGGCCAGGATGCCGGAGTGGCCGGCGGCGACCGAGAACTCCAGCTCCTTCTCCAGGCCGATCTTGTGGTGCAGCTGGCGGGCCTTGCCCAGCGCGGCGCCACCCGCGCCCAGAGCGACGGCGCTGCCGATGATCGAGGGCGGGAAGACCAGGCCGAGGGCCGCGCCACCGATGAGGCCCCACTTCATACCCTTCTTCGTCGAGTGGTCGGTCGCCTTCTGGATGACGAGCTTGCCGTCGTCCTCGCGCTTGACGACGATGACGCCGTCGATGGCGACCGTGCGACCGTCCTCGATCGACTTCAAGGCCTCGTAGGCCTCCCACGCGGTGTCGGTGTCGGTGAAGTCGGCGACGAACAGGGTCGTCGCACCGTCGCTCACGGCCGCGATGTCGGCGGTGACCTCGGTGGGCTGGTCGGTGGTGTCGCTCATGGTGAATCCCTTCGGTGGTGGGTCGTGGCGCCCTCGGCACCACGCGGTGCGGTGGGTTGGTCAGCAGGCCGGCAGGTCAGCTCGACGGGCAGAGCTTGCCGACGGTTGCGGTCACGGGCTCCAGGGCCGTCGCGATCTCCTGCTGCGCGGCGGTGATGTCGGCGCCGAGGTCTTCCTGCGCCTTGGCCTTGTCCTCGGTCAGCTTCGCCTTGAGGGCGTCGGCCTTCTGGTTCAGCGCACCGATCACGGCGGCCGCCGGGCCGCCGTTGGACTCCATCATCATCGTGCTGAGGTCGTTACGGACCTTGTCGGCCTTGGCCGCAAGGTCGTTGACCTGCTGCTGCAGCGCTTCCGGGGTCCCGCTCGCGTCGACCTTGGTCGACACGAGGTCCGAAGCGCTGGTCTTGAGGCTGGCGAAGCTGCTGCACAGCTGCGCGGATGCCGAGGCTGCCGCGCTGCCCGCGACCGACGCGCTGCCGGTGCTGGTGTCGGTCGAGTCGGAGCCGCAGCCGCCGGCGAACAGGGTCAGGGCGACGACGGCGGCGGGGGCGATGGTGCGGGCTGCGAAGCGGGTCATGGTGGGCTTCCTGACGGAGACGGACCGATGAGGTTGAGCCCTACGACGCTATTTCCGGCGGATGCCGGGTGCGTCACCCGCAGCGGGTGAGGAAGCGCCCGCGCACCGCCGTCAGTGGGCCAGTCGAGCCTCGAACAGGGACCGCACGGCTGGGGTGCGGCGCAGGAGGTCGAGCGCGAGGTCGGCGTGGCCCGGCACGTAGCCGTTTCCGACCAGCATGCGCACGTCGGCCGCCAGCCCCTCGGCGCCCAGCGCGGCCGCGGAGAAGCTCGTCGCCATCGAGAAGTAGATGATCGTGCCACCCTGTGCAGTGGCGAGGATCGCCGGCTGCTCGCAGCCGGGCACGTCGACGCAGACCACGGTGACGTCGGCCGGGCCGCCGGCGGCCGTCACGGCATCCGACAGGCCGAGCGGTGAGCGGGCGTCGGCGATGACCACGGCATCGGCCAGGCCGCTGCGACGCAGCAGGTCGGCCTCGCGCTCGACCGGCACGACCCCGATGCAGCGACCGGCCCCGGCGTCGCGCGCCGCGGCGAGCGACAGCGAGCCGGACTTCCCGGCGCCGCCGAGCACGGCCACGGTCGGCGCGACCCCCTGGGAGACGTACTCCCCCACCACCCGTGCGACCAGGGCCGGAGCACCGCACACGTCCATGACCATCAGCGCCAGGTCGGGCGAGAGGTCCTCGGGCAGGCGGGCGGCGATCGAGCGGCCGAAGAGCACCGCGGTGCCCTGCGCGGGAACCCGCTCCGAGCGACCGTCCCAGCGGGCCAGGCCGTCGGCGATCGTCAGGGGTGTGAGCGAGAGCGAGACCAGGGTGGCCACCCGGTCGCCGACCGCCAGCCCCAGCGGTGACTCGGGGCCCACCTCGGCGACGGTGCCGATCAGCATGCCGCCCGAGCCGGTGACGGGGTTCTGCATCTTGCCGCGGGTGGCGACGATGTCGAGTACCTCGGCGCGCACGGCATCCCCGTCGCCGCCGTGCTTCTCGGACAGCTGACGGAACGACGCCGCGTCGAGGTTGAGCGTCTCGACCTCGATGAGCACCTCGTCGGGCCAGAGCTCGGGCGAGGCGTCGATGACCCGTGCCGCCTGCGGCAGGGCCGCCCCAGCAGGGTCGGTCACCCGGTGCAGGCCGACCGGTGAGGACGGAGCGGTGCGCACAAGAATCTCCTCGTCATCCGACACGACACCGCAGTATTTGCGGTCAGAACGTGACGCGGGCGTCATCCATTGCGTATCCTGCCACGCATGACGACAAACATCGAGCAGCCCTACGCCTACCGGCGTCGCGAGCTGATTGAGCCCGACTGGACCCGAATCCCGGGGTGGCGTGACGTCACCGCCGCGCAGTGGGCCGACGCCCAGTGGCAGCGGGCGCACTGCGTGAAGAACATCACGCAGCTGCGCGCCCTGATGGGCGACCTGCTCGACGACCGCTTCTACGCCGACCTCGAGCGCGACCAGGCCGAGCGCGCGACCATGTCGATGCTCGTCCCCCCGCAGATGATGAACACGATGGTGCCGTCCACCGTCGACCCGATGCCGAGCGCCGGGTCGGCCTTCACCGAGGCGTTCTACGCCGATCCGGTGCGCAACTACATGCTCCCGGTCTTCTCGGACCGCCGCACCGACTGGCCCAGCCACCCGTTCGCCACCCGCGACAGCCTGCACGAGGCCGAGATGTGGGCGGTCGAGGGGCTGACCCACCGCTACCCCACCAAGGTGCTCGCCGAGATGCTGCCGACATGCCCGCAGTACTGCGGCCACTGCACCCGCATGGACCTCGTCGGCAACTCCACGGCGCAGTTCGCCAAGCACAAGCTGGCCGGCAAGCCGGTCGACCGCTACGCCGCGATGCTCGACTACCTGCACCGCACTCCGGGGGTGCGCGACGTCGTCGTCTCCGGCGGCGACGTGGCCAACATGCCGTGGAAGAACCTCGAGGGGTTCCTCGACAAGCTGCTCGAGGTCGACACCATCCGCGACATCCGGCTCGCGACGAAGGCGCTGATGGGTCTGCCGCAGCACTGGTTGCAGCCCGACGTCGTCGAAGGCGTGGCACGCATCTCGGCCAAGGCCCGCTCGCGTGGGGTGTCGGTCGCCATCCACACCCACGTCAACAGCGCCCAGTCCGTCACCCCCCTCGTCGCCGACGCGGCCAAGGCGATGCTCGACGCCGGGGTGCGCAACGTGCGCAACCAGGGTGTGCTGATGCGCGGGGTCAACGACTCGCCCGAGGCGCTCCTCGACCTCTGCTTCGCGCTGCAGGACGACGCGTTGATCACGCCCTACTACTTCTACATGTGCGACATGATCCCGTTCGCCGAGCACTGGCGCGTCTCGCTCAAGGAGGCCCAGGAGTTGCAGCACGCGATCATGGGCTACCTGCCCGGGTTCGCCACGCCGCGCATCGTGTGCGACGTGCCGTTCGTCGGCAAGCGGTGGGTGCACCAGGTCGAGACCTACGACACCGAGCGGGGAATGTCGTTCTGGCGCAAGCACTACCGCACCTCCATCGAGGCCGGTGACGACCAGGCGCTGTCGCGCGAGTACGTCTACTACGACCCGATCTACACGCTCGACGAGGCCGGCCAGCGCTGGTGGCGCGAGAGCCACGACATGGCTGCCGTGCATGAGGCGGCGCTCGTCGGTGCCGGCGCCAGCCACGCGGCATCCCTCGCCGACCTCGCCTGAGCCCTTGCCCTCCGGGACGCCCGCCACGGTAGCACTCACCGCGGCGGGCGTCGCCTTCACCCAGCACTCCTACGAGCACGACCCCACGGCGCGGTCGTTCGGGCTCGAGGCGGCCGAGGTGCTCGGGCTGCCGCCGGAGCAGGTGTTCAAGACGCTGGTCGTCGACACCGGGGCCGGCCTCGCGGTGGCGGTGGTCCCGGTGGCGGGTCAGCTCGACCTCAAGTCGATGGCAGCGGCTCTGGGCGTCAAGCGGGTGACCATGGCCGATCCGGTTGCGGCACAACGCTCCTCGGGCTACGTCGTCGGCGGCATCTCACCCATCGGCCAGAAGCGCACACTACCGACCGTCATCGACGAGAGCGCAGAGCTCTTCGACGTCGTGTACGTGTCGGGTGGTCGGCGCGGGCTCGACCTCGGGCTCTCCCCCGCCGACCTGCTGCGGGTCACCGGCTCGATCGTGGCCGACATCGGGCGCTGAGCTCCCGCACCGCCTACTGGTACAGGCCGGTGGGCCCCACTACTCCCACGGAGTGGAGAGCACGACCGTCGTGCGGGTCGAGACGTTGGCGACGCCACGGATGGCGGCGATCAGCTCCTCGAGCTCGGAGGGCGTGGCCACCCGGACCTTGAGGATGTAGTTCTCGTCGCCGGCGACCGAGTGGCACTCCTCGATCTGCGGCACCTCGTGCAGACGCTCGGGGATGTCGTCGGGCGCGGCCGGGTCGAGGGGGGTGATCGAGATGAACGCGGTGAGCTGCTGCCCCAGCGCGGTGTGGTCGATCTTGGCCGTGTAGCCCTTGACCACGCCGCGCTGCTCGAGGCGGCGGACGCGCTGGTGCACGGCGGACGTGGACATGCCGAGGCTCTTGCCGAGGTCGGTGAAGCTGATCCGGCCGTCCTTGGCGAGGAGGTCGACGATGCGACGGTCGAGGTCTTCCACCCGCTCAGGGTAGTGGGCGCGGAGTTCGCGGACCGGCAGGGCTCGTCCCCTCGGCGTGGTCGCCTCCGGCGGCTACTGTCGGGCGCATGCCGGAACGCCTCATGCTCCTGGACTCCGCCTCGCTGTACTTCCGCGCGTTCTTCGGCGTGCCCGACCAGCGCTCGAGCCCCGACGAGACACCGACCAACGCGCTGCGCGGGTTCCTCGACATGATCGCCACGCTGGTGACCGCCCACGGGCCGACGCACCTCGTCGCCTGCTGGGACGACGACTGGCGGCCGCAGTGGCGGGTCGACCTGGTGCCCACCTACAAGACCCATCGGCTGATCGAGGGCTCCGACGTGGTGGAGGAGAGCCCCGACGACCTCACCCCGCAGGTGCCGATCATCCGCGACGCCCTGCGCGCCATCGGCATCGCGCGGATCGGGGCGCCGGGCTGCGAGGCCGACGACGTCATCGGCACGCTCAGCGAGCGGCACCGTGGCGTGATGCCGGTCGACGTCGTCACCGGCGACCGCGACCTGCTCCAGCTCGTCGACGACGCGCAGGGCATCCGGGTGCTCTACACGGGCAAGGGAGGGGTGCGAGACCCCGACCTGGCGACCCAGGCCTACCTGCACGAGCGGTATGCCGTGCCCACCGGTGAGGCCTACCTCGACATGTCGGTGCTGCGCGGCGACACCAGCGACGGGCTGCCGGGCGTCAAGGGCATCGGCGACAAGACGGCCGCCCAGCTGATCGCCACCTACGGGTCGCTCGCCGGGGTGCGCGCGGCCGTCGACGGGGGCGACCCCGGGCTCAAGGGCGCACGACGCGCCAACCTCGAGGCGGCATCCGACTATCTCGACGTCGCCCCCACCGTGGTCCGGGTGCTGCGCGACGCCCCGATGGCGGACATCGACCTGGCCCTGCCCCGCGAGGTGGCCGACCCCGAGCTGCTCGAGCAGCTCGGCGAGGCCTATGGCGTCACCAACCCGGTCGGTCGGGTGCTCAAGGCGTTGGGCCTGGACTGAGCCCGTCCGTGCTTCCTCGCGCGCCCGCCGGGCGGGTCCACCGCATCCGGAAGGTGGTGGGGACGAACCCGGTCGCCGGGTCGGCGCCACTGCGGTAGGACGAGGGCGACGTGCCCACGATGTCGCGGAACGTGCGGCTGAATGTGCCGAGGCTGGAGAACCCCACCTGCATGCACACGTCGGTGACCGGGGTGGCCGTGGTGCGTAGGAGGGTCATCGCGCGTTCGATCCGGCGCCGCTGCAGGTACCGGTGCGGCGTCTCGCCGAACGTCGCCCGGAACTCGCGGATGAAGTGCGCGCGCGCCATGTGCGCCGTGGCGGCGAGCAGGTCGATGTCGAGCGGCTCGGTGCTGCGCCGGTCGATGAGGTCGCGGGAGCGCAGCAGCCGCCGGTTCCGGTCCTCCTCCGCCACACCCACGCCGCCCACCGTAGGTTGTGCTGCCGGCAGAAGCGCACTTTCGGAGAAGCGGGTCCGCCGCGGCGCCCCTAGCGTGATCACCACAGCTCCCCTCACGGAAGGAACGCCAATCATGCTCAAGCGCAACAACATCTCGTCGATCTTCGTCCTCGACCAGGACGAGGCCCTGACGTTCTACACCGAGGTGCTCGGCCTCGAGGTGGGCGAGGACATGGACTTCGGGCCGATGCGGTGGCTCACCGTGCGGGTCCCGGGCGACGAGAAGACGATCTTGCTGGAGAAGCCCGGCGCGCCGGCGCACGACGAGGCCACCGCAGAGCAGATCCGCGCCCTCGTGACCAAGGGCGCCGGCGGCGGCTGGCTCGCCTTCACCACCGACGACGTGGAGGCCGCCTTCGCGCGGGTCAAGGAGTCCGGAGCCGACATCACCCAGGACGTCGTCACCCAGCCCTACGGGCGCGACTTCGCCTTGCGCGACCCGTTCGGCAACCACATCCGGATCGGCGAGGTCTACTGACGTATCAGTCCAGGCGGTCGGCGGCGACGACGCCGCGCAGCACGGCATCCACCGCGGTGCGCGCCGTGCGGCGCAGCTCGCCGTCGGTCGCCGCCTTGGCCACCTGGTCGAGCAGGTCGACGATCTGCTTGCACCGGCGCACGAAGTCACCGGCTGCCATGTCCTGGCCGCGCAGCACGGTGTCGAGCCGCTCGCCGGACGCCCACCGGTGCACCATCCACGCCATGCCACCGTCGGGCATCGACGTCGAGGGCAGGTCGTGCTCGGTCTCGAGGTCCTCGACCTGCGACCACAGCTGCGACATGCGGGTCAGCGCCTCGGCGACTTCGTCGTTCGGCATCCGGGGCGAGACCTCGGCCTCCTCGTGCCGGGGCTCGTGCACCAGCGCCGACACGGCAGCCGCCAGCCCCGCGGCATCCAGCCGCTTCCACACGTCGTGGCGCAGGCACTCGGCGGCGAGCAGGTCCTTCTCGGTGTAGAGCCGGCGCAGCCGCTCGCCGCGCTCAGTGACCACCGTGCCACCGTCGGACAGGTAGCCCAGGGCCTCGAGGGCGTCGCAGATCCGGTCGAACGTGCGGGCCACCGTGTTGGTGCGGCCCTCGACCCGGCGCTGCAGGCCGACCGTCTCGCGCTTGAGCCGCCACCAGCGCTCGGCCCACCGGGCGTGCGTCTCACGGTCGGGGCACTGGTGGCAGGGGTGGGTGGTGAGCTCGTGACGCAGCCGGGCAACGCGCTCGGACTCCCCCTCCGTCACCTGCCGGGCCCGGCGGCGCGGCGGGTCCTCGATGCCGTGCGGCACGGCGATCCGCAGCGAGGTCGCGAGGTCGCGGCGCGACTTGGGCGACTTCGGGTTGAAGTTGGGCGGCACCTTCACCTGGGTGACCGCCTCGACCGGCTCGGGGACGTCGACCGGGGTCAGCCGGCGGAACTGCTTGTCCTCGGTGACGACGGCCGGTCCGGTGGGGGTGCCCTTGCCGGTGCGCGACGGCTGCACCACCACCGCCCACCCGGCGCGCCGACCGGCCGGGATGCGGATGACGTCACCGATGCGCAGGGCCTCGAGCGACACGGCCGCCTCGGCGCGCCGGGAGGCCGAGCGGGCCTTGACGCCCTCCTTCTCGGCATCGGCCAGGGCCCGGCGCAGCGCGGCGTACTCGCGGAAGTCACCGAGGTGGCAGTGCATCGCCTCGGCGTAGCCCTCCATGCCTTCTTCGTTGCGCCGCACGGCAGTTGCGATGCCGACGACGGCCCGGTCGGCTTGGAACTGGGCGAACGAGGTCTCGAGGATCTCGCGGGCCACCTCGCGCCCGACCTGGGCGACGAGGTTGACCGCCATGTTGTAGGTGGGCCGGAAGCTCGAACGCAGCGGGTAGGTGCGGGTGGAGGCCAGCCCGCCCACGGCCAGCGGGTCGACACCACGGGCCCACTGCACGACCGCGTGGCCCTCGACGTCGATGCCGCGCCGCCCGGCGCGCCCGGTGAGCTGGGTGTACTCGGCGGGCGTGATGTCGACGTGCGCCTCACCGTTGAACTTGACGAGCTTCTCGAGCACCACGGTGCGGGCCGGCATGTTGATGCCGAGCGCCAGTGTCTCAGTGGCGAACACGGCACGTATGCGAGCCGCGGTGAAGAGCTCCTCGACGATCTCGCGGAACAGCGGCAGCATGCCCGCGTGGTGAGCGGCGAACCCCCGGGAGAGCCCCTCGACGAAGTCGAAGTAGCCCAGCACCGAGAGGTCCTCATCGGCCAGTGACTCGACGCGCTCCTCGACGTGGCGCCGGATGCGCATCCCCTCACGCTCGGGGATGAGGCGGGTGCCGGCGGCGAGCAGCTGGGTGACCGCCGCTTCGCACCCGACCCGGCTGAAGATGAAGGTGATGGCAGGCAACAGCCCGTCGCGGTCGAGCTCGTCGATGACCTCGGCCCGGGTCGCACCGCCGCCGGGGCGCCCGCCGCGGGCGAAGCCCCTCCCACCGCTACCCCCGCCGGGGCGGCGGCCACCACGCACACCCCCGCCGCGGTGGGTTCGGGCCGGGGGGCCGCCACGCCCCGAGCCGCCGCGTCGCGGCTCGTCGTCCCAGCGACCGCGCTGCTCGGAGGTGCGGATGGCGGCCAACAGATCGGGGTTGACCCGGTTGCCGGCGAAGAGGTCGAACAGGGTGGTGCCCAAGAGTACGTGCTGGGACAAGGGCACCGGTCGGTGCTCGGAGACGACCACCGCGTGGTTGCCCCGCACCTCGGCGAGCCAGTCACCGAACTCCTCGGCGTTGCTCACCGTGGCTGACAGCGACACGACCTGCACGTGCTCGGGGAGGTGGATGATGACCTCCTCCCACACCGCCCCGCGGAACCGGTCGGCCAGGTAGTGCACCTCGTCCATGACGACGTAACCCAGGCCGTGGAGGGTGCGCGACCCGGCATACATCATGTTGCGCAGCACCTCGGTGGTCATCACGACCACCGGTGCCTCGCCGTTGACGGAGGAGTCGCCGGTCAACAGCCCCACCTTGTCCGCACCGTGCACCCGCACCAGGTCGTGGTACTTCTGGTTCGACAGTGCCTTGATCGGGGTGGTGTAGAACGCCTTTCGCCCAGTCGCGAGCGCAAGGTGCACGGCGAACTCGCCGACGATGGTCTTGCCGGCGCCGGTCGGGGCGGCGACGAGCACCCCCTGGCCCGCCTCGACCGCTGCGCAGGCCTGCACCTGGAACTCGTCGAGCGGGAAGTCCAGGCCGGCGGTGAACCGGCCGAGCTCGGACCGGTCCCGGCGGCTCCGGGCGGCAGCAGCGGCATACCGCTCGGCGGGGCTGGGCATGGTGTCAGGCTACGTCAGCGCTCAGGCCAGGACGCTGAGCGCGGCGGGCACGACCTCCATGCTCAGCGGCAGCGGCGCGAAGCGCTCCCCATCGGCGTACGCCACGATGCCGGTGGCCTCCAGCCGCACCGTGCGGGCCCTCACCACCTGCACCTTGGGGTGGGTGACGTGGGTGCCCTTGAACACGGTCGGGAAGACCCGCAGGAACTCCGCGGTCGAGATCTTGTGCAGCACCAGCACGTCGAGCAGGCCGTCGTCGAACTCGGCGCCCGGCGTCACCCGCATGCCACCACCGTAGGCCGGGCCGTTGCCCACCGCGACGAGCATCGCCTCGGTCTCCATCCGCACGCCGTCGAGCTCCAATACATAGGGAATGGCGCGGAACAGCGGCAGCTCGCGCATGATGGCCAGGTTGTAGCGCATCGGGCCCTTGGGCCAGCGCCACTGGTTGGCGCGCTCGTTGACGACCGCGTCGAACCCGGCCGCCAGCACGCCCAGGAACCATCGGTCCTCGCCCGAGGCCATCGTGTGCTTCGCGACGTCGACGCGGCGGGTGCCGCCGTCGAGGATGCGCTCCACCGCCTTCGCCGCGTCGCGCACCGGCAGGCCGAGCTCGCGCGCGATGTCGTTGCCGGTGCCCGCCGCGATGATGCCGAGCGGGACTCCGGTGCCGGCGCACAGGTTGGCCCCCAGGTGCACCATGCCGTCGCCACCGGCGACGACGACCCGGTCCACGGCGCCGGCGGCGATCGCCGCCCGCCCCTGCTCCATGGCGCTGCGGGCGTCGGCCGCGCTCAGGTCGAGGATGTCCGTGCCCGCCGCGCGCAGCAGGGTGAGGGCCTCGGTGCCGATGCGCGCGCCGGTGTTCTTGCCCGAGGTGGGGTTGACGATGAGACCGAGGCGCGCCATGGCCGAAGGCTAGCGGCGCCCGATCGCGGCCTCGTGGCTCACAGCCCCTGGCTGCGCAGGTGGGCGACGACCTCGTGACCCGCGCTCGTCCAGTCCCTCGCCCCGTCGGCGGACGCCTCGGTGCTGCCGGTGGCACGCAGCCGGGTCGGCGGCTCGAGCTGGGAGCTGTCGCTGCCCTGGCTGATGAGGTCGACGAACTGGCCGACGGTCACCCCGCTCTCGACCGGGTGGCGCAGCCGCTGCTCGCGGCATACCAGGTAGTGGTTGCGGCGCCCGACGCGTGCCCGGGCGACGACGCCGCCCCGCTCGAGGTCGCCGATGATCTGCTGCACGGCCCGCTCGGTGATGCCGATGCTCGTAGCGACGTCACGCACGAGCACTTCAGGGTCTGCGGCCAGACACACCAGTACGTGCCCGTGGTTGGTGATGAACGTCCAGCCGTCCCGTGTCATACGAACGACGATAGGGGAATCGGGATTCGCGAATCCGGCGTTGTGGCTT
>JBBQNZ010000115.1:0-13758 GCA_038330415.1 Actinomycetales bacterium | reverse complement strand
CGGGCCATCCGCTTGGAGTGGTTGTCGGTGAGCCGGGTGAACATCTGCCCCACCTCGGCGAGGTCGACCCCGCCGCCGACGAGCAGCGCCGACATGGCGTCGCGCTCGACGGCCACGGCCTGCGCCTGCGACAGCGCCTCGCCGAGCAGCCGCCGACCCCACAGGGCCAGCCGCCCGCTGGCGGTGCGGTCGGTCTTGAGCGCGTCGCGCACCACCCCGACGACGAAGTCGGACTCCCCCGCGTCGTCGAGCGCGCGCGCCATCACCTCGCGGGTGCCGTCGTCGACGAAGACCGACATCTCTCGGTAGAAGTCCTTGGCGATGCCGTCGCCCACGTAGGCCTTGACCAGCCCCTCGAGCCAGCCCTTGGGCTTGGTGCGCTCGTGGTAGGCGGCGAACGGCACGACGAACGGGGCCATCGCGGCATCCGGGTCGATGTCGTGGGCGCGCATGTGCTCGACGAGCACGGAGTACTGGACGTACTCGGTGTTGGCCAGGCCGGCCATGGCCGACTTCAGGTGCAGCGTGGGCGCGAGGTCGGAGTCGACGGCCATCCGGATGAACGCGGTGAGCTCGCCGTAGGCGAGGACGCCCAGCAGGTCCACCACCGCGGCATGGTAGGCGGGGTCCTCGATCGACGTGTGCTCCATGGCGTCGGAGCCTAACGGTAGAGTGGCGAGCGTCCCACGGTGCCCGGTCGGCACGACAACCACAGCAACTTGACGAGGCGAGCGCCCGGCGTCCACGCCGGCGCCCGCCGCCCGAAGACCTCCGATCGGCCCACAGCCCCTGCGCTGGCGCACGAGCGCCCGCCGACCGGAAGAGACCCATGACCGACGCCACCCCAGACGCACCCGACGACGCGCTCAGCGCCGAGGCCGTGCTTGCCGAGACCGCGGTCGATACCGTGACCGAGCCACCTCCGGTGGAGTCGTTCTCCGACTTCCCGATCCACCAGGACATCGTCGACGCGCTCGCCGAGCACAAGATCACCAGCCCGTTCCCCATCCAGGCGATGACCCTGCCGGTCGCGCTGGCCGGCCACGACATCATCGGCCAGGCCAAGACCGGCACCGGCAAGACCCTCGGCTTCGGCATCCCGATCCTCAACCGGGTCACCTCCCCCAAGGACGACGGCTTCGCGACGATGCCGTTCGCCGGCAAGCCGCAGGCGCTGGCCGTGGCCCCCACCCGCGAGCTCGCCGTGCAGGTGTCCGGTGACCTCGAGCGGGCCGGCAAGAAGCGCGGCGTGCGCGTGCTCACCGTCTACGGCGGTCGTGCCTACGAGCCGCAGGTCGAGGCGCTGCAGCGTGGCGTCGAGGTCGTCGTCGGCACCCCCGGGCGCCTGATCGACCTCGCCAAGCAGGGCCACCTCGACCTCGGCCACGCCCGCATCGTCGTGCTCGACGAGGCCGACGAGATGCTCGACCTGGGCTTCCTGCCCGATGTCGAGCGGCTGCTGGCGCTCACCCCCGCCTCGCGCCAGACCATGCTCTTCTCGGCCACGATGCCGGGTGCGGTCGTCGCGCTGGCCCGCCGCTACATGAGCCAGCCCACGCACATCCGCGCGATGGGCGACGACCAGGAGAACGCCCACACGGTCAAGGCCGTCGAGCAGTTCGTCTACCGCGCCCACGCGATGGACAAGGTCGAGATGCTCGCCCGTATGCTGCAGGCCCGCGAGCGCGGCCTGACCATCATCTTCAGCCGCACCAAGCGCACCGCTGCCAAGGTGGCCGACGACCTCGCCGACCGCGGGTTCGCCGCGGCCGCCATCCACGGCGACCTCGGCCAGGGCGCGCGCGAGCAGGCGCTGAGGGCGTTCCGCCACGGCAAGGTCGACATCCTCGTCGCCACCGACGTCGCGGCCCGCGGCATCGACGTCGAGCACGTCACGCACGTCATCAACTACCAGTGCCCCGAGGACGAGAAGACCTACCTGCACCGCATCGGGCGCACCGCGCGCGCCGGCAACACCGGCATCGCGGTCACCTTCGTCGACTGGGACGACCTGCACCGCTGGGCCATGATCAACAAGGTGCTCGACCTCGGCATGCCCGAGCCGCAGGAGACCTACTCCTCCTCGCCGCACCTGTACGCCGACCTCGACATCCCCGAGGGCTCCAAGGGCCGCCTCCCCCGCGCGATGCAGACCCGTGAGGGCCTCGGCGCCGAGGTGCTCGAGGACCTCGGCGAGACCGGCAAGGGTGCCGGCCGGCGTGGCCCGAGCGGCGGCGACCGCGGCGACCGCGGTGACCGCGGCGGGCGTGGCGGCCGCTCCGGCGACAGCCGCGGCGGGCGTGGCGGGGAGTCCCGCGACTCCTCGCGCCCGGCATCCCGCGACGGCGACGCACCCACCGACAGCGGGGCCGACCGCCCGAAGCGCAACCGCAACCGCCGCCGCACCCGCGGCGGCAGCACCTCGGGAGACACCACCGCGAGCTGACACGCATCCGGGGCAACATTGACCTATTGGTCGATCTTGTCCCAGGCTTCGCAATGCCGAAGGGCCGCACCGGAACTCGGTGCGGCCCCTTCGGTGTGCCCACTCGACCTATTGCGTGTACCCCCTCGACTTGTTGCGAACTTCCCACCCGGGGAGGCCGTTGAACCGGGCCCCCCGGGTGGGAGATTCGCAATAGGTCGGGGTCAGCCGGTGAGGGTGCTGGTGTCGATGACCGCGCGGTAGCGCACGTCGCCGTCGACGACCCGGTCCCAGACCGCGTCGACGTCGGCCGCGTCGACGACCTCGATGGTCGCGGCGATGCCGTGCTCGGCGCAGAAGTCGAGCATCTCCTGGGTCTCGGCGATGCCGCCGATCTGCGAGCCGGCGACGGCCTTGTTGCCACCGATGAGCGAGCCCGGCGGGATCTCGTAGGGAGCCGGCGGCAGGCCGACGTTCACCACGACGCCGGCCGGCTTGAGCAGGCGCACGTAGTCGGCGATCGGGATGTCGGCGCTGACCGTGTTGAGCACGATGTCGAACGTGCCGCGGGCCGCCTTCATCGCCTCGGCGTCGGACGACGCGATGTGGCGCGTCGCACCGAGCGCCTCGGCATCGTCGGCCTTGGCCATCGAGCGGGAGATCGTGGTGACGGCGGCGCCCATGGCGGCGGCGATCTTCACGCCCATGTGGCCCAGGCCGCCGACGCCGACGACGGCCACCGAGCGACCGGTGCCGGCGCCCCAGCGGTGCAGCGGGGAGTAGGTGGTGATGCCGGCGCAGAGCAGCGGCGCGGCGACGTCGAGCTCCATGGAGTCGGGGATGCGCAGCACGAAGCGCTCGCTGACGACGACCTCCTTGGCGTAGCCGCCCATGGTCCACTCGCCGTCGTAGCCCTGGGCGTTGTAGGTGCCCACGGAGGGCTTGGTGCAGAACATCTCCATGCCGTCCTTGCACGGCTCGCACTCGCCGCACGAGTCGACGAGGCAGCCGACGCCGACCCGGTCGCCGACGGCGTGGCGGGTGACCTGGTCACCGACCGCGACGACGGTGCCGGCGATCTCGTGGCCCACGGTCAGCGGGAAGTGCGCCGGCCCCCACTCCTCACGCGCGGTGTGGATGTCGGAGTGGCAGATGCCCGCGAACGCGATGTCGATGCGGATGTCGTCGGGGCGCAGGTCGCGGCGCTCGATGGTGCCCTGGTGGAAGCCCGAGGTCGCGGAGTCGGCGATGAGTGCTGGTGTCGTAGTCGGCATCCGATCACTGTAGGACGCCCGCGCGCCGCGGTCCGAATCCCTCGACCGGGATCCTGGCGCCGTCTAGAGCTGGGCGAGGATCGAGGCGGCGACCTCGCGGTAGGCCTTCGCGCCCTTGGACGTTCGGGCCGTGGAGAGGATGGAGCGCCCCACCGCGGGAGCCTCCGCGAAGCGCACCGTCTTGGGGATGGGCGGCAACAGCACCGGGAGGTCGTAGCGGCTGCCGACGTCGTCGAGCACCTCGCGCGAGTGCAGGCTGCGACCGTCGTAGAGGGTCGGGAGGATGCCGATGACGCGCAGCTTCTTGTTGAGGATCTTCTTCACGTCGCGCACCGTGTCGAGCAGCTGCCCCACGCCGCGGTGGCTCAGCATCTCGCACGGCATCGGGATGATCAGGCCGTGCGCGGCGGTGAGGGCGTTGAGGGTGAGCACCCCCAGGCTGGGTGAGCAGTCGAGCAGGATGACGTCGTAGTCGCGCTTGACGTCGTCGAGGGCGCCCTGCAGCACGTACTCGCGGGCCGGGCGGGAGAGCAGCACCGCCTCGGCGCCGGCGAGGTCGATGGTGCTGGGCACCAGGTCGACGCCCTCCTCGCAGCCGACGATTACGTCCTTGATCGGCGTGCCACCCACGAGGACGTCGTGCACCGAGGACTCCACGGCATCCGGGTCGACGCCGAGGCTGAAGGTGAGACAGGCCTGCGGGTCGAGGTCGACGAGGAGCACCCGGCGGCCCTGCTCGGCGAACGCGGCTCCCAGCGACGCGACCGAGGTCGTCTTGGCGACGCCGCCCTTCTGGTTGGCGAGGGCGAGAATCGTGGCCTTGCGCTTCGGCTGCTTCGGCGCCATCGGGGGGGCCTTCCATCGGGTCCGCGGGAGTGGCCCCGATTCTGTCACCCGAGGTGGGCGCCGACCTCGCCGGTCAGCAGGAACCGGCGGAACGACTCGGCGGAGGGCAGCAGCGGCCGCCCGCTGACCCACGCGACGCCGACCTCGCGCTGCGCGTGTGCGTCGGTGAGCGGCAGCATCCGGGTGCGCGCGAACGTGGTCGGTGCCGGTAGCCCCATGGCGGGCACGACCGCCACCCCCAGGCCGGCCGCCACCAGGCCGCGCACCGTCGGCAGGTCGTCGGCCTCGAAGTCGATGGTGGGGGTGAAGCCGGCAGCCTCACACAGGGCGAGCGTCTGCGAGCGCATGCCGGACGGCCCGCGGCGCATGACGAACGGCTCGTCGGCGACGTCGGTCAGCGCGACCGCGTCGCTCCCCGCCAGCCGGTGCGACAGGGGCACGGCCAGCACGAGCGGCTCGACGAGGATGCGGCGCCAGTCGACGCCGGGCCCGGTGACCCGGTGCGTCGTGAGCTCGACGTCGGCGCGCCGGGTGGCCAGCTGCTGCGACACCTGCCCGCTCTCACCCACGGCGGTGCGCTGCAGCACCACCCGCACGCGGGGGTGGTCGCGCCGGAACGCCCGGATCAGCCCGGGCACCAGCCAGGACCCGAGGCTGAGCGGGAAGGCCAGCGTGACCACACCACCCTCGGGGTCGACCAGCTCGTCGACCGCGGCCAGCGCGTCGTCGAGGTCGTTGACCAGGTGGTCGACGTGCCGCTTGAAGGCGCTGCCGGCGTGCGTCATCCGCAGCACCCGACCGGACCTGCGCAGCAGGGGCGTGCCGACCTGCTGCTCGAGGCGGGCCAGCGCCCGCGAGGCGCCGGGCTGGCTCACCCCAAAGATCTCGCTGACCTCGGTGACCGTGTACCCATCCGCCACGAGCTGGAACCAGCGCAGGGAGTCCGTGTCCATACCCATGACGATAGTGCATATGAATCATGCTCCGATTCCATTGGACGCATGGACTGCAGCGGCGGAAACTAGTTGACATGACCACTACAGCACTCTGGACCACCGTCAAGGACGAGCTCCGCGAGCGCCGCGAGGCCCGCGTGGCCCTCAACCAGCTCCGGGCCGACCTGGAGCACTACCGCACCCCCTCCGACATCGACGACCTGCTCGCCAGCGTCGACGGCGAGGACACTCCGGAGGCCGAGATGATCCGCGGCATCCTCAGCGAGAACCTGCGCAGCTACCACTCGCGCCGCAGCGCCTGACCGCTGCTCGTCACCGCACCGCGTCCGCGCGGAGGCGGTAGAGCACGTGGGGGCGCAGCGGGTGGCCGGGCGGCACCGCCGGGTGCTCGAAGTCGTCGGCCGAGTCGCGCGTCATGCCGAGCCGCTCCATCACCGCCCGTGAGGGCGTGTTGGGCGTCGACGTCATCGACACGACCTCGGCCAGCCCCACCTCGTCGAACCCCACCCGCAATGCCTCGCGCGCGGCCTCGGTGGCGAAGCCCCGGCCCCAGGCCGAGCGGGCGAGGCGCCAGCCCACCTCCACGCAGGGGTTGAACGGCAGGTCGTGCGTCGGCACCGCGAGCCCGGTCATGCCGACCATCTCCCCGGTGTCCTGCCGCTCGAGCGCCCACAGCCCCCAGCCCTGCTCCGCGAGGGCCGCGTCCAACCGGTCGAGCATCGCGTCGGACTGCTCTCGGGTCATGGTGTCGTGGAAGTAGCGCATCACCTCGGGGTCGGCGTTCATCGCCGCCCAGGCCTCACGGTCGCCGTCGGACCAGCCCCGCAGCACCAGCCGCTCGGTGAGTCTGGGCTCGACCACCTCGCTCACGGGCGGGCGTCGACGTCGGTCTCGGGCACGACGCGCAGGCCGATCGGCCCGGGATTCCAGGCAACCTCCCACCGGAACCCGTCGGGGTCGGCGAAGTAGCCGGTGAAGCCACCCCACTCCCGCTCGACGGGGCCGGCGGCAGTCGCGCCCGCCGCCGTGGCCAGGGCGAGCACGTCGCGGACCTCCGCCGGGCTCGCCACGTTGTGCGACAGCGTCATCGGCACCACCCCGGTGCCCTCGAGGGCCGGGCCACCGACCTCCGCCTCGAAGGCCGCGCGGTCCCACAGCGACAGCACCAGCCGCTCGCCGGCTGCGAACATCAGCACCTCGCCCGGCACGTCGAGCTCGGGCGACCAGCCCAGCCCGTCGACGTAGAACGACCGCGACCGGTCGAGGTCACGCACGGCCAGGGTCACGAACGAGATCCGCTGCTCCATGCCGGTCGAGCCTGCCAGACGGCTCGGACAACCGGCCGGTTCCGGCCGGGGCCGTGCTCCGGATGCCGGTCACGCGCCGGCGCGCTGCACCCACCCACCGGCCGGGGGCCGCTCCTCGAGCGCCGCCCAGTCGGACTTCTCGGGGCCGGCCGCCTGGCCCTCGGGGCAGTGCGCCCGCAGGTCGCACCACCCACACAGCGGGCCGGGCCTGGGCGGGAAGGACGCGGAGGACGCACCCAGCTCGACGAAGTCGAGGTCGGCTCGCCGGGCGTCACGCGCGATGGACCGGGCCTGCTCGACCTTGCGGGTGAGCGACTCGGGCGTGTGCTCGTGGGCGGCGACCGTGCCGGTGGGCACGTGGTGCAGCTCGACGCGCAGCGTGCGGCGCCGGAACATCTTCCACGCCGCGGCCGCGTAGAGCCCCAGGGCCAGCGACGTGCGGGCGTCGTCGTCGGTGGGCGGCACCCGGGAGGTCTTGTAGTCGACGACGACGAGCTGGCCGTCGCGGTCGTCGAGCCGGTCGACCCGCCCGCTCACTCGCAGGTCACCGCTGAGGAACGACACCGTGCGCTCGATGCCGACCGGATGGGTGGCCGGGTCGACGCCCCCGAGGTAGGCCGTGACCGCGGCCCGCATCTTCTCGCGCCACTCACGGGACTGCTCGCCGTCGCGGAAGCCGACGTCGATCCACGCCCGGTCGACCAGGCCGGCGCCGTGCTCGGGGGTGCGCTCGGGCAGGTCCCACCAGTCGCGCAGGGCGTTGTGCACGGCGTTGCCCAGCGAGGTGTGGGCCCGCTGGCGGCGCTTCTCGGGCGACGGGCGGTCGAGGTACTGGAGGCGGTAGCGGCGGGGGCAGTCGAGGAAGGCCAGCAGCTTGCTCGGGCTGGCCGCGTAGAGCGGCGCGGGCATGCCGGGGAGCTCCCCCTGCGCCGCCTGAGTACTCACGGCCCCGACGCTAGCCGGTCGCACCGACGCCGGCGCCGAGGCGGTGCCGGAGCCCGGCTGACCAGACCCCCCGCCGGACCCGGGCGCCGGACCCGGGCGCCGGGCGCGGGGAGCCCCGGACCGGGCAAGACCTGACACACTGTGCGGCGATGGCCATCAGCGCGTTCGACCTCTTCTCCGTGGGCATCGGCCCCTCCAGCTCGCACACCGTGGGACCGATGCGGGCCGCGCACACCTTCGCCCAGGGGGTGCGTGCCGCCGGCCTGCTCGAGCAGGTGGGTCGGGTGCGGGCCGAGCTGTTCGGCTCGCTCGGCGCCACGGGGCACGGCCACGGGTCGGTCAAGGCGGTGGTGCTCGGGCTCGAGGGCGAGGCACCCGAGACCACCGACCCGCGTGGCGCCGACCCGCGCATCGCGCAGGTGCGGGCCACCGGGCGCCTGCGGCTCGACGGCAGCCACGAGATCGCCTTCGACCTCGACCGCGACGTGGTGCTGCACCGCCGCGCCCGGCTGCCCTTCCACTCCAACGGCATGCGCTTCACGGCATGGACCTCGGCGACGCCGACCGAGGGCGAGGAGCCGCTGCACCAGCGCGAGTACTACTCGGTGGGCGGTGGGTTCGTGCTCGACCAGGACGAGGTCGGCGAGAACGTGATCGTGCCCGACCACACCCCGGTGAAGTACCCGTTCACCACCGGCGACCAGTTGCTCGAGCGGTGTGCGGAGACCGGCCTGCCGGTCAGCGGCGTGATGATGGCCAACGAGCTGTCGTGGCGCTCCGAAGCCGAGGTGCGCGAGGGCCTGCTGCACCTGTGGCAGGTGATGCAGGAGTGCATCGACAACGGCTGCCGCTCCGAGGGGGTGCTGCCCGGCGGGCTGAAGGTTCAGCGGCGCGCCCCACGGCTGGCCACCCAGCTGCGCGGCGAGCACCCCGGCGACCCGCTGGCCGCCATGGACTGGGTGACGCTCTACGCCCTTGCCGTCAACGAGGAGAACGCCTCCGGTGGGCGCATCGTCACGGCCCCCACCAACGGTGCGGCCGGCATCATCCCGGCGGTACTGCACTACTACACGCGCTTCGTGCCCGGTGCCGACGACGAGGGCGTGGTGCGCTTCCTGCTCACCGCGGCCGCGATCGGCAGCCTCTACAAGGAGAACGCGTCGATCTCCGGGGCCGAGGTCGGCTGCCAGGGCGAGGTCGGTTCGGCCTGCTCGATGGCGGCCGGTGCCCTGGCCGAGGTGCTCGGCGGCACCCCCGACCAGGTCGAGAACGCCGCCGAGATCGGCATCGAGCACAACCTCGGCCTCACCTGCGACCCGGTGGGTGGCCTCGTGCAGATCCCGTGCATCGAGCGCAACGCGGTGGCGTCGGTGAAGGCGATCACGGCCGCGCGAATCGCGTTGCGCGGCAACGGCAAGCAGGTGGTCTCGCTCGACAAGGCGATCAAGACGATGCGCGACACCGGGCGCGACATGATGGTGAAGTACAAGGAGACCGCTCGCGGCGGCCTCGCCGTCAACGTCATCGAGTGCTGAGCCCGGTCTCACGACGCCACGTCGTCGACGGCATGCAGCGGCCCGGGGAACGTGCGCACGGCGGCCGGAGTGGCCAGGAAGGCGCCGAGCAGCCGCACGTCGGCGCCGCGGCACGCGTCGATGGCCGCCTGGTGCCAGTGTCGGTCGGCGTCGGTGAACCGCACCGAGCCGTCGCGGCCGCGGACGAACAGCATCGCTCCCCCGGTCTCGACGAGCAGGGCGCACAGGTGGTCGAGCGCCGGTCGCAGCTGATCAGGGCGCACGGTGTCGTCGACGTCGCTGATGATGGCCGGCTGGCCCATCGTGAGGTCGGCATCGGTCAGCACCAGCCCGATGCAGCCGACCACCCGATCGACGTGGCCCACCACCAGGTCGGCCACGTCGGCGGCCAGGCCGGGGGTGTCGAGGGGCAGGGCGGGCCAGTTCGGGGGCAGGTCGTCGAAGCTCATGCCGACAGCCTGCCGAGGATCGTCGACAGGGCCGCGGAGTTTTCCACAGGCCCGACCACGACAACCCACGACAGCGCGGACCGGCACGTCGTTCGGATGCCGTGGCGCGGCATCCGCGACCTAGGTTGGCTCCCATGTCCGTCGACGACGCCCACACCCGCCCCGCCGGCACGAGCGACGCCACCGTCGCGGCCCTCGGAAAGCTCTCGGAGGCCCTCGAGGTGGTCGAGGACGCACGCGGCCAGCTCTACAACTTCCACCGCAAGTGCGGCATGGCCGACCTCGCCCTCGGCGAGGCGGTCGAGATGCTGCGCACCGAGGGCCACACCGAGCTTGCCGACACCCTCGAGACGGACCTCGTCGGGCGCAACATCCTCGCCGGGCGCTGGTCCTTCCAGGTCGTGGAGGAGTACGACGACGGCTACTACGCGGCGTTCAAGGAGCACGAGCGCGCCGCCCGTGACGAGCTGATGGGCGGCAAGCGGCACGTCTTCGAGGCGGAGATGAAGCAGGACCGGCGCACGCACGGCCGCCCCGGTCACGCCGCCACCCCGCAGGACAGCGGCTCGTCCTGATCGGCGACGCCGGGCCGCTGGGGCGCCGGACCGAGTCACCGTCGGCTGACCCCACCAGCGCGGGCACCGTTTGCCCGAGACGCCCGTGGGGTACTGCTCCAGTCAAAGCGCGCGGGTGTCCCTCACCTGCGCCGGTGAGGAGACAACCATGGACACCAGCACGATTGTCTGGATCGTCGTGGCGGTGGTGGTGCTGGCCGCCATCATCGCGTTCGTCGTGTCCCGGTCAGGCGCACGCCGGGCCGATGCCCAGCGCGCGCAGGCCGCCGATATCCGCGAGAAGGCCGTCGAGCACGACCGCCGGCTGCGCGAGGACGAGGCGAGTGCGACCGAGGCCGACGCCAAGGCCAAGATGGCCAAGGCCGAGGCCCAGAAGCGCGAGCTCGAGGCCGAGCACCTCGCCGCGGAGGCCGACAGCCGGTCCGAGAGCGCCGACGCGGTTCGACGCGAGCGCGACGAGCAGCTGCGCCTGGCCGACCTTCGCGACCCGGACGTCGAGACCGACGAGGACGGCAACCGCCTCGCCGACCGCGGCGATCGCGACGACGTGCTCGACGGGCGAGGCGACAGCGACGGCCAGCGCGCCGTCGTGGAAAACGCGAACGACCGGGACGGCGACGCCGACCGTCCGGGTCGCAGCGTGCTCACCGACGGGTCGGACGACACCGTCGACGAGCGCGAGGACGCTTACAGCCAGCGCCGCACCGGCTCAGCCTGACCCACGCGGTCCCGGAGCCAGCGGCGCGCCGGTGGGAGTCCACGGTCTGCTCGAGCCAGCATTCCGTGGTCGCCCGCGCGCCAAGGTGAACAGGTCGTCATCCGAGGTCGTCTCAAAGCCGTTGTACGCCAGCATGGCTCGCATCGTGTCAGGCGGCCAGGTGGAGCGCCACGGCTCGCCGGCCAGTGGGTCGTGTTGTCGGCTGAGTCGCATGGCCACCCGCATCACGCGACGCATCACCACGGCGGACACCGACCGCGACTGGTAGTTCACGACGAGGACGCTGCCCGGTGCGGACAGCTCGGCGAGGTGGCGCACCGTCTCGGCGACGGCATCCGGGGTCAGGTAGGGGACGACGCCCTCCCACACCCAGGTCGTCTCCAGCGTCGGGTCGAAGCCGGTGCCCTCGAGGGCCGGTCTGCGGGGCGCCGTGGTCGCGCACCACGTCGTCGATGGCGACGGTGCGCGGCACCATGAGCACCGCGGTGCGCCGGACCAGCTCGTAGGCCATCCGGCCGGACGTGCCCTGCGGCGGCTGGTGGGCGCGGGCCCGCTCGACGACGGTGCGCTCCTCGGGGTCGAGCAGGTGCTCTGCCACCGGGTCGGAGAACCGGCCGACGGCGAAGCGTCCGTGTGCCGTGGCTCGGCCCTGGCAGACGAGCACCGCGGTGGTGCTGGCGGCTCGATCGGTCACTCGTCGATCGTGGCGCGACCTCGCGAGGTATCAGGCACCGCGCACGCGCCTCCTGTTGACATGCACATGATCACCCCCGGCGTCGCCGCTTCCATGACCCCCAGGTCGCACGGGCGCACCTCGCGCACCGAGCCCGCGCAGAGCGCTCGGCGCCGGCTGCAGGTGCCCCAGGTGCTGCTGCACCTGCCGCGCCTGCACTTCCACCTGCCCCACCGGCACGCCTGACCGGCTCGGCCGCGTCGGCCGTCGTGGCGGTCGCTGCGGCCGCCGGGGCCGCCGGGCTCGCCGGGGTCAGCTGAAGACGACCGTGCGGTCTCCGTTGAGCAGCACGCGCGACTCGCAGTGCCACCGCACCGCACGGGCCAGAACCCGCGACTCGACCTCCTCGCCGGCGCGCACGAGGTCCTCGGGCGTCATCCGGTGGTCGACGCGCACGACGTCCTGCTCGATGATCGGGCCCTCGTCGAGGTCGGCCGTGACGTAGTGCGCGGTCGCGCCGACCCGCTTGACGCCGCGGGCGAACGCCTGGTGGTAGGGCTTGGCGCCCTTGAAGGACGGCAGGAACGAGTGGTGGATGTTGATCACCCGCCCGGACAGGTCGCGGGTGAGGTCGTCACTGAGCACCTGCATGTAGCGCGCGAGCACCACCAGGTCGACATCGTGCTCGCCC
Organism: Actinomycetales bacterium; assembly: GCA_038330415.1. Taxonomy (GTDB): domain Bacteria; phylum Actinomycetota; class Actinomycetes; order Actinomycetales; family Dermatophilaceae; genus Fodinibacter. The sequence goes on along the minus strand of JBBQNZ010000115.1, from coordinate 1,364 downwards.
ACGATCCGGCGCAGCGCCTCCTCGGCCTGCGGCTTGGTGTCGGCGGTCACCGGAACGTGGTGGAACGGGATGCCGTAGCTCGTCACCAGCGGCTCGAGGTCGCGGTGGTTCGAGACCACGGCGGGGATGTCCATGTTGAGCGCCCCCGATCGCCAGCGGAACAGCAGGTCGTTGAGGCAGTGCCCGAACCGGCTGACCATCAGCACCGCGCGGTAGGGGGTCGCCGCGTCGCGGATCGACCAGTCCATGGCGTATGCCGTGGCCACCGGCGCGAACAGCTCGCGCCACAGTTGGGCCGGAGGCCCGCCGATGTCGACCGAGAAGCGGATCCTCATGAAGAACTGGGCGGTGCGCGGGTCTTGGAACTGCTGGCTCTCCTCGATGTTCGCGCCGTGCTCGAACAGCAGGGCCGTCACCGTCGCGACGATGCCGCGCTGGTCGGGGCAGGACAGGATGAGCACGTTCTCGGTCGGGACGTCGGTGGTGTCAGGCATCGGGCCACCGTACGTGGGGACCGGCCCCGGTCAGCAAACGGTGGGTACTGCGGACAGACCAGAGTGACGGTGAGTCACCGTCGGTCATCGGCAGGCCGGCGACTCAGAAGGGGGGTTCGTCGGGGAAGGTGTGCCGGCCGCGTCGCGGTCTTCGGCAGGGTGTCGTGGTGTGGCCGAGGAGGATGACGTCGGTTTTTGTGGTGACCTCGACGCGGTGTCGGATGCCGTCGTCGTCGCGCCAGGAGCTGGCCGGTGGGTGCCGCTGGGCTCGTCCTCCGCGGGTGGTTGATGGCGCCGTGGCGCCGTGGTGTTCGAGGTGGAACTCGAGGTGGCTGTGGGGTCCGTCGGGCAGGTCGGTGAGGGTGACGCTGGTGCTGACCGGGACCGGTGTCGGTGTCGCCGCGCCGCCGAGGACGGTGCAGGTCAGGGCGTCGGCGGGGGCGGTGGTGCGGACCCGTCCGGTGGGGTCGGTCCAGGTGACGGTGCCGTCGGTGGCCAGGGTGACCGTCCAGCCGGGTCGTTGTTTGACCCGGTGGTGGCGTCGGCACAGGCAGATCAGGTTGGTGTCGGCGGTCGGTCCGGTGGGCCAGGGCCGGACGTGGTCGAGGTCGCAGACCACCGCGGCGACGGTGCATCCGGGGAAGCGGCACCTGCGGTCGCGGGCCTTGACCCGTTTCGCCATCCGGGTCGAGGGCCGGTACGCGCCCGCCCCGAACCCCACGGCCATCCGGTGCAACGTCGACAGCCCGTCGCTGACCGCCGCTGGGCCGGCCCGGCCGGCGTCCCCGCGCCCGTTCCGGTGTGGGTCCACCCCTCCGGCCGAACCCTGGTCGACTGCTTCGGTCCGGTCGATCGGCGACGACCCGTTCC
>JBBQNZ010000114.1:0-13940 GCA_038330415.1 Actinomycetales bacterium | reverse complement strand
GCGATCACGGTGATCTGTCATGCGGCACCTCGGCTCGGAAGGAGGGTAACCACATGAGCAGCGACCGCACGACGGGTACCGGTCTAAGCCCTGATCCACCGATTGGTGCGCTGTGGTGGCGGGTCGTGACACACGAATGCCCCTGCGGGGCGTGAGGATCGGACTTGCGACGGTTCGATCCGACCCGCTCCGAAGGGCATCCGACGAGTGCAGGCATTACACAAGCTCAAGCTGCGGGTCCGGGACGGGCGGAGTGGCCCCGGGTTCCGCTGGGGCGTTCTGCACACGGGTGTTGTAGTGACTGGCGGCCACCATGGCCAGGCCCAGGGTTGCCCATGCTGAGAGGGCAAGCACGGAGCCGGAGATGGCGGCGCCGTTGAACCCGGTGACTCCTCTGACGATGTCGACGGTGGCGCCCAGGGGCATCCGGTGACCGAGGGTGGACCATGGTTCGGGGAGGAGCTCGGGGGCGCTGGTGGCAGCCGACCAGGGGTTGCCCAAGATGATGAGGGTCAGCTCGGCTGCGATGAGCCCGATGCGTCCGGTCAAGCGGTAGAAGCCGACGAGCACGATGGCGATGGTGGCGACACCGGCGGAGACGGCGGCCCACTCGGCCACTGCACTGCCGTCGAGTGCGGAGTAAGCGCCACGGATGACGCCCAGGAGCACGGCCCCGAACAGCCCTCCCAGGACGAGGCTGCCGAGCACCTGACCCCGCCGGGAGCCGACGAGGAATGCCAGGATCATGCCCGCGAGGATCCCACTGATGGTGATGGGGAGAGCGCCGCCGGCAAGGCCGGCGCCGCGCGGGTCCGCCGCGGGAGTCGGCGCGAGGTCGGTGACCGACGCGGCGCCTACCCGTCGGGCGAGCTGGGTGAGGATCTGGGCGACGGCCGGGGAGGCGGAGGTCGCGATCATCACCTGCGCCACCTTCGGCCCCTCGGTCACCAGGGCGCCATAGACGGCGCGGTCGAGCACGAGCTCGCGCGCGGCTCCTTGATCGGCTGTCGGGACGACGTCGAACCCGCCGGGAGCCCGCTGGTCGAGCAACGCGGCCACAGCATGGGCGGCTGCGGCCCCACCGGTCACGGCAACGGGCACGTCGCGGGGGGCTGTCTTCACGCCGGACCCGACGAACGAGGTGGCCAGCAGGCCCACGAGCAAGAGGGCACCGGTGGCTGCAAAGAGGATGCGGAGCACGGACGTGGACAGAAAGGAATGTTCATTACGCATCCAGTCAGTATGCTCAGCTTCCGCCGGATGTCAACAATGAACGTTCATCTCACCTAGACTGGCGCGCATGCCATCCAGCTCCCCCACCCGCTCCTCGAAGGACACTGCAGACGCACCCGAGACAATGACTCCTCGGCCGTCGGAACCCGCGCCCGCCGAGGTTCCGGCATCGACAGCACGGCGCTCGGCGAAGCGGGACGCGGTGCTCGCCGCCGCGCTGCGCTGCTTTGAGCGCGAGGGATTTCACCGCGCGAGCATGGCGGCCGTCATTGAGGAGGCGGGGGTCTCAGCTGGAACGGTGTACCGGTACTTCCCCTCGAAGACCGACCTCATCCGCGCCTGCGCCGAAGAAGTCTTCGGCAACGTGGACGCCGAACTCCTTCGCATCGAGCAGCAGGACCCACCGCCCGAGCCGGCAAGAGTTCTGCCACAGCTGATCGCCGCCGGACTCGACGTCGGTAACCGGTTCGGCGTCGACCTGACCCGAATCGGCGTCAGCACGTGGACCGAGGCTCTACGAGACCCGCTGGTCATGGAGCAGGTCCAGCAGCGCTACGGCCGGATCCGCTCGGCGATCACCGCGCTCGCCGCCGGCTGGGTCACCAACGCCGGGCTCAGCAAAGACGACGTCGACGTGACAGCCGTCGGCCAAGCACTGTTCGGAGCGATCCCTGGCTTCATCCTGCAGCACCTCATCTTCGGCGACCTCACACCAGAGCAGTACGGGCGCGGCCTGAACGACCTCGGCCGGATCACCGAAGGACTGGCAGCGCCAAACGGCAGCAGGGACACCATCTAAACGATTGCGCCGCTCGCGCGCTTGACTGGGGCGGCTACCGGACATCAGCGTGAGGCGCTTACTCAGAGACGACCTGGAGGACATCCGAGCGGTCCTGTTCGGACATCCCTTCCCTGCCCACCAGGACGACGTGCTCGCCAATCTCACACATTGGCACCCCCCTTCGCGGCATTCGAGGTGCCCGAGGACGCCTGACCGACCGGCGGCGCATCCTTCCCTTCCGCGCGAACGGCTCGTGGACGGCATCCATGCGCGGACCGCGCTGCTGCCGTGGGTGATTGGCCATGAACCTGCACGAACGAGCCCACCCCGACGAGGCCGACTCCAGGCCAAGCACCCTCCCCGTACCGGGGTTCAGCCCGTGTGGGGGGCCGGCACCATGAAGACCGGCACCGGCGCCGACCGGACGATCTTCGAGGCCCGCGAACCGAGGAAGAGCCGAGCAGCCGGAGCCGAGGAGCTCGGGCCGATGACCAGCAGGTCGCCGTCGCGCCACTCGACGTTCTCGATGGCCTTGCCCCACGAGATGCCCTCTCCGATGACGAGGGTTCGGGCGAGACGTTCAGCCAGGGCGGGGTCGCCGTTCCCGACGCCGGCGCGGACGGCATTCTTGGTACGTTCCACCCACTGCGCGACGACGAGGTCGTCGGCTGACTCCTCCACGCTGCCGAACACCCGCTTGGGAGGCCGGACGGCGAACGACACGGCTCGCAGATTCGCACCCGCTGTCACCGCGACCTGGGCCCCGACAGCGGCCACGTGAGCGACTCCGGCCGACCCTCCCAAGGCGATGCTCACCCGGCGGATGCGGGAGCTCGGTGCAGGGTGGTAGCCCCGTGGGGCCAGCAGCACCGGCAAGTGGGCCGAGTGCGCGAGCCTGTCCGTGACGCTGCCGAAGGAGATCCGACCCATGGGCCCCTTGCTCGACGAGCCGAGCACCACGGCGGACGCCTTGACGTCGGCGGCGACATCGAGCAGCCCAGCGGGGATCGAGGAGGCCACCCGCACCTCGAAGGTCGCCCTGATCCCAGGTGGCAGGCTGGCCCGGGCCTCATCGAGGACCGACTGCGCCCAGGCCTTGAGCGGGCCGAGGTAGTCACCATCGATGAACTCCGGAGCACCAGAGGCGTGCGGGGTCGTCACGACGACCGCGACCACGAGTGGCTCGTCGATCGAGAGTGAGAACACGCTGGCCAGCTCGAGCGCCGACGTGCCGCTGTCCTGCGCCGTGTAGGCGACGACGATCGTCACGGCTCACGCCTGCACGGTGAGTGAGGCCGCTTCGACGTGCGTCACCGGCAGACCGAGCTCATTCGCGCGGTCGACGACTTCGAACCGCTGCCAGATCGAGTCGGTGGCGGGGAGCGTCACGATGACGATCTGGTCGGGATCGAACTGCGTCACCGCCGCCCGCAGCGCCCGCAGCGGTCGCTGGTCACCGAGTCCGCCGGTGGCGTCGAGGTGGCGTGCCCTGAGGGCCTCGAGCGTTCGGTCCAACCGCGCCTGCGCGGCCCGGGTGGTGGCGTCCCGCACGGACACGGCGCCGTGCGTCGAGGCGGTGCCGGTCTCGACGGCGCTGGCCGGGACGCAGACGTAGTACGTCGCCGCACCCATCGAGTCGATGCGTTGCAGCTCGCTCATCAGCTCGTCGGCCTCCAGGGTCTGGTTCGCCAGGACGAGCACACGGCGGGCCTCGCCGGTCGGCTCGTTCACGACGCGCGCGGGCAGTCGGGCGATCCGTGCCCTGTTGACGAAGAACAGGACGAGCACCACGGCGAACGACGCGAGGCTCAGCACCAGCTGGATCCGCACGTCCGCAGTGAGTCCCATCTGGACCAGCACCAGGACGATGCCGAGAGCGGTGAGGACGGACAGCGCCGGGAACCACCACATCTTCACCGTGAGCGTCGACTCGTCGGCCCGATACCTCAGGATGATCTGCGAGACGGCGATCAGCAGGTAGACGAAGAGGATGACGGCGCCGGAGGAGTTGAGCAGGAAAGAGAACACGGTGTCGGGTGAGATCGCCGCCATGATGACGGCGAGGAAGCCGACGACGGACGAGGACAGGATCGCGACCATGGGCACACCGCGCGAGTTCACCGTCACCATCGACGCGGGCGCCTCGCGGCGAGCTGCCAGCACGAAGAGCATCCGGGAAGCGGTGTAGAGGCCCGAGTTGAGGCAGGACAGCACGGCGGTCAGCACGACGGCGTTCATGATGTCGGCGGCATACGGGATTCCCATCTCCTCGAAAGCCGCGACGAAGGGAGAAGCCTCCAACGTCGAGGAGTTCCACGGCAGGATGACGGCGAGCAAGAAGACCGAGCCGACGAAGAAGATCGCGATGCGGGTGATGACCGAGTTCGCCGCCTTGGAGACGGCCCGCTCGGGGTTGTCGGACTCGGCGGCCGCGATGGTCGCGATCTCGGCGCCCACCATCGAGAAGATCACCGTCACGACCCCGGCCGTGACCGCGAGGCCGCCATTGGGAAAGAAGCCGCCCTGCGCAGTGAGGTTGCTGAAGTCGAGGTCGGTGTTGGGCCAGATCCCGAGGACGAAGAGCGCACCACAGGCCAGGAACACGATGATGGCTGCGACCTTGATCCCCGCGAACCAGAACTCGAACTCCCCGAACGAGGAGACGGAGATGAGGTTGGTTCCCGTCATCAGGAGCATGAGCACGAGGCTGAGCTCCCAGGTGGGCACCCCGGGGAGCCAGAAGTTGAGGACCTTGGCTCCTGCGACGGCCTCGAAGCCGACGACGATGACCCAGAAGTACCAGTAGAGCCAGCCGACGGAGAAGCCGGCCCAGTCGCCGAGGGCCTTGCGGGAGTAGTCGGCGAAGGAGCCCGTCGAGGGATTGGCCACGGCCATCTCGGCGAGCATCCGCATCACCAAGATGATGAGGACGCCGCACAGGGCATAGGTGATGAATGCTGCGGGGCCGGTGTCGTGGATGACAGTGCCCGATCCGACGAACAGCCCCGCCCCGATGACACCGCCCATGGCGATCATCGTCAGCTGCCGCTGGTTGAGCGCCTTCTTCAGCTCCGGGCCCGCCCCGGACACCTCAAACCCCTTCGGGGAGAACGGTTGGGCGGCATGCTGGCACGTTGCAAGACATGGGTGATTCCCCCTTGATCGAAGTACCTGACGTCGAGCCGACACGTCAGTGTGTAAGCCGCTACATACAACTGTCACTTCGCAAGACGTTGGTCACGGTACTCGCTGATCGGGACCAACCCCGGGCTGCGGACGCTGATATTTCATCCCCGTACAGCGACCCGATCACCTGGCATCAGGCGGCTCCGGGTCTCATCGCCACTTGATCGACATCACCTGGGCGCGTCCCGGCTGGGAGCTGTTCACCGCTCCACCGATCGCGCCCCGCCGGGCCACGTCGCCCTGACACACTGGCGGGCATGGAGGTCTACCGAACCCCGGACGCTGCCTTCGCTCAGCTGCCTGACTTCCCGTGGGAGCCGGCCTACGCGCGGGTCGCCGACCCGGACGGCGGCACCCTGCGCATGGCCTACATCGACGCTGGCCCAGCCGACGCACCGGTCGCGCTCCTGCTGCACGGTGAGCCTTCCTGGTCGTTCCTCTACCGGCACGTGATCCACGTACTCAGCAGCAACGGCATCCGTTGCGTGGTGCCCGACCTGGTCGGCTTCGGCCGCTCTGACAAACCGGTTCAGCAGACCGACTACTCCTACGCCCGCCTCGTCGAGTGGACCCGTGAGCTGATCTTCGACCACCTCGACCTGCGTGACGTCACCCTCGTCGGACAGGACTGGGGCGGACTCATCGGTCTCCGCCTGGTCGCCGAGAACCCAGACCGCTTCGCCGGGGTGGTCGCAGCCAACACCGGGCTGCCCACCGGCGACTTCGACATGCCCGAGCCGTGGTGGCAGTTCCGGCGCGCGGTCGAGAAGACGCCGGTCCTCGACATCGGGCGCCTGGTCGCCGCTGGATGCGTGCGGCCACTGGCTGACGAGGTTCGTGCGGCCTACGACGCACCCTTCCCCGAGGAACGCGCCAAGGCAGGAGCGCGGGCCATGCCCGCACTGGTGCCGACCCGTCCCGACGACCCCGCGAGCCAGGCCAACCGTGACGCCTGGGAGGTGCTGTCGAGCAGCGAGACACCGTTCCTGCTCGCGTTCAGTGACAGCGACCCCATCACCGGCGCCATGGCGCCCATCCTGCGAAAGCTGCTCCCCGGCACCCGTGGCCTCAGCCACCCGACCATCCGCAACGCCGGCCATTTCCTGCAGGAGGACGCCGGCGTCGAGCTCGGCCGAGCCGTAGCAGACTTCATCCAGCGCTGACACGCACGTACGACCGAACACCTGGCGCACCACGAACGATGGACTGGCGCGAGCAGCAACTCTCCGTCGAGGGCGAAGGCTGGGGACCGTCGCAATGCGTCCGGGGGCTCATGGATGCCGGCCGCCTCACATCACCTCGTTGACGTGCGTTTCGCCCAGGGATCAGGGGCGCAATTTCGGCCGACATTGGGGGCCCTGAGAAGGGTCTGGTCTTCAAACGCTTTTCGCTGTGACGTCCTGACCGAAAGGGCAGCAAGAAGCGCTGGGGATATCGAAGGAATATGCGGCCAATGGTGAACCCTGCACTTGCCGCCCCGTGGAAGAACTATCGACCAAGCGCGTTCTGGCCCGCCCGAGCAGAGGAAGTCTTATGAGAGTTCCCAGGTCTATCGCTCTTGCCGCGGTCGCGGTCATCGCTGTTGCCGCGCCAGCGGCAGCGGCCCCTGCCCTTTCCGATCCGATTCCCGCTACCATCCCGGTCAGCAATATCCGAATCGCGCTGAAGCCCGTCGCGACAGGTCTGGTCGCCCCGGTCACCGGCACCATGGCACCGGGTGACTACAAACACCTGTAGTCGCCGACCAGGGGGGCAAGATCTGGCAGATCGACGTACGTGGCCGGTCGCCGAAGTCGCTCGTCGCTGACCTGTCCGGCCGGCTCGTGTCCGACTTGGCACAGGTGATCCCCGGCCTGCCCTACGACGAGCGCGGTCTGCTCGGGCTCGCCTTCGACCCGCGTTTCGAGCGCAACGGGCTGCTCTACACGTTCACGTCCGAGAACCCGGCCTCCTCACCGGACTTCACCACGCAGCCGGGGGTGAGGCCGGCAGGGGGCCAGGCCGTGACCGCCAAGTGGCGGGTCCGGAACCGCTCGGCCGAGCACCCGGTGGTCGACCCGTCCTCACGGCGCGAGCTGATGCGCATCGACAAGCCCCAGTTCAACCACAACGGCGGCGAGATCGGGTTCGGGCCCGACGGCAAGCTGGACATCGCGGTCGGTGACGGTGGCGCTGCGGACGACCAAGGCCCTGGCCACGTCCCGGGCGGCAACGCGCAGAGCCTCGCCCCGGACAATGTGCTCGGCAAGGTGCTGCGGATCGACCCGCGCGGACACAACGCCGCGAACCGCCAGTACGGCATCCGGCGGAGCAACCCCTTCGTCGGTCGCGCCAGCGCCGACGAGATCTGGGCCTACGGCTTCCGCAACCCCTACCGCTTCTCCTTCGACTCTCGCTCGGGCCAGCTGGTGGTCGGCGACGTGGGCCAGAACGACATCGAGGAGGTGGACGTCGTGAACCCCGGCCGCAACTACGGCTGGCCCGTCAAGGAGGGCAGCTTCCTGTTCGACAACGGCGGTGACGGCGCAGGCTTCGTGACCCAGCGCTCACCCGGCGTCCCCGCGGGTCTCGTCGACCCGGTGCTCGAGTACGACCACACCGCCCCCGGTGGGGTCCGATGCGGTTCGGCGACTACTCGCGTGCCTTCGCGCAGCCACTGGGGCGGCTGTTCGTGAACCAGGGCTCGCAGGTCACCTCACTGCCTGACCCCGGCATCGCCGTCTTCGGTTTCGCCCAGGACCGCCGCGGCGAGCTCTACGTCCTCGGCAACACCACGGGCGTCCTGTCCCGCACCACTGGCACCGTCCTGCGGATCACCTCGCGCTGAGACCGTCGGCCTCCGGCGGGGGCGCCCTGAGCAGTCAGTGGCCCCTGCCGGTCCGCCGGCATCCTGGACCTGGGCGCGCCGAGTCATCCGACTCACACGAGGCAAGATGGGTGGACAGCCGTGTCCAAGGAGGCCGTCGTGACCTCGCTCAACCCCGTGCCGCCGGCCCGCGCCTTCGTGCGCTGGTCGCTGGGTCACGCGCTGCCCCGTACCGCGATCCAGCGATCGGCCAAGCAGGGCGACCTGCATGGCCGCATGTTCCTGGCCACCCGGTCCGGCGATCAGGCAGCGCTCGACCCGGTCCTCGACGAACTGCGCGCACATGCCCCGTTCTACCGGGGCACGTTCGCCTCGGTCACCGCGGACCATGCCGCGGTGCGCGCCTTGTTGTCCAGTCCTGATGCCGCCGCCGGGTTGGTGCCCGCCGACGCGGACGGCAGGCTTGCTCGGCCGCGCGCGTGGCCATGCAGGATGCGCCACGCGGCCCCCTCACCTCGCCATCGTTGTTGGTGACCGAGCCGCCGGATCACACTCGCTACCGCAAACTCGTGTCTCGGGTCTTCAGCGCCCGGGCGGTCGAGAGGCTGCGCGGCCGCACCCAGCAGATCGCCACAGACCTCCTCGACCAGCTCGACCCGGCGCAACCGGTCGATCTCATGGCGACCTACTGCAGCTTGCTGCCGGTCACGGTGATCGCGGAGATTCTCGGAGTCCCAGAACGCGACCGCGAGAAAGTGCTCCGGTTGGGGGCCGCGGCCTCCCCCAGCCTCGACCTCGGCCTCTCCTGGACGAAGTTCCGTCAGGTCGAGTCCGCGCTGCGCGAGTTCGACCAGTGGCTGGGGCAGCACATCGACGGCCTGCGTCGACAACCGGGCGAAGACCTGCTCAGCCAACTCGTCGCCGCACAGGAGGACGGCGTGGGCCTCACGGACGTCGAGCTGAGGTCGACCGCCGGACTCGTGCTCGCGGCCGGCTTCGAGACCACCGTCAACCTGCTCGGTAACGGCATCGCGCTACTCGCCAGCAACCCCGAGCAGCGCCGACTGCTGGCCGAACGAGAACAGCTCTGGCCCAACGCGGTCGACGAGGTGCTGCGGGTCGACCCTCCGGTGTTCCTCACCGCACGCATGACCCGTGCCGACACCGAGGTCGCCGGCGTCCCGATGCCTCGCGGGTCCGTGATGGTGGCCCTGTTGGCCGGCGCGAATCGTGATCCCCAGGTGTTCCCGGAGCCGGACAGGTTCGACGTGGCTCGGCACAACGCCCGAGACCACCTCTCCTTCTCCGCCGGTCGGCACTTCTGTCTGGGGGCGGCGCTGGCCCGGATGGAGGGGGAGGTCGGGCTGCGGACACTGTTCGAGCGCTACCCGGAGCCACGGCTCGAGGACGGAGCCTTGCGCCGGAGCACCCGCATCCTGCGCGGCTACGAGCGCCTCCCGGTCACCCTCAGCCCCTGAGGCTCGCGGCACTGACGTCCTGCGGGGCTATTGGGCACCTGCCAGGCGCGGATGGCCGCGAGACCCCGCCGTCCGGGTGAAGGTGCTGACCGTCGCGGCCGCCCAGTTCACCGTGCGCGGGTAGGGCGTGTGGGCCGGCCTGGCCGCCACCATCGAACTGCTGAGTCGAGTGCTACTACTCACCGTGGACCAGGGAGGCAATGTTCACCATCCGACAGCGAGGCACACCTCGAGTGCGATCTCGTGCGTGGTGCCGGCGGCAGCGTCGACGGAGCAGTCGTCCACTGCGGCGGAGTCAAGAACTGCGTCCAGCTCAGGTGCGCGCTCGAGGTGCCAATGCAAGACGGGGAGGTTGTCACCGTGACGGCGCACGAGCCGGTCGCGAACCACATCCAGATCCGCACGCAGCCGAACGATTGTGAGGGGCATGTCGAGCGCTGCCTCGTACGCCCGGCGGTCCGACGGTGCCTCGATCACACCAGCCAGGACCAGCCGGGCGATGCCGGCATCGACGTAGTTGGCACTCACGTCTGCCAGATTCCGGAGTGCAAGCCGCATGTTGAACGGGTCCCCGGGCGGGGATGGCCACGCCTGTCGCAGGCCATCCAGGTCGATCACCGCGTTCGGGACTCGCTTCTGCACCAGCAGCTCGCTGACTGCCTCGGCGACAGTCGTCTTGCCGACTCCCACGGTGCCAGTGATGAGCAGCGCACGAGCGCGGTCCCCATCCTGAGGAGCGATCTCCGACTCCGTGTAGGGCATGACGCGCACCCTACGACGTGGGTGCGGCGGCAGTGCGGTCATCAACCCTCCGCACGAGTTGCCATCTGTGTCTCTTCGCCGGGCCCACGGCCGCAGTCGCGCACCCACCCAGACACGCCGCTCAGCGGCGGCTGGTGCCGATCGGTACCGCGCGCAGTGTCGGGTCCACCGGGTCCGCCTCGGCAGCGCCGATCCGTGCGTCACCCGGCCGAAAGGCTGCGTACCGCGGCGGGCCCTCGGACCGGCCGGCCAGATACGTCGTGTCGCCGCGTGCGCGTCATACCGCACGTCTCGGTCGGGGCGGGCTCGGTCACGTGCCGGCCTTGGGGTCCGCCACATCGTCGCGCCAGGAGTGCTGCGGTGCATAGCCGAGGAGCTCACGAGCCTTGTCGATGGAGTAGAAGGTCTCGTCACGCCCCATCCGGCGACGCACGCCCACCCCGCCGTAGAAGCGGTCGAGGATCTCATCGGTCGTCTCGGCGACGGACATGTCGGCGTTGGCAACGTTGAGACCTCGTAGCCCAGCCCGTCGACCTCCAGGCACCGTTGCACCATCTGGCCGAGGTCCCGCGTGTCGATGTAGGCGAAGATGTTGCGCCGTCTCAGCGACGGGTCCTCAAGGAAGTCCGGGAACATCTCGGCGAACTCGTGCGGCTCGATGACGTTGTTGATCCGTAGCCCGTACACGTCGGCACCGGTGCGGGCCTGGAAGGAGCGCGCCGTCACCTCGTTGGCCACCTTGGACATGGCGTACGAGTCCTCGGGGACCGTCGGGTGGTCCTCGTCCACCGGCAGGTACTGGGGACGCCGCTCGCCCTGGGCGAAGCAGATGCCGCAGGTCGTCTCCGAGGAGACGAACACGATCTTCCACACGGCCAAACGGGTGGCGGCTTCGAGGACGTTGTACGTGCTGAGCACGTTGGTCGAGTAGGTCCTTGCGTCAGACATCAGCAGGATCGCCGGCACGGCAGCGAAGTGCACCACGGCGTCGTAGGCGGGCTTGTCCGCCAGCTCCAGCTCCTCCATCCGGGCCAGACCAGCCATCGCTGAGTAGACCTGACCGGTGTCCGTGAGTAGATCCGCCACCTGGACACTCGCGAGCGCGGCCCGATCAGTTGCCCAGCGGGTAGGGCATTGACGGCAAGATCAGGTGTCCCGGTGCGCCAGGTCCTGACCGAGCCCGGTCAGAGGGTGAACCCCGCGCCGAGGGCGAGCTGACGTGCAGCCGCGACGACGATGAGGACGATGATGCCGACCCAGGGAGTGGCCAGAGGTGCCGGCTCCCGCTGAGACGGCTCAAGACCGCGCAGGAAGAAGCGCACGAAGATCAGGAAGATCCCGGAGCTGAGCACCCCCAACGCCTCGAAGACGACGACACCGCCACCGACGCCACCCGCGGTCAGCAGGCCCAGGCTGAGCACGATGACAAGGGCGGCGCCGACCAGCCAGGCAAACAGGCCCAGCGCACGCAGCTGAGGCGCCAGCGGTTGGTGGGGCGAGGTGAACGTGACCAGCCGGCGCACGGCGTATCGGCCCAACAGGTAGGTGATGACCCACCCGAGGAAGAACCCGAACCAGCCCAGCACCGGGGATGCGGCGGTCACCTCGAGGACCGAACCGATGTCACCGATGTTGGCGAACGGCCCGGTGATCAGGTAACCCGAGAACTCCTGCACACTGAGCAGCCCCAGCCACAGCACACTGAGTCGCCAGAACGGCGCCAGCCCCGACACGGGCAGAGCGAGGATGCCGATCCCGGTCAGCAAGCTCAGCAGCGGTCCCGCCAAGGCGGTGAGGACCTGCTGCCGGTCGGTGGCGGTACGGCTGTCGACGCTGAACCCGAACATCACTGGATCGTTTCCCTGAGCCAGGCTGGCGACGGCGTGGCCGAGTTCGTGCACGGTGATCATCACCAAGCAGGCCAGTGCAAACGCGATAGCGGAGTTGGCCAGCTGAGTCCGCGTCGTCATCGCCACAGTCAACCTCGGATCCGAACCCAGTTGGCGCGGAGAGTCGCGGTCGACATGAACCAGGTCTTCTGCGGTGGCGTGCGCCGACGCCGAACCGTGTCCTATCGCCGGGCCGGCCGGACTTGACCGCCGCCACTCGGTGGGATCGGCACCGTCCGAAGCCTCTACGCAGTGCGCTGACGAGGAGGCGCAGCGATGGTGGTCATTTCACCACCGATGGTGGTCATTTCACCACCAACGTGCTGGTCATGTTCCCGTGGAAGGAGCAGACGAACGGGTAGCTCCCTGGCTTGCTCGGCGCCGTCAAGGTGGCCGTGCCACCCGGGTCCACCGTGACGTCGAACCCACCTGTCTTCGAGGTGACGGTGTGCGCCTGCGAGTCGCCGTTTGTGATGACGACGTGGGCTCCGGGAGGCACCGAGTCGGGCACCGTGAAGTCAAAGTCCGCGATCGAGATGACCGCCTGCCCGGCGCCGGCAGTGGCCGAAGGGGACTCGCCCCCGGGCGGGGTGGTTGCGCGTGGAGTCGATGGCGTCTGGACCGGCGACGTCATCGAGGTGGAGGGCGGTGCGCCGGCCGTCGTGGTCGATGGGCCACAGGCCGACAGCCCCCACACCAGGGCGGGGACCGTCGTCAGCAGGGCGATCTTGCGGGTCATGGTTGCACCTCCCAGTAGGCGGCCGAGACGGAAGCCACCCAGGTAGTTCGGCGCGCTGTCTCAACCGGATTGCTCGAGAACTGTCCTGGCCGAGAAGCCTGTTCGTGCCGACCCTGCCTCTCAGGCCGATCCAATCCGATAGGCCCACCGCCCCGAACCTCTGTGGTCTGCGCAACCACGATCACGGGCTCATTACCTGAGCCCATCAACAAGGGAGTTCCCGCATGCGCACCACCACGAAGCTCGGCACCGCCACCCTCGGGTCGGCCCTCCTCCTCACCCTCGGCGCCGGTATGGCCCAGGCGGCCACCGCGCCCGACGGCAACACCATGGCGACCCTGCGTCCCGTCGCTCTCAACGGGGTCGACGCCAGCGGTACCGCGATGGTCACCGTCAACGGCACCCGCATCGACGTCACCATGGCGGCGTCGGGTCTGCTGGCCGACAACCCGCACGCGGCACACATCCACTTCGGTGCCGACGCGCGTCACGAGTGCCCGACGGCGCAGGACGACGCCAAGGGCGACGGCACCCTCAACACCTCCGACGGCGGTCCGGCCTACGGACCGATCGTCGTCTCCCTGACCAAGACCGGCGACACGTCCCCTGACAGCGGCCTCGCCGTCGACCGCTTCGACACCGCCCCCGGCGGCAAGATCTCCTACGAGCGCGGCAGCATCACGGTGTCCTCGGACGTGGCCCAGGCCATCGCCAAGGGCCAGAGTGTCGTCGTCGTCCACGGTGTGGACCACAACGACAACGGCAAGTACGACGGCGACACCAAGAGCGACCTCGACCCGAACCTCCCGAGCGAGGCGACGGACCCGGCCCTGTGTGGCGTCCTGGCCGCTGCACCGGCCGGCGGAGCCGACACCGGCATCGGTGGCACCGCCACCGAGCAGAACACCGGGCTCATCGCCCTCGGTGGCGGGCTCGTGCTCGTCGCCGCCGGATCTGGTGCCTTCGCCGCTCGTCGGAACCGCGCCCGCAGCTGAACATGTCTGTGACCGACAAGCACACCGGTGGTCGTCGTGGAGCCCTCGTGGCCGCGGCGGCCACCGCCTTG
>JBBQNZ010000113.1:0-14022 GCA_038330415.1 Actinomycetales bacterium | reverse complement strand
CGCTCGACCGCGAACCGGTGCAGGGTCCGGTACGGCACCTTGCAGCCCTGCCGGGCGAGCAACTCCTCAATCTTCACCACCGACAAGGCGTCCTGGCCAGGACCACCCTTCACCCACGCCGCGATCTGGTCCTGGCGGGCCACCAGCAGCTCCCAGGCTGCGCCGTGCCCGTTCGGGCGAACCGGGCGGACCGCGGCGACCACCGCACCGACCAGCTCATCACTCAACGCCTCGACACCGGCCTCGCGGACCAGGCCCGACGCCTCGGCCGCCGCGACGTAGCGGCGGGCGGTCTTGCGGTCCACACCCGCCCGCTCGGCGACCTTCCGCAGCCCGGCCCCCTCGAGCCAACCGCGCAGCACCTCACGCACCTCAACCACACCGACCTCCCTGAATCCCACGCTTGATGACCTCCACGTCGACGAACAAGACGTGGCGAGTCAACGAGCAGACCAAGGAACCCTCGACGCGGCGCGCCGGGTGGTCCCACGACTGGCAACCCAAGTGGTCCCATGAACCTGGCAGAAAACCGCTCAGGACGGTCCCATGCTCATGGCAGGCGACACCCCGGATTTGCGGGTGGAGAGCATGTTTTGGGCAGGAATGCTCGACGGGCATGTATTTGAGGATGAGGCGTTCCATAGCGTCGTCGACTCCGTCGGCGAGTGGCGTATCGGCGTCCAGCCCGCCCCGGGGCATGTTCCTCCGGACTGGCCGCACGGTGCACCGCAGCAAGTGCACCTGGATCTGCACGTTCACGACCCGAAACTCGCGCACGCACGGGCCACGGAGCTGGGTGCACGGGTGCTCCAAGAGGGTGACATTGACGCCGATGAGGGCCATCAGGTGTATGCCGACCCAGCCGGCCATCCGTTCTGCATCGGTTGGGGGCAACCCTCCCGAGAGGCGCTGGCGGCGTTCATCCGTGAGAGGCTGGCCTAGCCCGAATAGGCGCTGTCGCTGCCACCCGCCGCGGAGCGCGCACATGCTGCTGACATACGCGGCGCAGTGACGCATGTAGCGGCTCTTCAAACTTGCCCGGGTGCGGCGGGCAAGGGAGTGCTCCGCTCGAAGCGCACCGCGAACGGGTGGCCGTGTTACCGGACATGCTTGATAAGCGTGCGGCGCCAGGCCGCGGTAGGGCAGGGTATGGCCCGCAAGGAAGAGGTACGGGTCGACGCTGTCGCACGAGGGTGCGTCATGGCAGTGGCCCTGACCGTTCACATCTCCGCTGAGAGGTACTGGAATGTCCAGTCAGGCTGTCCTGATCAACGGCTTCGGCGTGCTCTTTGTGATTTTGAACGCGTTCGGGTTAGGCCTCAGGCTGCCTGTCGGCAAGCTGTTGGGCCAGGTCGTCACCCATCGAAGAATCGCGTTGTGGCTGCTGTTGATCAACTTCGTCGTCATCCCCATCGTCTTTGTTGGCTACTTGCTGACGATCGCCGCGTCTATTCCAGGAGAGATCAAGGTCGGGTTCTGCGTGGCAGCCCTGTGTGCAGGAATGCCGTTCGCCCCCGTCCTCGCCAAGCTGGCCAAAGCCGACGACGGCCTCGCCACCACCCTGCTGGTGATCTTGACTTTCGCCACCGTTATCGCCCTCCCGCTCGGGTTGCCCCTCGCCATCGATGCGGTGGATGCGAACCTCAAGACCTCTGTCTGGGATATTGCTTGGCCGCTGCTGCTCTTTCTGCTCCTGCCGCTCGTTCTCGGGTCCGCCTTCAGGGTTTGGTGGCCGGACCTGACGCCACCCCTGGCGCAGTGGGTCACCCGAGTCGCGATTCTGTCACTGCTCTTCAATCTCAATTTCACGCTGGTTGCGTATTGGAGTCTGTTCGTCCAGACCTGGGGAACCGCCAGCTACATCGCGGCCTTCGCTGGCCCATTTATCGGCTTGGGGTGTGGCTACCTTCTCGTTACTGGCCTTCGGGTCAAAGAGGTGGGAAGCAGGCATGCGACCGAGGTGACCACGGCGGTACGCAACGTCGCCCCCATGCTCCTGATGATGATCTTCCCCTTCGGGGCCGACCCGCTTGTCACGGTGTCCATCACCATCCTGAACACCGTCGGCGTCACGGTCATCGTGCTATTCGTTCTCATGTGGCGGCGCGGCGCACCAACGGGCAGTGGCACGACGACCGACAAGTCGGTCCAAACTGCGACCTGAAACGTGCGCGCAGAAGCGCGCGCTACTCCCACATCGTGTGCGCTGCTCACGCACGGATCTGCCGCGCCTGGCGCGGACCGGCCCTGCCGATGCGCGCGGGCAAGCCGGGGTGGCTCTCGGCCATGGCGAGTTCGAGTTCACTGGCTATAGGGTCAATCATGGAGTGGAGAAGGCGTTCTCACGACGACGAGATTTCCGTGGTGCTCCCGGGCGAGCTCCGGACCGGTGAGTGGGTCGTCCGCGGAGTCACAACGGAAGACGCCGCTGCCCTGGCGGCGCTTGCCTCCAGGAGGGGCTACGAGTGGGGCGATCTGCTGCGCGTTCCAGGGTCAGAGCAGGAAACAGTCGACCTCATCGCGGAGTGGGACGCCATGCGAGCAACGGGTCAGGCGGACCTCGTGGGCATGTTCAGCCCCGACACCAAGCCGCTCTTCGCGGCGGTCGTCCAACGCCACGACCTCACGGCGGAGGTGTCGGGCTGGGGTACTGCGGTCGAATCCGAGCGCAAGATTGTCGTCAAGGGCATGGCCGTGTGGACGGCGTACTTGCGGGATTCCTGCCAGCTGGTTCGGCTCTGGATCGACCTACCGCCCCATGATCGCCACACGGATTTCCTGACACATCAAGCGGGGTTCCGGAGCGAAGGCCTCGTCACCCGAGCCGATGGGACACCCCGCGAGCGCATCTCGTCTTTATGACACCAGAGCGGGCGTACGAGGAGCGAGGGTGTCACCCTCGCGGTGTTCTGGGCGTTCCTTTACGAGCACCCGCGGAACCCCCAGGTCTTCATCGACGCGATGTTCGGCACGTGGGGTGTTGAGAGGTACACGGCCAACCACGGAACGTTTCGGCGCTCGCACCGGTGCAGGCGAGGGGCAGTCCGTGCTTCCTATGCCGCCGACCGTGCGGCTGGCGATGATGCCGATGAGGGCATCCATCTGGCATCAGGCGGCGCGACCAGCTGCAGCATCCGATGGTTGCGCCGGCGCTGGGTGGTTGTCCGTCTCACCTGTCCGGACGCGGGGCAGGCGAACCACCGCCCGGTCCACGTGTCGACTGCCTCCGGCAGGCGTGGTCCGTCGCTGATCTGGACGCGCCGTCGGGGCTCGTGCAGTTCATCGGTGCAGCTGTCCAGAGCCTTGGCCGCGACGGCGAGGCCAGCTCGCGTCGGCATAGCCACCTCGTTCCGCGGCACCGCTTCATTTGGGCGAGCAGGATGACGGCTTGCGGTGCGCGACTCTATGTTGGCGTCATGAGCGCTTCGACAGATGTTCCTGACGGCTACAACACGCCGGTCCCGAGCACGATTTTGACGCCAGACCTGGTGGAGACGCGGATCGGAACGCTGGAGTTCATCGACGGCTTTCCCAGCGACGAGACCGCCGCGAAGGTCTTCGACCACCTGGACTTCGTCAGGGGGGTCGAGGTTTTCCTCCAGTGCGTTCCGGCCGCGTCGATGGAGGGACTGCGAGCCGGGCTGACCGGCATCGGCTGCGACGCCGCCCACAAGTTGGCGATCGCAGACCATCTCCTGGACTCCAACCCGCTGTTCCTGACCGGCAACACCGACACTGTCTACGCGCTTGCGATGCTCGACCTGGACCGTGACGGACCGACGGTCGTCGAGATACCGCCAGGGTGTGGTCCCGGCACCGTCAACGATGCCTGGTTCCGTTTCGTGACCGACATGGGCGCCCCCGGACCCGACCGCGGCGCCGGGGGTCGCTACCTGTTGGTGCCCCCCGGGTACGACGGCGCGATCCCTGATGGCTACCACGTCGCCCAGTCGCGTAGTCACACCAACCTGCTGGCGCTTCGCGGCTTCCTCGTCGACGGCACGACAGATGCAGCGACCGCGATGTTCCGCGACGGCGTCCGGATCTATCCGCTATCCGGCGCAACGCACCCGCCCCAGATGGAGTTCATCTCGTTCTCTGGCAGGGCGTTCAACACCATCCACGCCAACAACGAGTTGTTCTACGCGGAACTCGCCGACGTGATCGCCCGCGAACCGATCGAGGTCATCGATCCCGAGACCCGGGGTCTGCTCGCTTCGATCGGAATCCACAAGGACCGTCCCTTCGAGCCCGACGAGCGGATGCGCGCCACCCTCGTCGACGCCGCCGCAGTCGGGAACGCCACCGCCCGCGCCATCTGCTTCCAGACCCGCGACCAGCGTGCCTACTTCTTCCCCGACCGCCGATGGAAGACAGGCTTCGTCGGGGGCGACTACCAGTGGCTCGATGGCGACGGACGCGGTGGACGCAACATGGACGCCCGGACGCTGTTCTTCTACCAAGCGACGCTGAACACCCCTGCGATGGCACTGGAGATGGTCGGGGTCGGGTCCCAGTACGCGCTCACGGAGAGAGACGCCTCTGGCGCGTACCTGCACGGCAGCAACACCTACCGCCTCACCCTCCCCCCACAGGTCCCTGCCAAGGACTTCTGGTCGCTAATCGCCTACGACCCCCAGACCCGCTCGGAGCTGCAGACAGGCCAACCCCTGCCGAGCCGCAGCAGCGAGAGCAACCACGGCGAGCTCACCTACAACGACGACGGCTCCATCGACTTGACCTTCGGCCCGACACCTCCCAGTGCTCAGCGCGGCAACTGGATCCAGACGGTGCCCGGCAAGAGCTGGTATGCGATCCTCCGCCTGTACGGACCGTTGGAGGCCTGGTTCGAGAAGACCTGGGTTCCCAACGACATCGAGCGGCTCTGATCTGCGAAGGACCTGATCAGGGCCACGACGCCCTGGGCCGGCGACCATCACCACCAGCACCGATCACGGCCTCATGAAGAGTTCTCGAACCCAGCGGGCGTTCCGAGCTGGCGCGCGGCGGCCCCCGCTTCGGCAGTTGCGAGCGGTACGGGTCATCGCCGTTCGGGGCATGCGCCCCGCTCATGGGAAGCTCAAGGCCCGACTGCCATGGTCTGGATGACGAAACGCCCTGTATTGCCGCGGACAATGCACTCGATCCTGCCGAATCCGGATTGGCCCGACAAGTGGCGCTACCCCTGGGGGCCGGGGGAACCGAGAAGCAGGGCTAGCTCGGTCAGCGAGTCCGCCTCGAGGTCGGGGCGGTGCATGGTGCTGGGGTAGGGGTTGCCGGTTCGGTTGACCCAGGCGGTACGGAGTCCTGCCTCGTGCGCACCGTGGATGTCCCAGGGGTGCACGGCCACCAGCATCGCGTCGGCAGCGGCCACCTCGCAGCCCTCCAGCGCGTACCGGTAAGCCGACGCGGCGGGTTTCCAGGCGGGCGCGTCCTGCACGGACAGCAGGCTGTCGAAGGCGTCGCGCAGCCCGTTGCGCTCCAGCAGGCCTTCGGCAACGGCGGTGGCGCCGTTGCTCAGGGTCACCAGCCGCAGCCCGCTGGACTGCAGGGCTCGGATGCCGTCCGCCACGTCGGGGTGGAGCGGCAGCTGCGCGAAGCCGGACATGACGTGTCCGGTGGCAGCGTCGACGTCCGCTGCGACTCCCTGCAGGAGTCCGCGCAGGGACTCCTGGGCCAGCTCGGAGAAGGCGGGATTGCTGCCGGTGATGGTCAGGGCGAACCCGTCGCGCAGGAGGCCGGCGAACCAGGTGGCCGCGAGGTGCCCGGGCAGGTTGACGTCCTCGAACCGCGTCGCCATCGGAGACATGTCCGAGAGGGTCTCGTTGACGTCGAAGATGACCACGGCCGGAGGGGAGGGGGTGGTGGCTTCAGCGGATCGTGGCGTTGCATGGTCGGTCATGGGGCCTCCAGTTCTGGTGGCGGCTGTCCACTGACGCGCGGGCGCCGGGTGCGGGGAGGAGGGGGCTGGTGGAGGTACAGAAACGTCCGAGGACGACCAGGACTTCTTCCGCTCGATCATGCCCGATGACCCCGGCGTCGTGGTCAAGCCGGTGTTCGGCAACCTCGGTGCGTTCGTGAACGGCAATATGTCCGCCGGTCCGTTCGGTTCGTCGGTGGGTGTGCGGGTGAGTGCTGCACACCGTGTGGTCCTTGAGTCCCCGGAGGGCACCGGACCGTTCGGCCCGTCGGAGGGCCCGAAGCGTGACTACGTCGCCCCGCCGCTCGCCTGGGCCGGGGACCGGGACGCTACATCTCGGAGGGTGTTGATCGCCCATGCGCACGCCGCGGCACTGCCGGCCAAGGCGGCGAAGGAGCGGAAGCCGACCCGCGGCCGCGACGTGCGCTGAGCGAACCGCGGGCTCCTCAGGTGTCGCGGCGGTTGATCAGCGCGACGACGGTCCCGAGGATCGCCCCGAAGACAATGTGCCCGAGCAGGCTGCGCTGGGCGGTGGTGTCGAGGTTGAACACCGGCATCCCGAGCTTGGCCGGCATGGCGATGAGGGCGCCGAGAACCCACCAAAGGATGCCGTAGGCGGTGCCGTAGCCGATGCCGGTGAGCAGCGTGGTGGCTCGCGAGCCGAGCAAGAGTCCGAAGGTGGCGCCGATGAAGGCCGAGATGGCAAGGTGCACCAGCCAGCCGACGGCAATCGACTCGGAGCCGACGAGCATGGCGACCATCGGGATCATGTCCATCATCTGCATCATGAGGCCGAACATCAGGCCGCCCACGAGTCCGCCGATGACGCCTCGGGTGGCGTTGGTCAGAAGGGTGGTGCTGGGCTCGGTGTGAGTGGTAGCAGTCATCGTGCTTCTCCCTTGGTGGGTCGTGTCCTGGGCTGGTGGTTCACGCCGGGAACCCGGTGTGCGCCGTCTGTGCTTCCCGCCGGGGAAGAGTTGCGGCATCACTGGTGGGGCTGGGAGGAGCGGACCGCTTCGTGCAGTGCCCACGCCGCGTTGACCAGTCCGATGTGGCTGAAGGCCTGGGGGAAGTTGCCGAGGAGCTCCCCGCTGGCGGAGTCGACCTCCTCGGCCAGCAGGCCGACGTCGTTGGCGTAGCCGGCCGCACGTTCGAAGACCTCCGTGCCGTCGGCCACTCGCCCGGTGAGGGCGAGTGCGTGCGCGAGCCAGAACGTGCACAACAGGAACGTGCCTTCTTCGCCGTCCAGCCCGTCCACACCCGAGTGGGTCCGGTAGCGATGCACGAGGCCTCGCGCGTCGGTGAGGTGGTGGCTCACGGCGTCGATCGTTGACCGGACTCGCGGGTCGGTGGGTGGCAGGAAGCCGACGATGGGTATGAGAAGGGCGGTGGCGTCGAGGTCCTGGCTGCCGAAGGACTGGGTGAACGCCCCGAGCTCTTCGTCCCACCCGTCTCTCTCCACGGTCGCCCTGATCTCCTCGGCCGCTGTTCGCCAGGCCGGGACGCGGTCGTGCGCCTGCAAGGGGTCGGCCAGTGCGATCGCACGGTCGAGTGCCACCCAGCACATCACCTTCGAGTGGACGAAGTGGCGTGGTTCTCCGCGGATCTCCCAGATGCCGTTGTCGGGCTGGTTCCAACGAGCGGCAGCTCCGTCGGCGAGCCCGACGAGGAAGTCGCGGGTGGCTGCGCTGGGGACGCCCAGCTGGTCGCGCAGCTGAGCGGCCGCGTCGAGCAGCTCTCCGTACACGTCGAGCTGCGGCTGGCGCCAGGCGCCGTTCCCGACCCGGACGGGGGCGCTGTCACGCCAGCCGGCGAGGTGGTCCAGCGTGCGTTCGTGGAGGTCGTGTTCGCCGCGGATCCCGAACATGATCTGCAGGGGGCGGTCGGCGGAGGAACCAGCGGCCGCGTCGGCCATGAAGTCGAAGAACTCGTGGGCCTCGTCGGGGCACGCGGCGACCCATAGGGCCTGCATGGTCATGCTGGCGTCGCGGACCCAGGAGTAGCGGTAGTCCCAGTTCCGTTCGCCGCCGACCTGTTCGGGCAGTGACGTGGTGGGTGCCGCGACGATCGCGCCGGTGGGCTGGTAGCTGAGTGCCTGAAGGACCCGCCCGGAGGTGTGGACGAGCTCGTGCCACGGACCCTGGTAGCTCTGGTGGAGCTCGGACCATGATTGCCAGCCGGCCGTGGTGTCCTGGAGGGCGGTGGTGATCTGCACGGCGGTGCGGATCTGCGGCGGCGCCGCGCCGAGGGCGGAGTGCTCGACGCTGAAGCTGGCCGTCTCGCCAGTGTCGAGCCGGAAGCGCGCGGTGGCGCCGTCGGGCTCGACGTCGAGCGCTACGGTGCTGGACAGGGTCAGCTGGTCGGCACCGCCGGTGGCGAACAGACCACCGGGCACGGAGGTCATCACCGGCGTGATGAGCCCGTACTCGGTCCGCGGCCGGAACGACATCTCGACCTCGACGCTGCCCTCGGTACATGTCGCGATCCGGGCCAGGAGGTGGGGGGCGTGCTTGCCGAGCGCGTGCGGGTCACGGGTCTCGCCGATGACCAATGCGTCGCGGAGCTCGAGGACCCCGGAGGTGGTGTGGAAGGTGGTGAGCAGCACCATGCTGCCGGCCAGGTACCGGCGCTCCACCCGGGCGTCCCCGGTGGGGTGGATGGACCAGTGACCCGCGTCGTCGTCCAGCACGGCCGCGAAGATCGAGGGGCTGTCGAACCGTGGCAGACACAGCCAGTCCACCGAGCCGCCGGAGGAGACCAGCGCGGCCCCGTGTCGATCCGAGAGGAGGGCATGCTCGCCGATCGGCAACCGGCTCATGGCCGCACCCCTGTAGCCCGGGGCGCCCTCCGGGCCGCCAGCCTTCCCCGCGAGGTAGCAGGCACCGAGTGGTCAATACGCATGGGACATCCTCACCGCGGGCAGGTCCCGCCTCACCATGGGAACCCGGCGGCGGGCCCTTGGGTTCCCACGACACGGCGGGAAGGCTACGCGGGGCTCAGCGGGTTCCCGCCGCGTGACGATCTCGACGTTGTGGACGCGCGCCCGCTCGACGTGGCGAGACCTGGAGGTGCGGACCAGGGCGGTGCACCCGGACACCATGGCGGCCATGCGGCGCCGACGGGCCGCCATGCCGGCCGCGCTCGACACCGCTGAGCAGTACCTCGGCCGGCACACCGTCGGGTGCGAGGGCACGCAGGGCGTGTTCCCCGCATGCGACTTCACCTGCTCGCCGTGCTACCACTCCTCCGACGCCAACAAGGTGCGCGTCGACGGTGAGCACACGGTTCGCGAGGTGACGGCCCAGATGGGCCTGCTGCGACGCGTCCACGGCGAGCGCGGTCACGCCCAGCTGATCGGCGGCGAGGTCTCCTTGCTGGACCCTGACGACCACGCGGCGGCGCTGCTGGCGATGCGAGCGGCGGGGCGCGAGCCGATGTCGATGACCCACGGGGACTTCGGCCCCGACTACCTCGAGGACCTCGTCACCGACGCCACCGGTGGGCTGCGGCTCGGGCGGGTGTCGTTTGCGGCGCACTTCGACTCGCTGATGCGGGGTCGGCGCGGAGTGCCGAGGCCCCGGCGCGAGTCGGACCTGCACGAGCACCGCAGGGCCTTCGTGGCGATGTTCCAGGACCTGCGCCGGCGGCGTGGAGTAGGAAGCTACCTGGCGCACAACATGACCGTGACCCCGCAGAACATCGACCAGGTCGACGAGGTCGTGCGTGAGGTCAGCGCGATGGGCTACCAGATGATGTCGTTCCAGCCCGCGGCGAGCGTCGGGGACGACCGGCGCTGGTCGCCCGGGATGGCCAGCGTGACCATCGACGACGTCTGGGCGCGGATCGAGGCCGGCCTGGGTCACCCGGTCCCGTGGCAGGCGATGCAGTTCGGGCACCCGGCGTGCAACCGCACCGCGTACGGCGCCGTCGTCGGCGACCGGTGGGTGCCCCTGCTCGACCCGAAGGACCCGAAGGACCTCAGGGTCCGGGACGCGGAGCTGCAGTGGTTCGGCGGGATGACCCTGCAGGGCATCTCCCCGGCGCTGGTCGCCGCGAAGATCGCTCGCGCCGTGGCGCGTCACCCGGGTGCCGTCCCGCTGGCGGCCGGCTGGCTGGTGCGGTTCGTGCGGAGGGCCGGCGGTCCGCGTGCGGTCGCGGGTTCTGTTGCCCGGCGACGGGTGCGGCCCCTGACGTTCGTGGTGCACAGCTTCATGGATGCCGCCGTGGTCGCCCCGGCGTGGGAGGCCACCCGCTCGGGTCGAAGAGCAACGGACCCGCAGGTCAGCGAGGCGCAGGACCGCCTGGCCGGCTGCTTCTACGTGATGGCGCACCCCGAGACCGGTGAGCTCGTGCCGGCGTGCGTGCAGCACAGCGTGCTCGACCCGGAGCAGAACCGCCGGCTGCGGGTGCTGCTACCGATGCCGACCGTCCGGCAACGTCGCACTGCCTTCGACGCGGATGCCGTTGGCTCGGGAGCGCCCCGATGAGCGCCGGGCCGCACGTGGCCGGTCACAGAACGACGATCCGGCAGATCAGCTTCCCGGGATCGTTGGGCAGCCCACTGGCCGCGACCCTGGAGCTCCCCGACGGGGCACCCACCGGCGTGGCCCTGTTCGCGCACTGCTTCACCTGCTCGAGCCAGTCGCACGCGGCCACCCGGATCTCGGCGGCCCTGGCCGACCGCGGGTTCGCCGTCCTGCGGTTCGACTTCACCGGCCTGGGCACCTCCGAGGGCGACTTCGCGGACACCTCGTTCACCACCAACATCCAGGACCTGCTGCTGGCCGCCGGGTGGCTGCGCGCGAACGTCGCAGAACCGACACTGCTCGTCGGGCACTCGCTCGGCGGCGCAGCCGTCATCGCCGCCGCCGGCTCGTTGCCGTCGGTGCGCGCGGTCGTGACCATCGGCGCGCCGAGCTGCCCGGACCACGTCCTGCACCTCTTCAGCCAAATCGAGGACGACGGTGCCGACCGCGTGCGGGTCGACATCGGCGGGCGCCCGTTCGACGTGGGTCGACAGTTCCTGGAGGACATCGCGCTACAACCTCAGCTGGAACGGCTCGGGTCGCTGCACCGGGCGCTGCTCGTGATGCACTCGCCGACCGACGAGATAGTAGGGGTCGACAACGCCCGGGCCATCTTCGACGCCGCCCGGCACCCCAAGTCGTTCGTGGCGCTCGACGGCGCCGACCACCTGCTCTCGCGCCGCGCGGACTCACAGTTCACCGCCGACGTCATCGCGGCCTGGGCACCCCGCCACCTGCTCGAACCCGACACGGACGGTCCGGCCAGCGCAATCAGGGCACCTGCGGTCCCGGCACCCGGCATCGCCGCAGAGGCCGGGATGGAGCGCCCGGGCGGCGTCGTGGTGACCGAGGCGGCACCCCCGGGCTATGCGCAGTCGGTGACCGACGGCATCCACACCTGGGCGCTCGACGAACCGCTGGCGGTGGGGGGTACCGATACCGGGCCCAACCCGTACGACGTGCTGCTGTCCGCGCTCGGCGCGTGCACGGCGATCACGATACGCATGTACGCCGGCCGCAAGGGCTGGGACCTGGGTGCCACGTCGGTGAGCCTGCGGCACAGCCGGATCCACGCCAAGGACTGCCTCGACTGCGAGAACGCGGTCGGCATGGTCGACCACGTCGAGCGCCGGATCGACCTCGACTATCGGCTCACGTCGGACCAGCGTGCGGCGCTACTGGCGATCGCGGACAAGTGTCCCGTCCACCGCACCCTCACGGGATCGGTCCACGTCAGCACGAGCCTCGCGGCCCGCTGACAGGCCCGGTACGGGCACCAGGGTGCCAGTGACCCGAACCCCGACCCGGCGCCCGACGGGAGCCTGGATCCCGGGCGGAAGCTCGACCAGCACCGACGCGGTCGGCCCGCTGTGGGCCGTCGGGTCGAGCTCGACCTTGGCGACTTGGCGGGTGCCGGCGCGCGTGGACCCGACGACCAGACCCGAGGCGGCCGCGTGGGGGTCGTGCTCGTCGACGACCTCCACCAGCTCCTGGCGCACCAGGACCACGGCCGGCTCGCCCACCCGGGGCGACCGCGCGGGGACGAAGCCGAGCGGGCAGTCGTACCCGCCCTCCACGGGTGTGCCGACGAGCTCGGAGAACCCGCCGAGCAGGCGGGCGACTGTGATGCTGGCCGGCCGTCGGTAGAGCGTGTCGATGTCCGCGTGCTGCACGACTCGTCCCTCGTCCAGGACGGCGACGGTGTCGGCCATCGCCGCCTCGGCCAGGTCGTGGGTGACCATGACGGTCGTCGGAGCGAAGGCGGCACGGACCTCCTCGAGCAGGGCGTGCATGGTTGCCCGCAGCTCGGGGTCGAGCGCGCTGAACGGTTCGTCGAGTAGCAGCACCTGCGGGCGGGCCGCCAGCGCCCTAGCGAGCGCGACGCGTTGTTCCTGCCCTCCGGAGAGCTCGCGGGGTCGGCTCCGGGCGAGGTCGGCCAGGTGCACGACGTCGAGGTACCCGCGGGCTGCGGCGCGGGCCCGGGCGCGCGGTAGGCCGGCAGCGCGGTCGGCGAAGGCGACGTTGTCCAGGACGTCGAGGTGGGGGAAGAGCAGCGGCTTTTGGAACATCATCGAGATGCCTCGCCGTTCCGGGGCGACCTCGAGCAGGCTGCGGTCGCCCAGTCGCACGTCGCCCCGGTCGGGCCGGAGCAGCCCGGCCACCACGCGCAGGAGGGTGCTCTTGCCGGACCCGGAAGGGCCGACGACGGCCAGCAGGTGGGCGGGGGCGACACTGAGCGTGACCTCGTCGAGGGCGTCCCGGTCCCGTTGCGGGTAGCGGAACCCGACGGACTCCAGCTGCAGCTCGCCGCTCATGCGGGCACCTCGCTGCGGCTGGCGCGGCGGCCCCGTCGGGCCAGGACGCCGCCGGCGAGGATGGCCAGCAGCGGCAGGATGCTGGCCATCGAGATGGCCGCGACCAGCGGCTCGTTGCCGGTGCCGGACGCGGACGAGGCGAGCAGCATCGGGGCGGTGACGAGACGTCCGCCGCCGAGGACCAGGGTGACGACGTAGTCGCTCCAGCCGACCAGGAAGGCCATGGCGGCGGCGGTGACCAGCGCGGGGCGCAGCACCGGGATGGTGATCGACCGCAGCACGTACCGAGGGGCGGCGCCCAGCATCCGCGCCTGGAGCTCCAGGTCGGGGTCGGTCGCGGTGTGCGCGGCCCGCAGGATGTAGGTCGTGTAGGGCAGCGCGAACACGCTCAGGACCAGCACGACCGCCAGCGACCCGGGGAGGCGGGCGCGCAGCACCAGGGTGTCGAGCCCGGTCGCGACGGCGAACGGTGGGATGGCGATCGGTGCAAGCAGCACCAGGGACGCGGCACCGCTGTGCCGGGTCAGCCGCCAGCCGAGGGCTCGCCCGGCCATCGCACCCAGCGGGGTGGCCAGGCAGGCGACGGCCAGCCCGAGCAGGGTGGAGCGGGCCATCGCCGACGGCAGGCCCGCAGCGCCGGCCTCCCGCCACCCGGTCAGCCCCCACCGTTGGGGAAGCACTGCCGGCCAGGCCCATTGGGCGGCCACCGCCCACAGCACGATCGGCGCGAGCGGCAGGGCGAACCACACGACGAGGGGAACAGCCGCGAGGGCCTGGCCGAGGGCGGCGCGGCGCGTGCTCATCGGGCCGCCCCGAGCCGGCGGATCAGGGGCAGGGTCGCGGCTGCGGCGATCACCGACAACCCGATGGCCGTGACGGCGGTGGCGGCGGCCTGCGGCCGGGCCGCGAGGTCGATTGAGGTGTAGAGCCGGTAGGCCATGACGGGCAGCGGCTCGGGGTAGGCCCGGCCGAGCAGCCACGCCACCTCGTAGGACCCCAAGGTGTACAGGAACACGATCAGCGATGCGGCTGCGGCGGCCGGGGCCGCGAGCGGCAGCGTCACCCGCAGGAGGCGCTGGCGGGCTCCCGCGCCGAGCATCCGGGCGGCGTCGCTGAGGTCGGGCAGGGCGGCACTGGTCGAGGCGAGCACCACGACGGCCACGAACGCCGACTCCTTCCAAGCGAACTCGGCGACGACCGCGACCGGCCACGGGCCGCCGACGAGCTCGGGCCACGCGGACTGCTCCACGCCGAACACCCG
>JBBQNZ010000112.1:0-14072 GCA_038330415.1 Actinomycetales bacterium | reverse complement strand
GGAGGGCGTCGAGTTCCTCGACACCCCCGACGCCTACTACGACGACCCCGAGCTGCGGGCCCGGATCGGTGAGGTGCGGGTGCCCGTGGAGGAGCTCAAGGCCCGCAAGATCCTCGTCGACCGCGACGAGGACGGCTACCTCCTCCAGATCTTCACCAAGCCGCTGGGTGACCGGCCGACGGTGTTCTTCGAGATCATCGAGCGGCACGGCTCGCTCGGCTTCGGCAAGGGCAACTTCAAGGCCCTGTTCGAGTCGATCGAGCGCGAGCAGGACCTCCGCGGCAACCTCTGACCCATGATGGGCGCGTGACCCGCGTCCTGCTCCTGCCGAGCCCGCTGCTGCCGCGGCTGAGCGCTGAGCGGTTCGCGAACGCGCTGGCCGCGCGGTGGTGGCGCCTGCACCGGGTGGTGGTGGCGGTGGGCATCGCCGCGTTCCCGAAGCCGGCGTCCGACGCGCAGGCGGTACTGGCGGCGTTCCGGATGTCGGTCGCGATGGAGCGGCCGGACCTCGTGCTGACGCACAGCAACGGCGGGCGGTACGCCGCGCTGGCGGCGCCCGGCATCCCGGTCGTGCACATCGACGCCGCCCTGCCGGTGGCCTCCGGCGAGGAGGCGCCCATGGCCCCGGCTGCGATGCTCGACCACCTCACGGGGATGGCCGACGACGACGGGTTGCTCCCACCGTGGAGCCGGTGGTGGCCGGAGGAGGACTTCGCACCGGTGCTGCCCGATGCGGCCGCGCGGGCCGAGCTGCGCGAGCACGAGCGTCGGATGCCGTTGTCGTACTTCCGCTCTCGGCTCGGCGCCCCAGACGGCTGGGCGGAGCAGCCACAGGCCTACCTGGCGTTCGGCGATACCTACGCCCAGGAGACCGCGTTCGCGCGCGCCCACGGCTGGCCCACCACGGTGCTCGACGGCGCGCTGCACCTGCACCACCTCGTCGACCCGGATGCCGTGGCCGCCGCGGTGCTCGACCTCGCCGCGCGCCTCGGCGAAGGGTAGGTCAGGAGCGCTCCTGGTCGCGTGGGGACGACCAGGGCGTGACCGGGCGGGACACCACGACGCCGTCGAGCTCGAGGTCGGTGCGCTCGGAGTAGAAGCAGAACATGCCCCGGATGGCCGCGACCTCGTCGAGCGGGTGGGGGTAGGTCCAGGCGATGTCGTGGCGAGCGTCCTCACCCAGCCCGGGCACGGCATCGGGCCGTAGTGAGACGTACGCGGCGTGACCCTTGTAGGCGCAGGTCGTGGTCGATGGGCTGCCCTCGAGGAGGTCGGCGACGACGTCGTCGTGAGGGAGGTACCAGCGCACCGGGATGTGGGTCTCGTGCAGGGCGATCGCGCGTCGGGTGTCGGCGAGGACGACCCCGTCGAGGCGGACCACGACGTGCCGCTCGCTCGGCAGCAGGTCGATGCGCTTGAACGGGTCGTGCGGGTGGCCCACCACCGGGTGCGCCTCCTCGACCCAGTGCAGCGGCTCCCAGTCCAGGACGACTCGGCCGCCCAGGTCCGGGTCGTCCGGGGCGAAGCCGGCCGCCGGCAGCGTGCGGTCGCCGACGACGACGTCGAAGGACCGGCCCGGGGTGTGGTGCCACCCGAAGTTGACCGGCCCGAGCACCGGAGGCAACCGGTCGGGCACCTCGGGCGCCGCGCACGGCACGAGGTCGGCGCGCACGTCACCGGGCGGCACGGCATACATCGGCACCACCCGGCGCGGCTCCCAGACCAGCACGGCGTCCGAGGTGTCGAGCACCGGCACGCCGTCGAGCGACGCCCGCACCCGCCGGGTCACCGGCTCGTACCGCAGCTCTCCGATCAGGCCCATCAGGTGCTCACCCATGCGCATCGCCATCGTCCGATGCTGCGCCCGACCGGCGCGGACGTCAACGCCGGGCGCGGGCGAAAGGGTGCGCAGGCTGCCGTGAGACCCTGTCGACATGAGCGAGCTCCCCGCAGGACCCGGTTGGTACGAGGACGAGCACGACCCCTTGTTGCTGCGCTACTTCGACGGTGTCGTCTGGACCTCGCACACCACCACGCGACGCTCACCGACAGCCGACGACTCGACCATCGGACGGGCCACCCCGGGCGTGATCCCCGGCCGCGCCGGCAACCCCGGTGCGTGGGCTCAGCCCACCCAGCAGGGCCAGCAGGGGCCCGGCCAGTGGCAGGGCGGCGGGATGCCGCCTGCCGGCCCCAACCCCTACCAGCAGGGTTGGGGTCAACCGCGCGGCGACGTGCTGCCCGACGGCGCCGTGCTTGCCGAGTGGTGGCGCCGGCTGGTCGGCTGGATCCTCGACCTCATCGTGACCGTGGTGATCACGCTGATCCTGGCCTTCCCATGGCTGAGCACGGCCGTGTCGACGATGTCGGACCTCGTCGACCAGACGATGCAGGCTGCGCAGAACGGCGGCACCGCGCCGAGCCAGGCGGCGTTCGCCGAGCAGTTCTACAAGGTGGTGCTCCCGATCACGCTGATCAGCATCGTGGTGTCGCTGGTGTACCAGACGGCGTTCCTCACCACCCGTGGTGCGACGCCGGGGAAGATGGTGATGGGTACCGTCGTGCGGCGGGTCGTCGGCCCGGGTCGCCTCTCGGTGGTCACCGCACTGCGGCGGCAGGTCATCGCGGTCGGCACCTCGCTGATGGGACTGGTACCGCTGCTGTCGATCTTCGGGTCGATGCTGCAGCTGCTCGACCCGGCCTGGCTGCTGTGGGACCCCAAGCGCCAGTGCCTGCACGACAAGGTGGCCGACACCGTCGTGGTGCTGCGTAACCCGCAGCGCTGACCCGCGCCGGAGGGCTCAGCGCCGGAGGTTTCAGCGGGCGGCAAGCACCGTTCCGACGCACTCGCCCAGGCCGATGACGCTGCCGTCCGGCCCGGGCGCGGTGGCCCGCAGGGTGACCGTGTCGCCGTCCTCGAGGAAGGTGCGCCGGCTGCCGTCGTCGAGGGTGAGCGGCTCGGTGCCGCTCCAGGTGAGCTCGAGGAAGCAGCCGCGGGTGCCCTTCTCGGGGCCGGAGATCGTGCCCGACCCGAACAGGTCGCCGTCGCGCAGGGTGGCCCCGTTCACCGTCATGTGCGCCACCATCTGGGCCGGCGACCAGTACATCTCGCGGAACTGCGGGCGGGAGACGACGGTGCCGTTCCAGTCGACCTCGAGGTGCACGTCGAGTCCGTAGGCCGTGCCCGCCCCGTCGTCGGTCGGCTCGCCACGCAGGTAGGGGAGCGGCTCCGGGTCCTGCCCGGGCAGCGGCACCCGGGCGGCTCGCAGGGCCTCGGTGGTGACCACCCACGGCGAGATGGAGGTGGCGAACGACTTGCCGAGGAAGGGGCCGAGCGGCACGTACTCCCAGGCCTGCAGGTCACGCGCCGACCAGTCGTTGAGGAGCACGACACCGAAGAGGTGCTCGTCGGCATCGGTCAGCGACACCGGCTCGCCCAGGCGGGTGGCGCTGCCGACCACGAAGCCCAGCTCGGCCTCGATGTCGAGCCGCACCGACGGCCCGAACACCGGCTGCGGTTCGCTCGGGGGCTTGCGCTGCCCGCTCGGCCGGACGATGTCGGTGCCCGACACGACGATGGTGCCGGAGCGGCCGTGGTAACCGATCGGCAGGTGCTTCCAGTTGGGGGTGAGCGGCTCGGAGTCGGGGCGGAAGATGCGGCCGACGTTGGTGGCGTGGTGCTCGCTGGCGTAGAAGTCGACGTAGTCGGCGACCTGCACCGGCAGGTGCATGGTGACCTCGCCGACCGGCACCAGGTAAGCCTCCACGACCTCGCGGTGGGACTCGACGGTCAGCTGCTCGGTGAGCCAGGCGCGGGCGGCGGCCCACGCCTGGCCCCCCTCGGCGAGGAAGGGGTTGAGCGACGGGGCGAGCCAGACGGCTCCGGACTCCATGCCCGCCTGCTCGGCGCAGGCACCCACGTCGAGCACGTGGTCGCCGACCCGCACGCCGACGCGTGGCTCGGTGCCAGCAGTCGAGAAGACGCCGTAGGGCAGGTTGGCGATGCCGTAGGGGTGGTCGGCGGGCAGGTCGAGCCAGGTCATGGCGAGTCCTTCGGTCGTTCGGGCTCCGGTGGGGTGCCGGTGCGGCGGGTCAGGGTCGGTGGAGCAGGCCGAGGTCGGCGAGCTCGCCGACCGGGTCGGTGACGGTGCAGCAGCCGTAGGCGGTGAACGCCTCGCGCACGCCGGCGGCGGTCGCGTCGGGCCAGGCGGCGACGAGGTCGGCGAGCGCGGTGGCGTCGCGAACGGCCAGCAGGGCTGCCAGCTCGGGTGCGCGCGCCCCGGCGAGGGCGGCCGAGGTGGCCACCAGCACGTCGAGCACGCCGTGGTTCTCCTCGGGGGTGCCGGCGACGGCGTACCGGCCGCGCACGGCGTGGTGCAGCCCGCCGGTCAGCTTGAACGGCACCCCGAGCTGGGTGCACAGCCCGATGAAGCCGGCCAGCTCCGCCTCGTCGGGCCAGGCCCACGTGGGCGTGGGCCCGGTGCGGAACTTGGCGACCACCGGCCGGCCCTCGGTGCGCGCGGTGTGCACGTCGGCGACGGCCACGGCGGAGTCGTCGCCGCGCGGCACCTCGAGGGCCAGGGGGAGGCCACCGAGCGCGAGGTCGCGCCAGCCCTCGTGCCAGGCCAGCTCGGCACCGGTGACCCGCACCCGGTCTTCCTGGGCGAGCGCGTCGAGGGCGGCGGTCGTCGTGCCCGGGTCGGCGCCGGGGCGGGCGATGAGCACGACATCCACGGGCTGGTCAGCGGTGGGGGACCCGGCGGCATCCGGGGCGTCGAGCAGCCGCACGAGGTCGGCGACCGAGGCCGCGGGCACGAGCAACGGGCCGACGCAGGCGGCGTACCAGGCGCTGCGGTGCACGGCGTGGGCGCGCACGGCATCCGCGAGAGGAAGGGTGGCGGGCGGGAACACCGCAGCGTCGTCGATGAGGTGGTGCAGGAGTGGACGCCCGGCGGAGGTGGTCGAGGAGTCCGTCGTCGTTCCCGGGAGCATCCCCGCACGCTACCGGTGACACGGCCGGTGGCGTGCCACGCAGGTCGCCCGTGACGGCAGACTGTCCATCAGTGCGGCAACCGGTTCGCAGGTCTGGGCCGACGTGCACCTCACCAACCTCACGACAAGGGTGACGCGATGGAAGCTCTGGATGACCTGGTCATCGACCAGGCGCTCTTCTTCATGCTGGTCGACGACGAGGTGCTGGAGGAAGACGTGGCCGTGTCGCAGCTGGAAGCCATCGTTGCAGTCCTGAGGCGGCTTCCCCACGACGAGCAGAGGCGGTTCACCCGAAGGATCAGCGAGCGGATCCCTGGAGCCCGGACCGCCGACGAGCGTGAGGGGCTCGAAGAGCTGCTCGAGAACCTCGAGTGATCCGGTGAGCTCAGTGGAGGGACGACCATGCAGTTCACGATCCTGAGCGCCACCGCCACCGATGTCCTCGCGGTGGGCGACGCGAGGGACGCGACCCGCCGGCTGCTGGGGCCGTTCCGCTCGTTTCGGCGGACCCCGGTCGCGCTGGAGTCGGATCAGTTCGTCGATCTCGGTGTCATGGTGACGTACGACCGCGAAGGCACCGTGTGCGTGATCGAGTTCAGCGCGCCTGCTTCCGTGCTCGTGCGTGGCGTGGAGCTCATGGGCCGCGGCCTCGACCAGCTGCTCGAGGAGCTGCAGCGTCACGATCTCGAACTCGTGCCAGACGATCTTGGTGCCGTGATCTCGGGGATGAACGTCGACATCTACGCACCCGACGGGCTGGTGGAGGGCGTCCAGCTGGGTTCTGACTAGCAGCGGACGGTCAGCCCGTCGCGTCGTCACAGACCGGGGCCCGGGCCAGGCGCACTGGGCAGTCTGTCGGGTCGCACCCGCCTCGCGCTGGTCAGTCCTGGCACTTCTGCCGTCGCGCAGGCGCAGGGATGCCACCGACCCGGGTCCCGGCATACCCTGCTCGGACAGGCACGCGGGGGCAGCCCCGACCCGACCACGACGAGGTGGACAGCAGCAGTGGCGCACTACCAGGCGATGGGCAGCATCCCCCCGAAGCGGCACACCCAGCACCGGCGGCCGGCCCGGCGGGGCAAGGTCGGCGAGCTCTACTACGAGGAGCTGATGGGCGAGGAGGGCTTCAGCAGCGACTCCAGCCTGCTCTACCACCGCAACATCCCCTCGACCGTGGCCGAGTACCGCGAGTGGACGGTCGGCGACCTTGCCACCACGGCCAACCACCCGCTGCTGCCGCGCCACCTGAAGCCCCACGACCTGTTCCCCGCGAAGGTCGTCAAGGACACCGACGTCGTCACCGGCCGTCGGCTGCTGCTGGGCAACGGCGACGTGCGCCTGTCGTATGCCCTGGCCGGCGCCCCGAGCCCGTGGTACCGCAACGGCATCGGCGACGAGTGCGTCTACGTCGAGCGCGGCCGGGCCCGCGTCGAGACCGTGTTCGGGGCCTTCGAGGTGGGCGAGGGCGACTACGTCATCATCCCCAGGGCCACCACCCACCGCTGGCTGCCGAGGCGCTCGACCAAGGACCCGCTGCGCACCATCTGCATCGAGGCCAGCAGCCACATCTCGCCGCCGAAGCGCTACCTCAGCAAGTACGGCCAGCTGCTCGAGCACAGCCCCTACTGCGAGCGCGACCTGCGCGTGCCGCAGGGCCCGCTGCTCGCCGAGGACGTGGGGGAGAAGGCGGACGCCGAGACCGAGGTCTACCTCAAGCACCGCGGCGGTGGCCCGGCGAGCAGCGGCGGCATCGTGGGCACGGTGCACGTGCTGCCCTTCCACCCGCTCGACGTCGTCGGCTGGGACGGCTGCCTCTACCCCTACGTGTTCAACGTGGCCGACTACGAGCCGATCACCGGCCGCATCCACCAGCCGCCGCCGGCCCACCAGGTCTTCGAGGGCTGGAACTTCGTGGTGTGCAACTTCGTGCCGCGCAAGGTCGACTACCACCCGTTGTCGATCCCGGTGCCCTACTACCACTCCAACGTCGACAGCGACGAGGTGATGTTCTACGTCGACGGCGACTACGAGGCGCGCAAGGGCTCCGGCATCGGGACGGGCTCGGTCTCGCTGCACCCGGGTGGGCATGCGCACGGGCCGCAGCCGGGCGCCGCCGAAGCATCGATCGGCAAGCACTACTTCGACGAGCTCGCCGTCATGGTCGACACGTTCCGCCCGCTCGAGCTCGGCGAGGCCGGGCGCGCCTGCGACGACGGCGCCTACGCCGGCAGCTGGAACCGCAGCCGGGCCTGAGCGCCAAGGGTGCCGAAGGCGCGGCATGCTGCGCCTCTGACACCCCCGCCGGACCGGCCTGAGCACGCAACGGGTGCCGGGTGCGCGGTCATCCGCGCCTGTGGCACCCCCGGGCCCCCGACGCTGAGCCGCTCCGGTCGGCCGGATGCCGTGACCGCCCTATCCTTGCTGCGTGTCGCTCGCGCCGGTCAAGGAGGAGGTCACCGCCACCGGCGGTGACGTCGCGCCCG
Source organism: Actinomycetales bacterium (assembly GCA_038330415.1). Taxonomy (GTDB): domain Bacteria; phylum Actinomycetota; class Actinomycetes; order Actinomycetales; family Dermatophilaceae; genus Fodinibacter. The sequence continues at coordinate 6,597 of JBBQNZ010000112.1, read as the reverse complement.
ACACCCCGTGGATCACCATCGTCTGGAACGACCCGGTCAACCTGATGTCGTACGTGACCTGGGTGCTGCAGAACCACTTCGGCTACTCCCGCAAGAAGTCCGAGAAGCTGATGATGGACGTGCACCTCCAGGGCCGAGCCGTCGTCGCCAACGGCACCCGCGAGGCGATGGAGGCCGACACCGAGGCCCTGCACGGCTACGGGCTGTGGGCCACCTTCCAGAAGGACGACTGATGGCGCGCGGCTTCCGGCGCAAGGGGTCGGGCCAGCACGCCCGGTATGCCGCCCAGCTCGACCCACTCGAGCGCGACACCATCGCCGGGCTGATGGACCAGGTCCACGACCTCCTCGACCCGCCGGCCCCGGCGCCCGAGGGCGACGACTTCGCGTCGATCGTCGCGGGGCTCGGGATGGGGGTGACGGTCGCCGCGGAGGACCAGGCCGACCTCGACCCCGACGAGGCGCAGCGCGACCCGGCCCTGGATCGCCTGCTGCCCACCGCCAACCGGCAGGACGACGAGGTTGCAGCCGAGTTCCGTCGGCTGACCGAGACGGGGCTGCGCCAGCGCAAGGCCGCGGCGCTTCAGATCGCCGCCGACCTGCTGCGCGGCGACGACAAGCTGCGGCTGGATGCCGGCCAGGCCCGCGCGGTGCTCACCGCGCTCACCGACGTGCGGCTCGTGCTCGGCGAGCGGATGGGGCTTCGCACCGACGACGACGTCGAGGTGCTCGAGGCCGCCGCGCAGGACCTCGACCCGGACGACCCGCTGCTCTATGCGCTGGCGATCTACGACTTCCTCACCTGGCTGCAGGAGACCTTGGCGTCCGCGATGCTGGACGGGTGACCCTGCCCTGGCGCTGCGGGAGATAGCCGGCTGGTCGAAGATCTCGGGCGACCGAATGCGCCGCTGGCCTCAGAGCCCCAGGTCGTCGAGGAGCGCCGACATCCGGGTCGACCCCGCGGCGGGCGAGAAGTGGTCCTGCCACCGGGCGTACGCCCGGTCGAGCACATCGACCATCCGGTCCGGGCCGGCATCGAACACCGACTCCACCATGGTGGCGAGCGCGACGGCATCCCCCTTGGGGGTGACCCACGGGTGGTCCGGGCCGGCCACCTCGGCCAGGGCTCCGGCGTCGGAGATGACGAACGGCGTGCGGGACGACATCGCCTCGGCGACCACCAGCCCGAAGGGCTCTGACCACTGCGAGGGGAAGACCGCGACGTCGATGGCGGAGAAGAAGTCCTCACGCGAGGTCCACCCCGGGCGCTCGACCAGGTGCTCGACCGGCGCCAAGGCCTTGCGGATCGGGGCGGAGTCCTCCGGTGGGGCGAAGCGGCCCTCGCCGGCCAGCAGCAGGTGGTAGCGGCCCGGGTCGGCCCGGTCGAGCTCGGCGAGGCCTGCGGCGAGGGTGACCAGCCCCTTGTCGACGGAGTGCCGGCCGAGGAAGCCGATCCGTCGCTCACGCGAGTGTTCCGGTGGACGGGGATGGGTGGCCACCGGGTCGACCCAGTTCCAGAGCACCCGCGCGCCGGGCACCCCGGCTGCCATCGACGCGGACGGCACCAGGGTGACCAGGGCGCCGCGCCGAGCCACCCGCGCGGCGATCGCGTTGACGCCGACCGGCTCCTGGTGCAGGTGCACGACGCGCCCACCCAGCCCCGCGGTGGCGAGAGCCGGCACCAGACCGTTGCACCACAGGGTGCCGCCGGCGTTGGTCGCCCGCCAGGCCCGCAGCTCGCCGACGTACTGCCGGCGCCCGGAGGACAGGTCGGTGGCGGGGAAGCCCTCGGCCCGGGCCGCCTCGGCGACCCCCTCGCGCCCACCGCGCGGCGCCACCACCTGCACGTCATGGCCCAGGGTGCGCAGCACCTCCGCGACGGCGAGCAGCATCACCTCGCCGCCGCCGATCTCGCCCTTGTTGGCGGCCAGCACCACGGCGGTCATGACCGCGCCGCCACGGGGTGATGGGCATCGGCCTCCGCGGTGGCGCAGTCGGGCCAGCCCCCCGGGGAAGCCTCTGGAACTCCCGGAGCGCTGCCGTGACTCCCCGCGACCACCTGATCCATGTGGCGGTCAGTCTGTCACGAGCGCCATAGTGCCCTGCGCCCCAACGACGAGGCGAGGTCGTAACCCGCACCTAGGCTGGGCGCATGACGGACTCACCCATCGGGGTCTTCGACTCCGGCTACGGCGGGCTCACCGTCATGCGGGCGATCCTCGACCAGCTGCCGCACGAGTCGGTGGCCTACTTCGGCGACACCGCGCGCGCTCCGTACGGCCCGCGCCCGATCGCGCAGACCCGCGAGCTGGCGCTGGAGTGCCTCGACCGGCTGGTCGACCACGGGGTGAAGATCCTCGTCATCGCGTGCAACACGGCATCCGCCGCGGTGCTGCACGACGCGCGCGAGCGCTACGACGTGCCGGTGGTCGAGGTCATCCGGCCGGCCGTGCGCCGCGCGGCCGCCGCCACCCGCAGCGGGCGGGTGGGCGTCATCTCCACCGCCGGCACCCACCAGTCCGGTGCCTACCTCGACGCCTTCGCCGCCGCCCCGCACCTCGACGTGGTCAGCACCCCGTGCCCGCGGTTCGTCGAGTTCGTCGAGCGTGGCATCACCGGGGGCCCCGAGCTCGTCGGGGTCGCCCACGACTACCTCGACCCGCTGCGCGAGCGCGGCGTCGACACGCTGGTGCTCGGCTGCACCCACTACCCCCTGCTCACCGCCGTCATCTCCTACGTCATGGGTGACGGCGTCACCCTGGTGTCCTCCGCCGAAGAGACCGCGAAGGACGTCTACCGGGTGCTTGCCGACGCCGACCTGCTGCGCCCCGACGACCTGCCCCCGCCCGACCACGGCTTCACCACCACCGGCGACCCCGAGGAGTTCCGCCGGCTGGCCAGCCGCTTCCTCGGCGTGGGCTCGCGGTTGGGCCCGGTGTTCACGGCCCCGCCGCACGTGCTGACGGCGGGCCGGGCGTGAGGGTCACGGTCATCGGCTGCTCCGGGTCGTTCGCCGGCCCCGACTCACCCGCGTCGTCCTACCTCGTGCAGCACGAGGCCGACGGGCGCACCTGGAGCCTGCTGCTCGACCTCGGCAGCGGCGCGCTCGGGGCGCTGCAGCGCCACCTCCCGCCCGACGACCTCGACGCCGTCGTGCTCAGCCACCTGCACCCCGACCACTGCGTCGACCTCACCGGCCTCTACGTCACCCGGCGCTACCGGCCGGCCGGCCCGGTGCCCGGCCGGCTGCCCGTGCACGGCCCGACCGGCACGGCGGAGCGGGTCGCGATGATGTACCACGGCCTGGAGCCGGGGGCCATGGACGCGCACTTCGTCTTCGCCGTCGTCGCGGATGCCGTGCCGTTCACGGTCGGCCCGTTCACCGTCACCCCGTACGCCGTCAACCACCCGGTCGAGGCCTACGGCTACCGGGTCGAGGCCGCCGGCGCGGTGCTGGCCTTCACCGGCGACACCGACGACTGCGACAACCTCACCCCGCTGCTGCACGGCGCCGACCTCGCGCTCACCGACTCGGCGTTCGTCGACGGTCGCGACGACGTCGCCGGCATCCACCTGTCGGGGTCGCGGGCGGCGTCGGCCGCGGTGCGCGCCGGGGGAGTGGGGCGCCTGGTGCTCACCCACATCCCGGCCTGGAACGACCCTCAGGTGTGCCGGGCCCAGGCGGCTGCCGTGTGGGGCGGCGAGGTCGAGCTCGCGCGGTCCGGGGCGGTCTACGACCTCTGAGCCGGCCGCGGCGTCCGGGGCGGGCCCCGCGCCGGGCTAGCCTTGCCGCCATGCCTGACTCCACCCCCCGCCACGACGGCCGCGCCCCCGACCAGCTGCGCGACGTGCGCATCACCCGCAACTGGCTCGACCACGCCGAGGGCAGCGTCCTCGTCGAGTTCGGCCGCACCCGGGTGCTGTGCGCCGCCTCCTTCACCGCGGGCGTGCCCCGCTGGCTCAAGGGCCGCGGGTCCGGCTGGGTCACCGCGGAGTACGAGATGCTGCCGCGGTCGACCAACACCCGCAGCGACCGCGAGTCGCGCCGCGGCAAGGTGGGCGGCCGCACCCACGAGATCAGCCGGCTGGTCGGGCGCAGCCTGCGGGCGTCGATCGACCTCGGGCTGCTCGGCGAGAGCACGATCGCCATCGACTGCGACGTCCTTCAGGCCGACGGCGGTACGCGGACCGCGGCCATCACCGGCGCCTACGTCGCCCTGGCCGATGCCTGCGCGCACCTCGGGCGCCCGGAGGCCATGGTGCGCCGGATCGCAGCGATCAGCGTCGGGCTCGTCGACGGCACGCCGGTGCTGGACCTCGACTACCCCGAGGACGTGTCGGCGGGCACGGACATGAACGTCGTGGCCACCGGTGACGGGGAGCTGATCGAGGTGCAGGGCACGGCCGAGGGCGCGCCGTTCCAGCGGGCCGAGCTCGACGCGCTGCTCGACCTCGCGCTGGCCGGGATCTCCAGCCTCACCGCGCTGCAGGCCTCTGCCCTCGCCGAGCCGCTGCGCGTCAAGCACGCCGGCGACCCGCTCAAGCTGTGACCCGCGTCGTGCTCGCCACCCGCAACGCGGGCAAGGTCGAGGAGCTCCGCCGGATCCTCGGCGGCGCGGTCGACCTGCTCGGCATCGACGACGCCACGGCCTACGAGCCGGGACCGGAGACCGGCGCGACCTTCGCCGAGAACGCCCTCGCCAAGGCCTTCGAGGCCGTCGAGCACAGCGGTCTGCCCTCGGTCGCCGACGACAGCGGCCTGGCTGTCGACGCCATGAACGGGATGCCGGGCGTGCTGTCGGCGCGGTGGGCCGGGCGGCACGGCGACGACCGCGCCAACCTCGAGCTGCTGCTCGCACAGCTCACCGACGTGCCCGACGACCGCCGGGGCGCCGGCTTCGTCTGCGCTGCGGCGTACGCGCTGCCCGACGGTCGGCACGAGGTCGTTCTCGGGGAGATGCGCGGCCTGCTGACCCGGGCGCCGCGGGGGAGCGGCGGCTTCGGCTACGACCCGCTGCTGGTCCCGGCCGGACTGACGGTCACCTCGGCCGAGCTGACGCCGGCCGAGAAGGACGCGATCAGCCATCGGGGCAAGGCCTTCCGGCTGCTGGCCCCCAGCCTCCTGGCAGCGCTGACGGCCTAGCGGCCGACCACGCCGGCCAGGTGCGTGTGGCACGCCTGCACGTGCTCGCACACGTCGGCCTGCTCCTGCTCCGAGCCCAGGGCCGGGTAGGCGCACAGCATTGGGAACGCCAGGGAGGCGGGCAGCGACTCCCACAGCTTCTCGAGCTGGAGCGCGGCGGCGAGCTGATCGCGAGCGTGGAGCATCCCGACCATCTCGCCGAAGCCGCGGACCGGTAGGCCCTCGGCGAGGCAGTCCCGCGCCAGCTGCCCGACGGTGGCGTCGAAGAGCTGCGGGTCGGGCCAGCCCTCGCGCATGAACCCGTCGAGGGCCTGGTCGGCATCGACCGCCACCAGGCGCCCCCGGCCCTGCGGACGCGACAGCCGGGACAGCACGAGGGAGTGGTGCAGCCCGCGCAGGTGGGGGGCGGAGGCGATGACCAGGCAGACCTCGCCGTCGGCCAGACCCGCCCCGACGTACGCCGCGAGCTGGGCCACCAGCGCCGCCTCGTCGTCGTAGAAGTGCACGGCGTGACGGGCCGGCTGCTGGGCGGCCGAGGACCTGAGCTCGAGGGGGGTCCCGGTGGCGAGGGGGGTCCAGGAGTCCGGCCCGCAGGCGCGGGCGTGCAGCAGGGCGGCCTCGCGGCGCTGGGTTGCCGAGCGCTCGGCAGCACGGACCGCGTCGCGGGCGTTGGCAACCGCGCCCCGCTGGGGGCGCAGCGACCGCCAGGTGGACCGGAGCTGCTCCGCCGGGTGGGTCGCGCGACGTGCGAGGGGCAAGGAGAGCACGGGTCCTCGCAGACGATCGAGACCGTGCGGCGGCGAAGGGCACCGACACATCGCGGTCGCGGAGGGGGTGAACGGCCTGGGGGGCAGGGCGAGCGGCGGTGTCAGGGGCGCGGTTCCTTCCTAGCCCAGCGGCGGGGACCTGTCCAGGGACATCTCGGACAGCGGGGCACCTACCTCACCGCGGATCCGTGCGCGAGGGGGGACTCGAACCCCCACACCCGAAGGCGGCGGCACCTAAAGCCGCAGCGTCTGCCAGTTCCGCCACTCGCGCTCAGAGGCAGCCTACGGCCGCTCGTCGATCCCCAGGTCCCGACGCAGCTTCGCGACGTGGCCCTTGGCCTTCACGGCGTACGACGCGGACATCAGGACGCCCTGCTCATCGACCACGAACGTCGAGCGGATCACCCCGACGACGGTCTTGCCGTAGAGGCTCTTCTCGCCGTAGGCGCCATAGGCGGTCAGGACCTCGGTCGACGGGTCGGACAGCAACGGGAAGGTGAGCCCCTGGGCGGCAGTGAACGCCGCGAGCTTGGCCGGCGGGTCCGGGGACAGGCCGACGACCTCGTAGCCCGCCGCCTGGAGCGAGGACAGGCTGTCGCGGAAGTCGCACGCCTGTGCGGTGCACCCGGGCGTCGACGCCGCGGGGTAGGCGTAGAGGACGACCTTGCGACCGCGCAGGCTGCTCAGC
>JBBQNZ010000111.1:0-14160 GCA_038330415.1 Actinomycetales bacterium | reverse complement strand
CGCCAGCGCCCCCGCCCCCCCGGGGCCCCCGGCGCCGGGGGGGGGGCCGGGGGGGGGGGGGGCCCCCGGCGCCCCCCCCCGCCCGCATCCGGCTCCACGGAGCGAGTGGCCAGCGACCATCGCACTTTCTGGACGTCTGGTGCGCCTCGTCAGCCGACGTGGTGCCGAAGCCGCCGTGGCCCGCGCGTCGGCAGCCGGAGCCAGAGAACGACCGCCACGGTCTCGGGGACGGCCACGAGGGCGAGCACGACGATGACCGGCAGGGCGTCGACGTCGACCTCACCCACCGGCCAGCCGCGCGCCGCCCAGTAGACCAGCGTCCCGAGGCAGATGTACGGGAGGCTCACCAGCGCCAACACCAGCCGGTCCGGCCACATGGGCGGAATGGCTTCCCACCACGCGCTGCGAGGTCGCTGAGTCCACGACAGGTCCTCCGGCGGGATCGGTTCCCAGGCGTCCGGGTTCTCGAGGACCTCCCGGGCACCGGCCTGCAGGAGAAGCCAGTGCAGTGAGCCGGACGGAGACGGTCGCCCGTCGACCAGGATCGTGACGAGGTCACGGTCAGCGGACCACCACCGCCAGGTCCGGTTGCCCTTGGTCATGGCGAGCAACCAGCCGACCATGGTCCAGACGCGGTCGCGTTCGAGATCGACGCGCTGCTGCCGGGCTGAATGACGCCACTTCTGGAGCCATTCCCGCTCACGGGCGGCCTCGGCTGCAGCACCGAAGGACTCGACGAACCACGGCGGAAACATCGTGGCCCAGGCAGGGTCGTCGGGTGCCAGCCCGGTCGCCAGACCCTCGATCGTCGTTCGCAGTACGGCCTTCGCCCGGGTCCGCCACCCACGCGGCGTCCGAGGCGACCACTCGCAGCACGTCGTAGGCGCTCTCCGGTTCGCTCAGGGGCACACTGGCCTCGAGCCGCCTCAGCTCGTCATCCGAGAGCACGCCGCACCTCCTGTGCACCGCCTTGCTGGACGCCCGCAGCGGGCTCGACGTTCCGCTGTCTCGGTGTGCGTCACCGACGCACGCGCCAGAGTCCGAGCAGCGTGCCCGCCTCCTCGACCAGCAGCCGTGGGACGAGCGGGATGCCGGCCGATCCGCCGAGCGCTGCACCGCTGGTGATCCGGGTGCCGTCACCCCCGACGACCGTCGGCACGAGCGACAGCGCCAGCTCGTCGACGACGCCCGCCTCCAGCGCCGCCGCGAGCAGGGTCGGGCCGCCCTCGCACAGCACGTGCCGCAGCCCGCGCTCGGCCAGGGCGTCGAGCGCCGCAGGGAGCTCCACGGTGTCGTCACCGGCGACGAGCACGGCATCCGCACCGAGCGCGCGGCGGGCGGCAGCGAGCGCGCGGGCGCCGGCGCCGGCGCACGTCACCAGCAGCCCCGCCCCGCGCCCCTCGACCGGGCCGGCCAGGCCGTCGGGCACTCGCGCCGATCCGCTGACGACGACGAGCGCCGGGGGAACGGCACGGCGGTGGTTGGGGGTGATGCGTTGGTACCCCTCTGCCGCAGCGGTGCCCGACCCGACGAAAACGGCGTCGCACAGGTCGCGCTGCAGCGCGAACACCCGGTTGTCGGCCGGGGTGTTGATGCTGCCGCTGCGGCCGTCGGCACCGACACCCGAGCCGTCGAGCGTGCTGACGAAGTTGGTGCGCAGCCAGCGCCGCCCGCGGGGGAACGCGTAGAGACCCGCGAGCCCGGATGCCGTGACACGTGAGCCCGGGTGCGCCGGACGGCGGGGATCAAGGAGAACGCGCATGCGAGCGAGTCTGTCAGCCCGACTGGAACCGGCGGCGAACGTTCGCGGGCGCCCCGTCATGCCCCCTGGTCTGCAAGGATGCGGCGATGGGCAAGGGATCGAAGGCCAAGGCCGCACCGAAGACCACCAAGCGCGGTAGCGCCAAGGGCAAAGCCGGCGCACCGGCGCGGTCGAAGGTCACGCCAGACCGCAAGCTCTCGGGCAAGGCCGCCGAGAAGGCGCAGCGCAAGCGGGCCAAGGCCGCCAAGGCCCGCAAGGACATGGCGGTCGAGCCGGTCACCTGGGCCGACGCGCTGCGCGCCGGCGAGGCCTTCGTCCTCGCCGACCTCGACCCGCACTCCACGCCCGGCTTCACCGGCGACAAGAAGGAGGGCAAGGAGGTGATGGGCGATCTGCAGGCGCGACTCGGCGACCTGCAGGAGCGGCTCTTCGCCGAGTCCAAGGGTGGCGGACAGCGCTCGGTGCTCCTCGTCATCCAGGGTATGGACACCTCTGGCAAGGGCGGGATCATGCGCCACGTCGTGGGTGCAGTCGACCCGCAGGGTGTGAACATCACCTCGTTCAAGGCGCCCACCGCCGAGGAGAAGCAGCACCGGTTCCTCTGGCGCATCCGCAACGCCCTGCCCCGGGCCGGCCAGATCGGGGTGTTCGACCGCAGCCACTACGAGGACGTGCTCATCGTGCGGGTGCACAACCTGGTGCCGCGCGCCACGTGGTCGCGCCGCTACGCGTCGATCAACACCTTCGAGGAGGGCGTCGTCGACAGCGGCACGGTCATCGTCAAGGTGATGCTTCACATCTCGGGCGCCGAGCAGAAGGCCCGCCTCACCGAGCGGCTCGAGCGTGAGGACAAGCACTGGAAGTTCAACCCCGGCGACATCGACGAGCGCGCGCACTGGGCCGACTACATGCAGGCCTACCAGGCGGCGCTCGAGCAGTGCTCGACCGACGCCGCGCCCTGGTTCGTCGTGCCCGCCGACCGCAAGTGGTACGCCCGGCTCGCGGTCACCAACCTCCTGCTCGAGGCGCTCGAGGCGATGGACCCCAAGTGGCCCGCGGCCGACTTCGACGTCGAGGCGGAGAAGGAGCGCCTGGCGCTCACGCCCTGAGCGCGCGCTCCAAGAGCAGTGACACGGCATCCGGCCCGATCGAGGTGCCGAGCGTGCCGAAGGTGCCGCCGTGGTCACCACCGAGTCGGCTCGCGACGAACGCGTCGGCGACCGGCCCGGGGGAGTGACGCACGAGCAGCGCCGCCTGCAGGGTCAGGGCAAGGCGTTCGACGAGCCGGCGGGCGCCCCACGGGGCGTCCGGGCCGAGCGCGAGCGCACCGGCCGCCTCGCAGTCGTCGATCGCGGCGTCGAGCACCCGGTCGTGGCCGCGGGCGAGGGCCAGCTCCTTGCCCAGCGCCGCCAGGGATGCCGGTTCGCGGGTCAGGGCGCGCACGACGTCGAGAGCGTTCACGTTGCCGGAGCCCTCCCAGATGGAGTTGAGCGGGGCCTCGCGGTAGAGCCGGGCGAGGCCGTTCTCCTCGACGTAGCCGTTGCCGCCCAAGCACTCGAGCGCCTCGGCGACCATCGGGGCGGTGCGCTTGCACACCCAGAACTTGCCCAGCGCGACCCCCAGGCGCGACAGGTCGTCCTCGCCCGCGTCGACCGCGTGGGCCAGCCGCATCGCCAGCACGGTGGCGGCCTCGCTCTCCAGTGCCAGGTCGGCGAGCACGTTGCGCATCAGTGGCTGGTCGACGAGCAGCGCCCCGAAGGCACTGCGGTGGCGGGCGTGGTGCACCGCCCGCACCAGGGCGGCGCGCATGGTGGCGGTCGAGCCGAGCACGCAGTCGAGCCGGGTGGAGGCCACCATGCCGAGGATCGTGCGGATGCCGCGTCCTTCGTCGCCGACCCGCACCGCCCAGGCGCCGTCGAGCTCGATCTCGGACGACGCGTTCGACCGGTTGCCCAGCTTGTCCTTCAGTCTCTGCAGCCGGATGTCGTTGCGGGTGCCGTCGTCGAGCACCCGCGGGAGCAGGAAGCACCCCACGCCGGCACCGGTCTGCGCGAGCACGAGGAACGCGTCGCTCATCGGCGCGGAGCAGAACCACTTGTGGCCGGTGAGCCGGTAGGTCTCGCCCTCGAGGGGGCCGCCGGGCACGGCAAGGGCCGCGGTGGTGTTGGCCCGCACGTCGGAGCCGCCCTGCTTCTCGGTCATCCCCATGCCGACCGTGAGACCGGCCTTGCCGGCCATCGGCGCGAGCACGGGGTCGTAGGCGCGCGAGGCGAGCCCCGGCATCCAGCGGGTGGCCACGGCGGGCTCCGCCGCGAGCGCCGGCGCCGCGGCATACGTCATCGACACCGGGCACAGGTGGCCGGCCTCCACCTGCGACCACATGACGAAGCCGGCGGCCCGGCGGGCGTGGGCGCCGCTGTCGGCCGGGCGGGTCCAGGGCTCGGCGGTGAGGCCGTTGCCGACTGCCACCTCCAGCAGGGCGTGGTAGGCCGGGTGGAACTCGACCTCGTCGACCCGGTCGCCGGTCGGCGCGTGGGTGCGCAGCACCGGTGTCACCCGGTCGGCCGCGTCGGCCCACTGCCGCACTTCGGGGGTGCCGGCGAGCTCGCCCAGCGCGTCGAGCGAGGCGGCGCCGGCTGGATCGTGCGGTGTCACCCACCGGTCGACGGCCTCGGCGAGGGCGGCGTCGCAGCGCAGCACGTGGAGCCCGCTGGGCGCCGGGACAACGTTGGTGACGACGTGGGTCCGCACCACTGCAGGGTACGGCGGTTACCGTTACCCACATGACCGACGCCAGACGGCGCCTGCGCCGGATGCTCGGACGCGTTCCCGGCCTGCTCGCGCTGGCCCGGCTCGTCGTCTCGACCATCCGCATCTGCATGCGCTACCGCGTCACGGGGCTCGCCTCGGAGGCGGGGTTCTTCGCCCTGCTCTCGCTCCCGCCGCTCATCCTCGGGCTGGTCGGCGGCGTCGCCTACGTCGCGAACATCATCGGGCCGGTGCGGGTCGACGCCGTGATCGACGGGATCAACTCCTACGCCTCGCAGTTCCTCACCCCCGCCGTCATCGAGGACACCCTGCTCCCCACGATCCAGGACGTCGCCGCGGGGCCGCGCTTCGACCTCCTGTCGATCGGCTTCGTCCTGTCGTTGTGGTCGGGCTCGCGCGCCCTCAACGTCTTCGTCGACACCATCTCGATCATGTACGGCCAGTCCGGCGTGCGCGGCATCGTGCGCACCCGGGCGCTGTCGTTCTCGCTGTACCTCCTGGCCCTGGCCCTGGGCATCGTCACCATCCCGCTGGTCCTCCTCGGGCCGAGCCTGCTCGGCGAGATCCTGCCCGACGCGTGGGACTGGCTGATCGTGCTCTACTGGCCGCTGGTCACCCTGCTGACCGTCGGCGGCCTCACCAGCCTCTACCACGTGTCCACCCCGAGGCGCTCGCCCTGGCTGCGCGACGCCCCCGGTGCCGTGGTCACCATGGTGCTGTGGATCGTCGCGTCCTTCGTCGTGCGCGGCACCATCGCGGCGTCGCTGGGCGGTGGCACGTCGATCTACGGGCCGCTGTCGGCGCCGATCGTGCTGCTCATCTGGCTCTACACCCTGGCCATCTCCGTGCTCATCGGCGCGGCCGCGAACGCGTCGATCCGCGAGCTCTACCCGCACGAGGAGCAGCGCGCCCTGCACGAGCGGCTCGGCGCCTGGATCGGTGAGCTCCGGCGACGCCGCTCCGTGCGGGAAGGGCGACCGGAAGGCTGGGACGACCCGTTCGACGGCTACGGCGCGGCTGGCGGCGACGACCTCGGCCTGTCGGGCCTGCGCGAGGCGGCGCGGGGCCCGTTGACGCCGATGTCGGGCGCCGGCCGGTCGACGTCCGCGCCGCCGCCGGAGCACCCCGTGGATGCCGGGCGACGGGTCGACGCCGACCGCTGACCATCGGGCGTCGTGCAGGGCTGCCCCGGGGGTGGCCGGTTTGGAGTTCGTCGCGGCGATCGGATAATGTCTGCGAGCACGCCAAAGGGGTTTCACGGAACCACGGCGCGCGCGGATGTAGCTCAGTTGGTAGAGCGCAACCTTGCCAAGGTTGAGGTCGCCGGTTCGAACCCGGTCATCCGCTCGGAGGGTGTAGCCGCCCCCACGGTGGAGTGGCCGAGAGGCGAGGCAGCGGCCTGCAAAGCCGCGTACACGGGTTCAAATCCCGTCTCCACCTCGAGAAGTACCCGCACGAGCAGTCGTTTGAAGCACAGCAGCACCCCACGGACGCGTAGCGCAGCCTGGTTAGCGCACCACCTTGACACGGTGGGGGTCGGAGGTTCGAGTCCTCTCGCGTCCACCACATCCTCGAGAGCCCACCACACCCGTGGTGGGCTCTCGTCGTGGTCCGGGGTGGCCCGTCCTCGGCGCGGCGCGCCACAGCGGACCCTCTCGCGGGTGGCGATAGGTTGTCCTCGCCGTGCCGCCGACGTGGTGGCGCCACCCCGAGGAGCACCGGTGAGCAGCGAGCACCCCGAGACGGCGGAACCGGTCGAGCCACCGCCGAAGGACGGGCCACTGCCCCGTCCCCGGGCGCTGTTCCCGTGGCTGGAGCGAAGCTGGCGCTCGTGGCGCGCCGACCCCATCGACCGGTTCGGGGTGGTGCTGTTCTTCGTCATCGCGACGATCGTGGTGTCGTCGCTGGTCGACGTCGGCACGTCCTACGGCGACTCGCTGCTCGCCCACGCGATGAGCGGTGCCGCGCTCATCGCGGCGGCCCGGGCGGTGGGGATGCGCCGGCGGTCCCGCCGCGTCGTCACCGTGGTCGTGCTGGTGGCCATCGGGTTGCTCGCCTTCCTCTCCCTCGCCGAGGGTGTGGTCGGCGACGAGGGCCTGATCGCGGTGTCACCCCAGCAGGCCGACCCGTTGTGGGTCGCCCTGGTCATCGTGGTGCCGATCATCGTCATCCGGCGGATCGCCCAGCACACCGTCGTCGGCGGGCGGACGGTGCTGGGTGCGATCACCGCCTACCTGCAGATCGGGGTGGCGTACGCCGCCATCTACCAGGCGATCTCGGTGTGGAGCTCGGTGCCGCCATTCGGCGAACCGCAGCCGTCCAGCGCCTTCACCTACCTCAGCCTCACGACGATGTCGACACTCGGCATCGGCGACATCGTGCCCACCACGCAGCTCTCCCGCCTGCTCGTGTCGTCGGAGGCGGTGCTCGGCCAGGTGTTCCTCGTGACCATCGTGGCGATCGTCGTGTCGCAGTTCGCCGGCGGGCGGCAGAAGTGACGGCCCGGATGCCGGCTCCCCCCGCGGTCCCCGGGGGCTACGATCCCTCGCTCGAGGGGCTTGTCGAGCGGGTGCGCGCCCTGCGGGCGCGCGTCGGCGGCGACCGACCCGTCCTCGTCGGGGTCGTCGGCGAGCCGGGCGCGGGGAAGTCGACGCTCACGGCATCCCTGGTGGCGACGCTGCGCGATGAGGGCACCACGGCGGTGCTCGTGCCGATGGACGGCTTCCACCTCGCCAACGTCGCGCTGGCGGCCCTGGGGCGCGCCGACCGCAAGGGCGCCATCGACACCTTCGACGGCGCCGGCTACGCCGCGCTGCTCACCCGGCTGCGCAGCGGCGGGCCCGACACCGTGTGGGCCCCCACCTACGACCGGTCGATCGAGGAGTCCGTGGCGGGCGCCATCGCGGTGCCGGCGGGCACCGACGTGGTCGTCACCGAGGGCAACTACCTGCTCGTCGACGACGGGCCGTGGGCGGCGGTGCGCGGGCTGCTCGACGAAGTGTGGGGGGTGCAGGCCGACGCCGGGCTGCGCACCGAGCGCCTCGTGGCACGACACGTCGAGTTCGGCAAGCCGCCGCACGTCGCCGCGGCCTGGGTCGCCTCCGTCGACGAGCCGAACGCCGCGTTCGTGCGTGCGACGTTCGGCCGCGCCGACCTGGTCGTCACCTGCTCCTGACGCCGCTGGGCTGCTTCTGACGCCGCTGCGCTCAGACCACCCGGAACGGGCGCATCATCTCGTGGTCCTCGTGCTCGAGGATGTGGCAGTGCCAGACGAACTGTCCGCGCTTGTCGAAGTGCGCACGGATGCGGGTGACCTCGCCGGGGTAGGCGATCACGGTGTCCTTGCGCCCCGTCTCGTTGACCTCCGGCGGACGGGACGGCTCCCCGGGGGCCGTGCGGTCGAGCACCTCGAACTGCACCAGGTGCACGTGGATCGGGTGGGCGTCCTCCGTCGTGTTGTGCAGCTCCCAGATCTCGCTGTCGCCCTTCCGGGGGTTCTCGGTGATGTCCTCGTCCCAGCCGAGCGGCACCGGCACGTCACCGTCCATGACGCCGAGGAAAGCAGCGCGGGGGCCGACGTCGGGGAGCACGTCGGAGTCGGCCTCGGTGATCGCCAGGGCGCGGGTGCGGGTGGCGACGCCCGTCGACGGGGGAGCCGGGAGGGTGAGCTGGTCGGGGTGCTCGCTGGTGTCGGGGCCGACCCGGTCGACGACGGTGAAGCGCATGACCTGGCCGGTGGTCGCCGGATCGGCGAACTCGAACGCCTCGCCGGGGGCACCACCCCCGAAGGGCTCGTCGGGTCCCTCGTTGACGAGGTAGAGCTCGGTGCCCGACCGGAAGTGGCTGAAGTCGACCACGACGTCGGCGCGCTCGGCGGGGGCGAGCAGGATGCGCTGCATCGCGACCGGCTTCTTCAGGAAGCCACCGTCGCCACCGACCTGCCACATCGGCGTGGCCGGGGTGGCAGGACGGTGGGTCGGGTGGGCCGCCATGGCCAGGATCAGGAACCTCGAGCCGCACCCGTTCAGGAAGCGCAGGCGGTAGCGCCGCCGCTCGACCTTCAGGTCGGGCCAGGTGCGGCCGTTGACCATCATGGTGTTGCCGAAGAACTCCGGGTTGAAGAGCGGTGCGATGTCCGACTCGGGCACGTAGGGCCCGCTGAAGCCGTCGAAGTACTCGCGCGTGTCGGGGTAGAACAGGCTGGCGTCCTTGCGGAAGGCGCGGTCCTGGATGGCGATCGGGATCTCGTGGGTCGCGGTGCCGTGGCGAGCGGCGTCGGGGAGCGCCCCGGGATCGAGGTCGTGGGCGCCGCCGCGCAGCAGGTAGAACCCGACCGGGCCGGCGTAGACGTTGAGCCGGGTCATGCCCAGCGTGTGGTCGTGGAACCACATCGTGCCGGCGGCCTGGTCGTTGCCGTAGTGGGCCTGGGAGGACCCGGGCCGCCACGCCGGGCCACCGTGCCGGTGGGCGTACTTCGCGGACTGCGACTCGTAGGTCGAGCCGACCCGGGCATACCCACGGGGGATGCCGTTAGCGTTCGGCAGGAACCACGACTCGGGGTAGCCGTCGCTCTCCTCCTCGGTGTGGCCACCGTGCAGGTGGACCACGGCCGGCACCGGGCCGCGGTAGGGCCCCGGTGTCCGGGTGAACTCGGGGTGCATGTCCCGGCCGTCGACGCCGCCCGGTGGGTTGGCCCAGTGCAGCGTGGGGTCGACCGGCAGCAGGTGCGGCAGGTAGTGGCCGCTGCGGCCGTTGAGCAGCCCGTTGACCCAGGTCACCTCCGCCGGGCGCCCCGCTCGTGCCTCGATGGTGAGCGACGGCGAGGCGTACGTGCCCTTGCTGGTCTCCGAGCCGTAGCCCCAGAGGGTCGTCTGCGGAAAGCCGTGCGGCAGCACCCGCTGCCGGAACTGCCGGACCCCGATCACGTAGCGGTCCACGGCCCCCGCGGACGCGCGGGGCATCGCGGTCGGGACCGCGAGCGGGAGCCGGTACTTCGGGATCGACGCGGCGTGCAGCATCGGTGCGTGGCGCAGTGGGACGGCATGCACCTCCCCGCCGCTGCTGACGAACAGCCCGGCCATGCCGGCCGCGCCTCCTGCGAGCACCGAACGACGCGGCAACGTGGTCATGGCCGTACCTCCCTGACCGGCGGCCCCTGCAGACGCCGGTGCGTTCAATGTCCGGGGCGTGGCCGGTTGCTGTCAATGGCCCGATCGGGTCACTAGGCGGGCCTTCCGTTCAGCTGCCGTGGGCGCGCGGGAGGGAGTGCCGGACGGCCGGCCGCATACGATGCGGGGCGTGTCGGAGGCGAGGTTCGGGTCGCTCGTGGCTCGCGGTGTCGCTGCGGTCAGCCACGACGCCGACGACCTGGCGAGCGGCTTCTGGGTGGTGGTCGTCACCTTCGAGGGCGAGCTGACCGCGGTGCGGATGGCCGACGTGCGGCGGGGCCCGGATGCCGGGGCCGCCTCCGCAGCGATGTCGGACGGCTCTGGGTGGCCGGACCTGCCCGGAGCCTGGCGCACCAGCCTCGACCACGCGGCCTACGTCGAGGGCGTCGCCGAGGTGCGACGCCGGATCGCGGCCGGCACGGTCTACCAGGTCAACCTCTGCCGGGTGATGGAGCACGACCTACCCGAGCGGGCACGGATCGCCGACCTCGGGGCGCGCCTTGCGGCGGGCAACCCGGCGCCCTACGCCGCCACGCTCGACCTCCCCGAGGCCGGGCTCGAGGTCGCCTGCGCCTCGCCGGAGGCCTACCTCCTGCGCCACGGTTCCCGGGTGACGTCGCGCCCGATCAAGGGCACCGCACCCACGGCATCCGAGCTGTTGGCCAAGGACTACGCCGAGAACGTGATGATCGTCGACCTGGTGCGGCACGACGTGGGGCACGTCAGCCTGCCCGGCTCGGTGGAGGTCGACCACCTGTGTCGTGTGGAGCAGCACCCGGGGCTGGTGCACCTTGTCTCCGACGTGTCGGGGACCCTTCGGCCGGGCACGACCTGGCGCGACCTGCTCGACGCCAGCTTTCCTCCGGGATCAGTCAGCGGCGCACCGAAACACACTGCGCTGCAGGCGATCTGCGACCTCGAGCCGGTACCGCGGGGGCCGTACTGCGGGGCTGTCGGCTGGGTCGACGCCGACCGTGACGAGGCCGAGCTCGCCGTCGGCATCCGCACGTTCTGGGCCGCCCGCAACGACACCGGGCGACGGGTGCTGCGGTTCGGGACCGGGGCCGGAATCACCTGGGGGAGCGACGCCGAGGGGGAGTGGCGCGAGACCGAGCTGAAGGCGGCGCGCCTGGTCGCCCTCGCGACGGCCGCTGGCTCGGGCATGGAAGGCTGTGGCGCATGACTGACATCCGGGTCTGGGTCGACGGTGCCCTCGTCGGCGCCGACACCCCTGCGGTGAGCGCCGTCGACCACGGCGTCACGGTGGGGGACGGTGCCTTCGAGACGGCGAAGATCGACTCGGGAGTGCCGTTCGCCGTCACGCGCCACCTGCGCCGGCTCGACCGCACCATGGCGGGCCTCGGCCTTCCGGCGGCCGACCACGACCGCATCCGCGAAGGCATCGACGCCGTGCTCAGTGGTGAGCCGATCGAGTTCGGTCGCCTGCGCTTCACCGTGACGGGCGGTCGCGGGCCCCTCGGCTCGGACCGGCACGACTCCGACCTCACCCACATCGTCACGGCTGTGCCGCACGCGCGGCCGGAGGCGCACGGCGCGGTCGTCACGGTGCCGTGGGTTCGCAACGAGCGCGCGGCGACAGCCGGGCTGAAGACGACGTCGTACGCCGACAACGTCATCGCGCTGGCCCACGCGAAGGCACAGGGCGCGCTCGAGGCGATCTTCGCCAACACCCGCGATGAGCTGTGCGAGGCCACCGGGAGCAACGTGTTCGTGGTGCTCGACGGGGCGGTGCGCACGCCGCCGCTCGACAGCGGCTGCCTGGCCGGCATCACCCGTGAGCTCGTGCTCGAGTGGAGTGCGGCCGACGGCATCGACGTGGTGCAGGAGGCGCTCCCGCTCGACGTGCTCGCCCGCGCGGACGAGGTCTTCCTGACCTCCTCGATCAAGGACGTCTTCCCGGTGTCGGCCGTCGACGGCCGGCCGCTGACCGCCCCCGGGCCGGTGTCGGCGCGGCTGCAGCAGGTCTGGGCCGCCCACGCCGCCCTGGGGGTCGACCCGTGACGCCCGAGGACGAGCGCCGCCACCTGTTGCGCGACGCCGATGACGAGGATGACTGGGAGTGGCGCCGGCGCATCCGCGCCAGCCCGCGGTGGCGGCCGCTGTACCAGGGGGCGGTGTTCGTCGTGGGGCTCGTGATGGTGCTCGGCGGCCTCGCGCTGGTGCCGCTGCCCGGCCCCGGCTGGGTCATCGTCATCCTCGGCATCGGGGTGTGGTCCTCGGAGTTCGAGCCGGCCTCGCGGCTGCTGGAGTTCGTCAAGAACAAGGTGCGCGCCTGGGAGCAGTGGGTGCGGGTGCAGCCGTGGTGGGTCAAGGGACTGGTCGGGCTGGTCACCGTCGCCTTCGTGGGGTTCGCGCTGTGGCTGACGATGTTGCTCACCGGGGTGCCCGGCCTCCTGCCGGACGGCTGGGAGGCGTGGCTGCACGCCAACGCCGGTCTGTAGGCTGGTTGTCGGTCGTTCGGCAAGCCGGTCGATTTCCGCGGAGTCGTGAGGTCCGTATATCCTCGGCAGGCCGTCAGGCACCCGGATGTGTAGCTCAGTTGGTTAGAGCGTTCGCTTCACACGCGAGAGGCCATGGGTTCGAGTCCCTTCACATCCACCACCACCATCGGCCCCTGACCTGCGGAAACGCAGATCGGGGGCCGTGTCGTTTGGCAAACGTGTCGGATACGTGTCGGATGAAATGGCCGATCGAGACCCCATCGGGGCTTCGCCGAGGCGCCGACCAGCTTGGTCTGGCGACGAATCCTGGCCCGCATCGGGCGGGTGCACCTGGGCTTCTACTGGGTGTGTCTCTGTTGCCGTCGGCGGAGCTTTCGTGGGGTATCCCGCAAGACAGCCGCGACAGGCCCCGGATGCCGCGGTGCCCCAGAGAGCACTGGGGTGGCCGCACGGCGGTGCTGCACCGAACCGCGGGCACGCGGATCGGTCGAGTCTTCCGTGCACGCCCGGGGCGTGGCGGGACCGGGCCAGACCCCTTTCATTGGGAGCCGGTGGAGCCCTCGGTCCGCCTTGGGGCAGCCTGGTCGCTTCGTCACCTGTCTTGCCGTCCCCGGCAGTTCCAGTGGTGAGGCTGCGATGGGGCCATCCGGTCGAGCCATTGTGCCGGGTGGTTGGGACGTCTCACCATGGCTGTACAAGGCACGGTGAGGAGCTCACATGGATGCCGATCGCGCCGGCACGCGCGATGCGCTGCTGTGGGCGATGTGCTGGCTGGTCCTGATCGGCACGATCGTCATCGACGCGGCCATTCCCACCGTGGCCCTGTCTGGTTCGTACGGGTTGGCCGCTGTGTTGGCCGGCGCGCTGGTCACGGTGCGCAGGACGGTCGTCACCGGCACCGCGGTCGTTGCGGCGTCGGCGATGTCGTTCTCGTGGAACGACAACCTCGGCTCGCTCGAGTGGGGACTTCGGCTGGTGGTGGCTGCCGCGCTGTCGGCCACCGCGGTCGCCATCGCTGCCTCCCGGCAACGCCGCGAGAGGAGGATCGCCCGGATGACGCTGATCGCCGAGACCGCGCAGCGAGCGGTCCTTCGCGCGCTGCCCACCGCCGTGCGGGACGTCGGGTTCGCGGCCAGATACGTCTCCGCCGCGGAGGAAGCACGCATCGGAGGCGACCTCTACGAGGTGGTCAGCACGCCCTACGGCACGCGCGCCATCGTGGGCGACGTCAAGGGCAAAGGCCTAGATGCGGTGCAGCTGGCCGCGACCGTGCTCGGCGCCTTCCGACGAGCGGCGGGGTCAACGCCCGACCTGACCGGCGTGGCCCGCGAGCTAGACCTGGTCGTCACCTCCGTCGCCGGCCTGGAGGACTTCGTCACCGCGGTCCTGGTCGAGTTCGGACTGGACGGGTCGCTCGCGGTGGTCAACATCGCCCACCTGCCCCCGTTGCTCATTCACCCAGCCTGCGGTGCCCTGCCCCAGGTGCTGGACACCGGCGACCCCGTGCCGCCGCTGGGCCTGCACCCGCAGCCAACCCTCGTCCGCACCACCTGGGCGCCCGGGACCCGGCTCCTGCTGTACACCGACGGCACCACCGAAAGCCGCGACAACCAAGGCCGCTTCTTCGAAGTCACCGCGCATGCCGGCCTGCTGTCGCAGGGGACCCTTGAGCAGGCCCTGGACCGGTGGGTCAGCGCGCTCACTCACCATGTCGGGCACCAGTTCACCGACGACGTCGCCCTCGTCTTGGCCGAACGGCGCAGTGACCACACCTGACCCACGCGGCTCCGGAACATTGGAGATCACGCGGCCGTATGACGCGGGGCCGGATCGCTTAGGAATCGTCAGTGAATAAGTGCTCCATATGGCTAGTTGGCAGCGATAATGCGGTATGGCTGTTGCTGGGGACGTGGAGTCGGTGTTGAAGGCAAAGTTCGAGGCGGTGCTGCCGCACTTGGACGAGCGCTCGGCGCGGCTGGTGTTGGCCGGTGAGGCGCGC
>JBBQNZ010000110.1:0-14179 GCA_038330415.1 Actinomycetales bacterium | reverse complement strand
GACTCCTGCGAGGCGAGGTCGAGCCGCTCGACGCGCACGGTGCCCGGCACGCCGATGCCGCGGATCCGCGCGGCGGCGGCCTCACCGGCATCCGTGTTGCGCACCGCGAGAACCACGTCGGCGCCGTGCCGGGCCAGCTCGCGGGCCTCGACGAGACCGATGCCGGAGTTGGCGCCGGTCACCAGGGCCGTGGTTCCGGACAGGTCGCCGATCTGGTCGGGGGTCCAGCGCATGGGGGGTCTCCTCGGGGGGCACGGGTGCGGAGCCCCAGTATCCGTCGGTCGCGTGGCGTCGGATGACGCGGGGTGGCTGGGCTGTGAGTGGTTCGGCTGTGGGTGGCTGGGTGTGGTGGGCTCAGAAGCCGGCGTACCGGGCGATGCGGGCGGCGAGCCCCGGGTCGGCGGGCAACGCCCGGCCGTCGAGCGTGGTGACGAGCGCGGGCCCACGTCCGGACGAGACCAGCCACACGGCATCCGCCGTGAACAGGTGCGCGACGGGCACGAGCTCGTAGCGGGTCGCCCAGCCGTCAGCGCGCGCCCGCGCCATCACGGCGGCCACGGTGAGCGACTCCAGGATGCCGGTGCCACCGGTGGGGGTGCTGAGCAGGGCGCCGTCGCGCGCGACGAGCAGGCCCGACGTCGGGCCGTCGAGGGCGTAGCCGTCAGTGGAGGTGAAGACGACGTCGTCCGCCCCCCGACGTCGGGCCTCGCGGGTCGCTGCGGCGTGCACGACGTAGGACAGCGTCTTGACGCCGCCGAGCAGCCACGGCGCGTCGGTGAAGGCGTCGCTCGGGTGGCCCCGGCTCAGGGTGACCGCGGTGATGGTGCGCGGTGGCCCGGTGTCGCCACCGCGGTCGGCGGGTGCCGGGCGCCTCGAGGTGATCGTGACCAGCGCCGTCGGCCCGGCGTCAGCCCGCCACTCGCGCCCGCGGGTGAGCAGCAGCTTGAGCACCGCCTCGCCCGGTGTCGACCACGCGGCCACGGCCTCTGCGACCAGGCCGTGCCACTGATCGTGCGTGGGGGTGTCGAGGTCCATGGTGCGCGCGGAGGCGGCGAGGCGGTCGAGGTGCGCGTCGAGGTCGACGACCGTGGCGTGGCCGGTCGTGTCGGTGATGACCCGGGCGGAGTCGAAGCACCCGTCGCCGCGGGTGAGGCCGAGGTCGTCAGCGGCGACCACCGGCTCGTCCGGGTCGACGATTCCGCGGCCGAGCACGGCCACCAGCTGCACCACCTCGCGCATGCCCACAGGCTCTCACCTCCCGGTGGAGCCCGTTGCGGGCTACGGTGCGGTAGGACCACCGAATGGCCGAGAGGGGTGCGAGCGACGTGCGAGTGGCGGTGATGTCGACCTGCATCGGGGACGCGATGTTCCCGGATGCCGTGCGCGCGACGGTGCGCCTGCTGCGCCGGCTGGGGTGTGACGTGGACGTGCCGGATGCCCAGACCTGTTGCGGGCAGCCGATGGTGAACACCGGCTACCTCGACGAGGCGGTGCCGCTGGTGCGCACCTTCGTGGCGGCGTTCGACGGCTACGAGCACGTGGTGGTGCCGTCGGGGTCGTGTGCGGGGTCGGTGCGCCATCAGCACGCGTTGGTCGCCGCGCGGTCGGGCGATGCCGGGTTGGTGGATGCCGTGTCCCGCACCACGCCGCGGACCTTGGAGCTGAGCGAGTTCCTGGTCGACGTGTTGGGGGTGGTCGACGTGGGGGCGTCGTTCCCCCACCGGGTGACCTACCACCCGACGTGCCACTCGCTGCGGATGCTCCGGGTGGGCGACCGCCCGACCCGGCTGCTGGGTGCGGTGGCCGGCATCGACCTGGTGCCCTTGCCGCGGGCCGAGGAGTGCTGCGGGTTCGGTGGGACGTTCGCGGTGAAGAACTCCGAGACGTCGGTGGCGATGGGCTCGGACAAGGCCTCGCACGTGCGGTCGACCGGCGCGGAGGTGCTGGTGGCGAGCGACTCGTCGTGCCTGATGCACGTCGGTGGGCTACTCTCGCGGCAGCGGGCCGGCATCCGCACCATGCACCTGGCCGAGGTGCTGGCGTCGACGGCCGACGACCCGGCAGAGGTGACCTCATGACCGGGACACAATCGACCAATTGGTCAAAGTTGCCCCACCGCGTGAAGGTGGTCAGGTCATGACCACGGCGCCTGAGCACGCCACGTTCCTGGGGATGCCGCCGTTCCCGGTCGCGGCCCGAGCGGCCCTGGCCGACACCCAGCTGCGGCGCAACCTGGCCCACGCCACGGGCACGATCCGGGCCAAGCGTGCCGGGGTGGTCGCCGAGATCGACGACTGGGAGTCGTTGCGGCAGCGGGCGGCCGGCATCAAGGACGCCACTCTCGCACACCTCGATGAGCACCTGCTGACCCTCGAGGCCGCCTTCACGGCGCGCGGGGCGACCGTGCACTGGGCGCGCGACGCGGCCGACGCCTGCGCGGTGGTCGCCGACGTGGCGAAGGCGCACGGCATCCACGAGGTCGTCAAGGTCAAGTCGATGGCGACCCAGGAGATCGAGCTCAACGAAGCCCTTGCCGCACAGGGCATTGCGGCGTGGGAGACCGACCTGGCCGAGCTCATCGTGCAGCTCGGCGGGGACCTCCCCAGCCACATCCTGGTGCCGGCGATCCACCGCAACCGCTCCGAGATCCGCGACATCTTCCGAGACAAGATGGCCGCCGCCGGGCGCCCCGCCCCCGACGGGCTGACGAACGACCCGGCCGAGCTGGCCGGCGCGGCACGGCTGCACCTGCGCGAGAAGTTCCTCGCGACGAAGATGGCGGTGAGCGGCGCGAACTTCGCTGTCGCGGAATCGGGCACGCTGGTCGTCGTGGAGTCCGAGGGCAACGGGCGGATGTGTCTGACCCTGCCCGAAGTGCTCGTCACCGTCGTCGGGATCGAGAAGCTGGTGCCGACCTGGGCCGACCTCGACGTGTTCCTGCGGCTGCTGCCCCGCTCGTCGACGGGTGAGCGGATGAACCCCTACACGTCCACCTGGTCCGGGGTGACGCCCGGCGACGGGCCGCAGGAGGTGCACGTGGTGCTGCTCGACAACGGCCGCACCCGGGCGCTGGCCGACGAGGTCGGGCGGCAGGCGCTGCGCTGCATCCGCTGCTCGGCCTGCCTGAACTCGTGCCCGGTCTACGAGCGGGTCGGTGGGCACGCCTACGGCTCGGTCTACCCGGGCCCGATCGGGGCCATCCTCAACCCCTTGCTCAAGGGGGTGGGCACCGACGCCCAGGTCGACTCGCTGCCGTACGCGTCCACCCTGTGCGGTGCGTGCGCCGACGTCTGCCCGGTCGCGATCGACATCCCCGGCATCCTGGTGCACCTGCGCACGCAGGTCGTCGACTCGCATCGCGGCGACACCGTGCCCAAGGCCGAGGCGGTCGCCATGCGCGCGGCATCGTGGGGAATGGGCGATGCCTCCCGGATGGGCCTCGGTGAGCGTGCCTCCGGGCTGGTCGGTCGGTTCGGCCGCGGCCGTGGGATGCCGGGTGGTCGCCGCGCGTTGGCCTGGCTGCCCTGGCCGGGGTCGCGCTGGACCCAGGCCCGCGACCTGCCACTGCCGCCGGCCGAGTCGTTCCGCGCCTGGTGGAAGCGCGTCGGCCGCGACGAGGGCCGGCGATGAGCGCCCGCGACGACGTGCTGGCGGCGGTGCGGGCCGCCCTGGCACCGGGTCGACCGTCGGAGCCGGACGCCCCGTATGCGCGCGGGGGTGACGGGGCCACGGCATCCGAGACGTCGCCCCCCTCGGGCGCTGCCCCGCCGCCGGTCCTCGACCGAAGCACGATGCTCGACCTGTTCGCCGAGCGGGTCGCCGACTACCGTGCCACGGTGACTCGTTGCGCCGCAGCCGATCTGGCGGATGCCGTCGCGTCGGCACTCGGCGGCACGGCATCCGTCGTCGTGCCGCCCGGGCTCGAGCTCGACGTCGCGGGAGCCGGCGTCGACGAGGGTCTGACCCACGCCGAGCTCGACGCCATCGGCGCCGTCGTCACCACGGCAGCCATCGGCATCGCCGAGACCGGCACCGTCGTGCTCGACCACGGACCGGGGCAGGGCCGCCGCGTCGTCACCCTGCTGCCGGACCTCCACGTCTGCGTCGTGCGCGAGGACCAGGTGGTGCCTGACGTGCCCGACGCCTTCGCCCGGCTCGACCCGCACCGACCCCAGACCTGGATCAGCGGACCGTCGGCCACCAGCGACATCGAGCTGAGCCGGGTCGAGGGCGTGCACGGCCCCCGCCACCTCCACGTCATCCTCGTCGCCGACTGAGTCTGGGAAGTCACCCGTCCCTGAAGTGACCTATTGGTCGATTCGGGGACGGGTCAGGGGGCTGGAGTGACCTATTGGTCGATCCGGGGACGGGTCAGGAGCCGGGAGTGGCCGTCTCGGCGCCCGGGGCGGCCTCACGCTCGGCGAGGCTGCGCAGGATGCAGAACTCGTTGCCCTCGGGGTCGGCGAGGATCACCCAGCCGGTGCCGGGGCCGTACTGCCCGCGGTGGTCGGCCACCTCGACGGCCCCGTGCTCCAGCAGCCGAGCGAGCTCGACGTCGCGGCTCCCGTCGACCGGTTCGAGGTCGAGGTGGATGCGGTTCTTGCCCGACTTGCCCTCCGGCACCTCGATGAAGAGCAGCTTGTGGCCGCCGTCGCGGCTGAGGATCATGCACTCCTCGTGGCCGGGGAGGTTGGGGTCGCCCTCGACGTCGACATAGTCGAGCACCCCCTTCCACCACTCGGAGAGCGTGTACGCGTCGCGGCAGTCGATGGTCGTGTGGGACACCCGTGCGGTCATCCTGCAACCCTGCCAGCCGTGCGGGCACGTCACCACCTTCAGGGCAGACCGGTTCAGGCGACGATCGCGGCCCGGATGCCGTCCGAGAAGACCTCGGGCGGGTCTGGCAGCCAGTGCGCCTCGCCCGTCGCCCGCCGATGCGCCGACCAGGCAACGGCGCAGGCGTCGAGCACGTCGTCCGGGGCGTAGCCGCTGCCCTTGAGCACCGAGGGTCGCGCGATACCAGCGGCGGCCAACGCGTCGAGCCGCGCCTGCTGCCCCTGCGCCGTGCGTTTGCCCGGCAGGGGCGCGCCCGCCATCGTCGCGAAGGACACCTCCGGGTGCACCTCGACGACCTCGACGGTCGGTCGGCCGCGCAGCCAGGTGTCCACCTCGAGGATCTTGGCCCGCAGGGCGAACGCCTGGGCTCCGACGCCCTGCCCGCTGAGGCCCCGGTTGACGGCATCCGCCGCGGCGCGGTCAACGGCGAGGTAGGCGGGGCGGGTCAGGGTCGTGAAGACCGAGCTGGCCCGGCCGGGCAGCGCGCGGCGGGCGAGCACGTCGGCCTGCCGGATCGAGTTGTCCGGCAGGCCGATCGGGATGTCGATGCCGACCACCTGCACGTCGAGCTCGGCGCGCACCGTCTCGACGAGCGCGTCGATGGTGGGCGCGACGACCACACGCGGGCGCGGTGCTCCCGGCACCAGCACGGCCCCGACCCAGCCGCCCGGGCACCCGTCGACCCCGAGCACCGGCACCGACACCTCGATCGGCGGCATCGTCACCGACGACGTCGTCGCGGATGCCGTGCCGGCCGGTTCCGTGGTTCGCAGCCCGGCGAGCGCCCCCAGCACGAGGTCGAGGGTCACCTCGAACTCGTTGCCGAACGAGTAGCCGGGCTGCAGGGCGCGGCCCTCGGCGAAGGCGGTGAAGTGGGGGTAGGCGGCACGCACCTCTGGTCCCAGGATCTCGGCACCCAGGGCGGCGAGGTCTGCCTCCCCCTCGAACGGCAGGCTGACCTCCTGCGCCATGAACCCGTAGAGGTGCGCGTCGAGCAGGGCGAACGCCGTGCCGGCAGCGTGCAGCGAGAACCCGGACGTCAGGAGGCAGCCGAGCACGGCGTCGTGGTGGCGCAGGGACTCGGCACCGGGGGTGCGCCGGGAGTCCATCAGCCCGACGGCCCAGCGATGCCGCAGCAGTGCCGCCCGTCCCGACACCGACCGGGCGCGCAGCTCGGCCCGCCAGTCCGCGTCGATCACCGGCAGGTGCAGCTCGGCGAACACCGCATCGACCATCGCGTCGAGCAGCGCCTCCTTGCCGGCGACGTGGTGGTAGAGCGACATCGCCTCGACGCCCAGCCGCCCGGCGAGGGCTCGCATCGACAGGGCCGTCAGCCCCGGCTCGTCGGCCAGCGCCATGGCCTCGGCGACGACACGGTCGCGGTGCAGTGGGCGGCGGGCGGGCGGCATCCGGGCTCCTTGGGGTGGCTGCGAGAGATCGGGGCTTGCCATATCTTACGGTGTAAGGCTACCGTTGCCCAACCAGTCCGACTTACAGCGTAAGGAAACCCCATGCAGGCCATCGTCCAGGACCGCTATGGCAGCACCGACCAGCTCCGCCTCGACGAGGTCCCCGACCCCGTCGCCGGTCCGGGGGAGGTGCTGGTGCGCGTCGGCGCGGCCGGCGTCGACCGCGGCACGTGGCACCTGATGGCGGGCCGGCCCCTTGCGGCGCGCCTCGCGCTCGGGCTGCGCAGCCCTCGCGACCGCACCCCGGGCCGCGACGTCGCCGGCACGGTCGTGGCGCTCGGCGACGGCGTCACCGGCTACGCCGTCGGGGATGCCGTCTACGGCACTGCGCGCGGGTCGTTCGCCGAGCTCGCCGTCGTACCCCTCACCCGACTGGCCCGACGACCGGCGAACCTGTCGGTGGAGGAGGCCGCGGCCGTGCCGGTGTCGGCGCTCACCGCGCTGCAGGCCGTGCGCACCGGCGGGGTGAAGGCCGGCGACCGGGTGCTCGTCATCGGCGCGTCGGGCGGGGTCGGGTCGTATGCCGCGCAGCTCGCCGTCGACCTCGGCGCTCACGTCACCGGGGTCTGTGGGCCGGCCAAGGCCGACCTCGTGCGCAGCCTCGGCGCGGAGCGGGTCGTCGACCACACGACGACGCCGCTCGAGACCCTCGATGAGCGGTTCGACGTGGTGCTCGACATTGGGGGGCACCGGCGCGTTCGCGCGCTGCGCGGCCTGGTCACCGAGCGTGGCTGCCTGGTGATCGTGGGCAGCGAGAACGAGGGCCGGTGGCTCGGCGGCCTGCAGCGATCGATGGGCGCGGCGCTGCTGTCACCCTTCGTGAAGCAGCGGCTGGTGATGCTGGTGGCCTCCGAGGACGGCGCCGACCTCGCTGCCCTCACCGAGGTGATCGAGCGCGGCGGCGTGCGTCCCGCGCTCGAGCGCACCTTCCCCCTGGCGCAGGCGCCCGCGGCCATCGACCACGTCAGCGGCGGTCACGCCCGCGGCAAGGTCGTCGTCACCGTCGCGGCCACCGGGAGCGACTCGAGGAGGTAGTTGACGGCATCCGCGGCGGTCCAGCCCTGCGGGTGGCGCCGGCCGAGCTCCTCCACGCCGACGAGGTCCTCGCCGAGAGTGACCAGCGGCGCCTCGTCGTAGCCGTCCTTGCGGTGCTGGCCGAGACCGATGGTGGCGGTGAGCCCGTTGCACAGGCACTTGCGGCCCTCGGTGTCCTCGGCCGCACCGCCCTTCTTCACGAACATGTGCACGGGCTCGCCGGCGCAGCGGAAGCCGACCGTGCCGTCGGCGCGCTCGTACGGCTGTCGCAGGTACGACAGGTCGCACAGCCGCTCTCGCGACTCGTACACCTCGGCCGCGCTCACCGTGCCCTCGAGCTGCACCACCTTGAACGGGAAGCCGGTCGGGCTGGCCCGGGGGTCGTTGCGCACGGTGAGGTCACCGGCCCGCAGCCGGTCGAGCGCGAGGTCGCGAGCGGCATCCGTGAGCCCGGACTCCGCGCACAGCGCGAACAGGGTGCCCACCTGCACGCCGACTGCACCGGCCTCGACCGCGGCGGCCACCTGGTCGGGCGTGCCGTAGGCGCCGGCCATCCAGAACGGCAGGCCGAGGGCGGCCATCTTCGACACGTCGGCCTCGTCGCGCGCGCCGTAGATCGGCGCCCCGTGCTCGTCGAGCTGCATCTTCCCGCGCGGCGGGGCCGAGTGGCCGCCCGCCGGGGGCCGCTCGACGACGAACCCGTCGGGGCGGATCTCGGGGTCGCGGTGCAGGTAGGAGGCCAGCTGGTCGAGCGAGACGATCGCCAGGAAGTCGGGCCGGGTCAGGGGCGGTAGGTCGGCGCCCAGCAGGTCGCGCGGGTCGGCCTCGACGAACCGGTGGGTGGTGCTGCCGGCCACGTCGACCGGGATGCGGCCGACCTCGCCGGCCGCGAGCGCGCGCAGCAGCTGCGGCACCTCGCGCGGGATGCCGGCGCCCATCACCACGTAGTCGACGCCGCCGAGCATCGCCCCGAGCAGGGCGGTGGGTGTCGCGAGCTGGATCTTCTCGAGGCAGTTGATGCCGACGACGCCGTCGTGGCCATCCTTGGCCAGCCAGACCTCGGCGAAGTTGCCCACCACGGCGAGCTCCTGGCCGGCGCGCACGGTGTTCAGCGTCAGCTTGGGCAGTGGCTTGTAGGGCGCGTCGGCGCTGCGGCCGCCCTCGACGAAGTAGGTGTCGAGCACCCGCTGCGCCATCGCGGGGCTGGGGAAGTGGGCCAGGGCGCGCCGGTAGTGCCCGCCCTCGTCGCCGTCCTGCAGGCGGCGGGCGAGCACGGCATCCATGGCGGTGCCGGAGACGACCCCGAGGTGACCGGCGCGCGAGACCTCGCGGGCCAGCAGCCACCCGGAGACGGCCACGCCCATCCCGCCCTGGATGATCGCCGGGCGGGCCCGGGTCGGCGCCAGGGGCTCGCTCGGGACGGTCTCGGTGGGAGTCGCGGCCATGGGTGCCACCTTCGTCTGAGGGGAACCTACGTTCGCGTAGGTTTCGCTACCGTAAGTTACGGTAGCGTAGGTTCCGGCCGGCTGTCACCTCCGTCCGGATGCCGTCCCACCGCCCAGCCTCGACGCCGAGTGCGGATGCAGCGTCCGGGGTAGCCGCCACCCGGACGTCGGGCGATCCGAGGTCACCGACGCCTGGGCCTGACCTGCGACGATTTCACAGGTAACGCAAGCCATCCCGACACACGCTGCAGTGGCACCGTGGCGCGCATGTCCGATGACCGCAGCCGGCTGACCCGCATGCTCGAACCGTGGCGGGGTGCCCCCGACCAGGACGTCGACCCGGTGCAGATCGACCGGCACCACCGCCGCCGCTCGGCCGCCGGGGTGGAGGCCGTCGGTGTCGCCCTGAACCGGGCGGCCGGCCAGATGGGTCCGGTGCGGGCCGCGACCACGCTGGGCCGGCTCAACCAGACCCACGGGTTCGACTGCATGGGCTGCGCCTGGGCCGACCCGGACCCCGAGCACCGCAGCCTCGCGGAGTTCTGCGAGAACGGTGCCAAGGCGGTGGCCGAGGAGGGCACCACCCGCCGGGCCGACCCCGCGTTCTTCGCGACCCACCCGGTTGCCCAGCTCGCGACGTGGAGCGACTACCAGCTCGGCCAGCAGGGGCGGATCACCGAGCCGATGGTGGCGCGCGAGGGTGGCACGCACTACGAGCCGATCTCGTGGGACGACGCGATCGCGCTCGTGGCCACGACGCTGCGCGGCCTCGACGAGCCGGGGGAGGCAGCGTTCTACACCAGCGGGCGAGCGTCGAACGAGGCGGCGTTCACCCTCCAGCTGTTCGCCCGCGCCTTCGGCACCAACAACCTGCCGGACTGCTCGAACATGTGCCACGAGTCGACCTCGGTCGCGCTGGCCGAGAGCATCGGCATCGGCAAGGGGTCGGTGAGCCTGCAGGACATCCACGACGCGCGGCTCATCGTCATCGCCGGCCAGAACCCGGGCACCAACCACCCGCGCATGCTCAGCGCCCTCGAGAAGGCCAAGGAGCGCGGGGCCACCATCGTCGCGGTCAACCCGCTGCCCGAGACCGGGCTGATGCGCTTCGACAACCCGCAGAAGGTCAAGGGGCTCACCGGGGTCGGCACCGAACTGGCCGACGAGTACCTCTCCATCCGCCTCAACGGCGACCTCGCGCTGTTCCAGGCGATCGGCGCGCTGCTCGTCGAGAAGGGCGCGGTCGACCTCGACTTCGTCGACCGCCACACCACCGGCTACGAGACCTGGCGCGACCACATCTCGCGGCTCGACTGGGATGCCGTGCTGCGCGCCACCGGGCTGCCGCGTGCCCAGATCGAGCGCGTGGCCGAGCTGTTCGCGGCATCCGACCGCACCGTCATCTGCTGGGCGATGGGCATCACCCAGCACCGCAACGCGGTCGCAACGATCAAGGAGATCACCAACGTCGCACTGCTGCAGGGAAACATCGGCAAGCCGGGCGCCGGGCTGTGCCCGGTGCGCGGGCACTCCAACGTGCAGGGCGACCGCACCATGGGCATCTGGGAGAAGCTGCCCGACCACTTCGCGGAGCGGCTGCGGCAGGAGTTCGGCTTCGACCCGCCGGGTGAGCGCGGCCACGACGTCGTCAACACCGTGCGCGCGATGAAGGAGGGACGGCTGAAGGTGCTGTTCGGGCTGGGCGGCAACTTCGCGGCGGCCACCCCCGACAGCGAGGTGACGCACGAGGCACTGCGCTCGCTCGACCTCAACGTGCAGGTGTCGACCAAGCTCAACCGCACCCACGTGCTGCCGGGTCGGCAGATGCTGGTCCTGCCGTGCGTGGGCCGCACCGAGAAGGACGTGCGGCGGGCGGGCTGGCAGGGCGTGACGGTGGAGGACTCGATGTCGAGCGTGCACCTGTCGGTGGGGCGCAACGAGCCGGCCAGCCCTCACCTGCGCTCCGAGCCGTGGATCGTCTGCCGCATCGCGGAGGCCACGCTGGGCTCACTGCCCGAGGGCTCGCGCATCGACTGGGACGCCATGGCCGAGGACTACACCGTGATCCGACGCCATATCGGGCACGTCGTGCCGGGCTGCGACGCCTACGACGAGAAGGTGAAGCGGCCCGGCGGCTTCGTGCTGCCGCACGCTCCGCGCGACACCCGGACATTTGAAACTCCCTCCGGCAGGGCAGAGTTCGGGGTCAGCCCGCTCGACGTGCTCGAGGTGCCAGAGGGCCACCTGCTCTTGCAGACCCTGCGCAGCCACGACCAGTTCAACACCACCATCTACGGCCATGACGACCGCTACCGCGGCCTCGCCGGCGGCCGGCACGTCGTGATGGTGCACCCCGACGACCTCGCCCACCTGGGGCTGGAGCCGGAGCAGGTGGTCGACGTCGTGTCGGTGTGGGAGGACGGCTCGGAGCGGGTGGCCCGTGACTACCGTGTCGTGTCGTACCCGACCTCGCGTGGCTGCGCCGCCGCCTACTATCCGGAGTGCAACGTGCTGGTGCCGCTCGACTCGGTGGCCGACGGCAGCAACTGCCCGACGTCGAAGTCGGTCATCGTGCGGTTCGAGCCGCCGGGCACCACCACGCCGCACGGCGGCCAGGGTGGGGTCAAGGCCGGCAGCGACCACCGCCACCGCAGCGACGTCCAGCCCACGCACCTCAGCTGAGCGTGCCCGCCCGGGCCAGCCGCACCGCCTCGCCCGGCCGCAGCTGGGCGGCGCGGTCGCAAGCGGATGCCGTGAGCACGGCGACCACGGGGTAGCCGCCGGTCACGGGGTGGTCGGCGAGGAAGAGCACCGGCTCGCCACCGGGCGGCACCTGCACGGCGCCGCGCACCATCCCCTCGCTGGGCAGTTCGACGTCGCGCCAGGGAGTCGCCCGCTGCACCGGGTGGCCGGCCAGTCGCACCCCGGCCCGGTCGCTGTCCGCGGACACCTCGCGCTGCACCCCGAGCAGGCCGCCCAGGCCCGTGGCCCAGCCGCCGACCCAGGCCGCGCGCGGGCCGGGCAGCACCTCGAGCACCGCCGGGTCGCCGCGGTCCGGCGAGGGGTGCGCCGCGTGGTCGACGGTGGGGAAGTGCGGGCCCGGCGGTCCCACCGGCAGCACGTCGCCCACTTGCACCGGCGGCGGCCCGAGCTGCGACAGGGTGTCGGTCGAGCGCGAGCCGAGCACCGGCGGCACGTCGATGCCCCCGCGCACGGTGAGGTAGGTGCGCAGGCCCGTGGCCGGCATCCCGAGGGTGAGGGTGGCGCCGTCGGGTACGTCGACCAGGCTCGAGTGGGCGACCCGGCGTCCGTCGACGGTGGTGGGCGCGGGGGCGCCGGTCAGCGCGACGGTGACCCGCCCGTGGGCGCGCACGGTGAGGCCACCGAGCAGCACCTCGAGCGCGGCGCGGCCGGGGGCGTGGCCGACGAGCCGCGCGCCCAGCCGGTAGGAGGCGCGGTCGGCGGCACCGGAGCGGCCCACCCCGACGGCTGCCAAACCCGGCCGCCCGTCGTCCTCGACGAGCACCATTGGGCCGGTGGCCAGCACCTGGAGGGTGGGGATCATGTGGGCGCCGCCTCGTCGACGAAGCGCACCGTGGTGCCGGGGCCGAGCAGGGCAGGGGGCTCGCGGTCAGCGTCCCAGAGCACGGCCTCGGTGGTGCCGAGCAGCTGCCAGCCGCCGGGGGAGGACCGCGGGTAGACCCCTGAGAACTCCCCGGCCAGCCCCACCGACCCAGCGGGCACCGACGGGCGTGGCCGCTCGCGGCGGGGGACGGGCAGGCGTGGGTCGCCGCCGACGAGGTAGGCGAAGCCTGGCGCGAAGCCGCCGAACGCCACCCGCCACGGGGTGCCGGTGTGGGCGGCGACGACCTCGGCGGGGGTCAGCCCGGTGTGGGCGGCGACCTCGCCGAGGTCGGGCCCGTCATAGCGCACCACGATCTCGACCTCGTGCGGCATACCCACGGTTGTCGGCCCCGGTCCACCGCCGAAACCGTGCCCAGGTCGCACGACGTCGGATGTCATCAGCTCGGCAAGGGCTCGGCGCAGCGCCGTGAGGTCGGCACCCTCGCGGATGAGCAGCAGCACCGTTCGGGCGGCGGGCACCACGTCGGTCACGACTCCCCAGGCCGGCCCGCCGGCCTCGACCGCCGCACGTACGACGGCCTCGAGCGCGAGCACGGCGTCGAGGTTGGCCACGTCCAGCAGCAGGCCCTCGTCGCCCACCGTCAGCACCTCGACGGCGAGCCCGCCCGTCCGCGACGGAGTCGCCGGCACCTGCGGGTGACCGTTCCCGGTCACGGCGCAGACGCCGCGAACGGTGTGATCGTCACCCCGGCCGCTTCGAGCCGCGCCCGCACCGCACGGGCCAGCTCGACGGCCCCCGGGGTGTCACCGTGCGTGCACACCGACCGGGCCGGAACGGCAATGAGCGTGCCGTCGACGGCCAACAGCGTTCCCTCGGAGGCGATTCGGAGCACCCGCTCGGCGACCTCGGCCGGGTCGTGCAGCAGGGCGCGGGGGTGTGAGCGGGGCACCAGCCGCCCGTCGGCGGCATACCCGCGGTCGGCGAACGCTTCGGCCACGACCGGCACCCCGGCCGACTCGGCGACCCGCAGCAGCACCGAACCCGGCTGTCCGAGGAGGGGAAGCGTCGAGTCGTAGGCGGCCACGGCATCCACGACGGCTCTGGCCTGCACCTCGTCGACGGCCGCCGTGGTGTAGAGGGCGCCGTGCGGCCTCACGTAGGCGACGCGGGTGCCAGCCACCCGGCACATCGCCTCGAGCGCACCGAGCTGATAGAGCACGTCGGCGGTGAGGTCGGCGGCATCCATGTCGATGCGGCGCCGCCCGAAGCCGGCGAGGTCGCGGTAACCGACCTGGGCACCGACGACGACTCCTCGCGCAGCGGCGGCCGCGACGGTGCGGCGGATGGTGGTGGCGTCACCGGCGTGGAAGCCGCACGCCACGTTGGCACTGGTGACGACGTCGAGCATCGCCTCGTCGTCGCCGAGCACCCAGGCGCCGAACGACTCGCCCAGGTCGGCGTTGAGGTCGATCCGCACGCTCATGCCCCGAACGCTAGTCGGCCGCCGGGCAACGCACGACCGCCGCCCGGAGGCCCGGACGGCGGTCGTGTGGGTGCCCCGGAGTGCAGAGGCGGAACGTCAGCCGATGACGGTGATGTTCGCGGCCTGCGGGCCCTTCGCGCCCTGCTGGGTCTCGTACTCGACCTTGGCGTTCTCGTCGAGCGAACGGTAGCCGTTGCTGTTGATCGCCGAGTAGTGGGCGAAGACGTCGGCGGAGCCGTCGTCGGGGGCGATGAAGCCGAAGCCCTTGTCGGCGTTGAACCACTTCACGGTGCCAGTAGCCATGGGAGGCCTACTTTCTGAGTAG
>JBBQNZ010000109.1:0-14224 GCA_038330415.1 Actinomycetales bacterium | reverse complement strand
CCCGACAGGAACAGGCCCTGACGGGACCACCGTTCAGCGGAAGGTGCCCTCGTCGCCGGACACCTCGGCGTCCTCGGCCTCCTCGTCGGCCGAGCGGGTGGGCACAGCCCCCTTCTTCGCAGCCGACCGGGCCTCGATCTTGTGCGCGAGCTGGGCCGAGTAGTCCTCGCGGAACCGGCGCAGCGCGAAGTACGAGATGACTGCGGAGAGCAGGGCCGCGCCGAGCACCAGGTAGGGCAGCTCGGCGCGGTCGCGCAGGCCGAGCAGCCAGAGCAGGCTGACGCAGCCGAGGAAGACGAGCAGGCGGAGCAGGCTGTAACGGAGCACGGTGCGATCAGAGTCCTGAGTAGGAGTGCTGGCCGACGAAGAAGACGTTGACGACGGCGAAGTTCATGATGATGCAGCCGTAGCCGACCAGGGCGATCCAGACGGCGTTCTGGCGCTTCCAGCCGGTGGTGGCCCGGGCGTGGAGGTAGGCGGCGTAGACCACCCAGATGACGAAGCTCCACACCTCCTTGGGGTCCCAGTTCCAGTACGACCCCCAGGCCTGGCGGGCCCAGATCGCGCCTGCGATGACCGTGAAGGTCCACAGCGGGAACGCGACGATGTGCACGGCATACGTGAGCCGCTCCAGCGCGCGGGCGTCGGGCAGGCGGTCCATGAAGCTGCGCCGCCGCTCGGGCGCCGACTCCAGCCGGTCCTGGATGAGGTACATGACGCCGAGCGAGAAGCCGATGGTGAACACCGCCACCGACAGCGTGGCCACCGTGACGTGGATGGCCAGCCACACCGACTTCAGCGACGGCATCAGCTCGGACGCGTCGGTGTACCAGACCGTGATGGCGAGCCCGAGGTTGAGCAGCACGGGAGTGACGACGAACAGCCCCAGCCAGCGCAGGTCGCGCCGCATCGACCAGCCGCAGTAGGCCAGCAGCACGAACATCGCCCCGACAATCGCGAACTCGTACATGTTGCCCAGCGGCCAGCGGTGCACCTCGAGCGCCCGCAGCACCACCCCGGCCACGACGAGCACCGTGCCGAGCAGGGTGAGGGTCCAGCCGATGCCGGCCGCCTTGCGGGCGGCGACCGGCTCGTCATCCCGGCCGGTCACCCCCACCGCCGCACTGCCCCCGGATGCCGGGTCGCCCCCCTCGGCCGCGCCGGCGGGCACCAGCTCGCGCTCTCGCACGCTCTCCTGGGCCGCCTCGCGGGCCGGCACGAGGCGGGCGAGGTGGACGGCATCCGCGAGCATCGCCAGGGTGAGCACCACCATGGCGGAGTAGATCGCCAGGTTCGAGAGCTGGGCGAGGGACTGGTCGGTCATCGGGTTCCTTCGATTGCGCGCAGGACGGCCTCGATCTCGTCGGGCATGCCTTCGTCGTCGTCCTTGGCCAGGCCGCCGACGGACACCACAGTACGACCCGGCTCGGCCCCGGGACCAACCCGCACGAACACCCTTCGACGACGGATGACGAGCGAGCCGACCAGCCCGGCGAGCATGAGCAGCGACGCCACCAGTGTCAGCGACTTGCCCGGGTCGGTGCGGATCGACAAGCCCGCGAAGCGCTCGACCTTGTCGAAGGTGATCGAGCCCCGCCCGCCGGGCAGCTCGTAGGTCTGCCCGGGGCGCAGCAGGATGCGCAGCTGGTCGGCGCCGTCCTTGCCGGCCACGGGTGTCATCGATGCCGTGTCGAGCGAGTAGACCGACTGGGGGCTGCCGCTGGGGAACAGGTCGCCCTGGAAGGCGGTCAGGGCCAGCTGGGGGTCGAGCGCGTCGGGGAAGACCGAGTGAGGGCCCTGGTCGTCGATCCGGCCGGTCGGCAGGAAGAAACCGGCGAAGCCGAGCTGATCGGGCGAGGCCCC
The DNA here is from genome assembly GCA_038330415.1 of Actinomycetales bacterium. Classification (GTDB taxonomy): domain Bacteria; phylum Actinomycetota; class Actinomycetes; order Actinomycetales; family Dermatophilaceae; genus Fodinibacter. Next base: position 12,361 of record JBBQNZ010000109.1, on the reverse strand, counting down.
GGGCACCTTGACCGCACCGACCGAGGTGTAGTTGTTGTCCTGCGGCAGGAACGGTGTGGCGTCGGAGTAGAGCACCGTGCCCTCGGCGTCGCGCACCGTGATGACCGGGGCGTAGCCGTTGCCGAGGAGGAAGACCGAGCCGCCACCGGTCTCGAGGGGCCCGTTGACCCGGATGCTGCGCGGTTCGCTCCGGCCGTCGGCGTCGGTGAACGTCGTGAACGCCTCGAAGTCGCGCGGCGCCCCGAACTGGCCGGGGCTCTTCGCCTCGGTCTCGAAGGTGGCGTCGAGCCGGTCGACCTTGATCGTGTAGGGCTTGAGCGCGTTGACGTCGACCCACGGGCCGGGGCTGAAGGTGTCGTAGCGGGACAGCGTGTTCGCGAAGGTCTTGCCGACGGGCACGATGACGTCGCCCTTCCAGCCGAGCAGGTGCCCCCAGGCGACGCCGATGAGCACGCCGATCAGCGCCACGTGGAAGACCAGGTTGCCGGTCTCGCGCAGGTAGCCCTTCTCGGCGGACAGGGTCGCGTCGTCGTGGGCGTGCACCCGGTAGCGACGCTTGGTCAGCGCGACGCGCAGCCGCTCGCGCACCTCCTGGGCCTCCCCGTCGACGACGACCTCGCGGTGCGCGGCCAGCCGGTCGAGGCGGCGCGGGGCCCGTGGCGGGGCCGAGCGCACCTGGTGCCAGAGGATCTTGGTGCGCGGCAGCACGCAGCCGATGAGCGACACGAACAGCAGCAGGTAGATCGCGGCGAACCACGGCGAGGCGTAGACCTCGAAGAACCCGAGCCGGTCGAGCACCGGACCGGCGGTCGGGTGGTCGGCGATCCAGGCCGTGGTGCGGGACGGGTCGATCGAGCGCTGCGGGAAGGTGGAGCCGGGGATGGCGCCGATGGCCAGCAACAGCAGGAGGAACAGCGCGGTGCGCATGCTGGTGAGCTGGCGCCAGGTCCAGCGCAGCCAGCCGAGCGGGCCCAGGCGCGGCTGGGTGACCTCGGGGCGGGCCTGCGTGCCGGCGCTCACACCGGCACCACGTAGACGAGTTCGGTCTGCACCCAGCGGTTGAGGTCCTCCCAGACCCCGGTCAGCATCAGCACCCCGACCGCCACCAGCACGGCGCCACCGACCCGCTGGATGCCGCGCTGGTGGCGCCGCAGCCAGCCCGACACGCGCCCAGCCCGGTCGAGCCCGGCGGCGATCAGGATGAAGGGCAGCCCGAGCCCCAGCCCGTAGGCCACCGCGAGCACGACGCCGCGCCACACCTGGGGGTCGATGCTGGTGCTGGCCAGCACGAGCACGGCGGCCAGTGTGGGGCCGGTGCACGGGGCCCAGCCAAGCGCGAAGACCGCGCCGAGCAGCGGGGCCCCGGCCAGGCCGGCCTTCGGGCGCCACGCGATCTTCGCCTGGCGCTGGCTCCCCATCCCCAGGAAGACCAGCCCCATGGCGATGACGACCACCCCACCGAGGCGCATCAGCAGCGTGCGGTGCTCGATGAGCGCCCGGCCGGCGGTGGTGACGAAGATCGAGCCGAGCACGAAGACGGCGGTGAACCCGACGACGAACAGCAGCGCTCCGGTCACCGTCGTGCTGCGCCGCTTGTCGGCCAACGGCTCGCCGGTGAGCCCGGTGACGTAGCCGAGGAAGCCGGGAACCAGGGGCAGCACGCAGGGGCTGGCGAACGACACGAGCCCGGCGAAGGCGGCGATGACCACCGCCAGGGGTAGCGCCCCCGAGGTGACCGTGTCGCCCGCGGCGAACACGGCGACGGTGCCGGCGGCCGCGGTCACGACTCGGCGACGACGTCGTCGACGAGGCCGCGCAGGGTGCTGGCGGTGACAGGGCCGTTCACCCGCGCGGCGATGCGGCCCTCGGTGTCGAGCACGAGCGTCGTGGGCACGGTGGGCGCCTTGCCCTGCAGGGCCAGGATCGTGACCCCCGACTCGTCGCTGAGGCTGGGGTAGGTGATGCCGGCCTTTGTCGCGAACGCCGCTCCCCGGGCGGGGTCCTCGCGGAAGTCGATGCCGAGGAACTGCGCGGGCACCCGGTCGGCCTGCAGCCCGGCCCAGGTCTCCTGCAGGTCGGGGGCCTCCGCGACGCATGGCGCGCACCACGAGCCCCACACGTTGAGCACCAGGACCTTGCCCCGCGTGGTGGCGATGTCCCAGGGCTTCCCGTCGAGCAGCTCACCGGTCAGCTCGACCGGCTCGCCGCGTTTGGCCGCAGGGATCGTCTCGACGGCCCCGTCGCCGGACACATACCCCTTCTGGTCGCCGGCCTTGGCCTGCGCCGCGATCGAGTTGGGGTCCGAGGTGCAGCCGGAGGCGCCGAGGAGGAGCGCAGCGGCCGCGACCCCGACGGCCCACCGCGCGGTGGGTCGAACCGTCATGCGCCCGCCCCGGGCTGGGCCTGGTCGAGCAGCGACGCGGCCGGCTCGCTGTAGCTCAGCGAGAGCAGCTCGTCGTCGAGGAAGGTGAGGGAGGTCAGCGACGCCAGCGAGCACTCGCGGTTGGCGGGGTTGTGCCACAGCGACCGGCCCTCAGTGGCCAGCCGGATCAGCCAGATCGGCGCCTGGTGGCTGACGATGACGGCCTCGTGGCCGCGGGCGGCCGTGCGCGCCGCGACGATGGCGCGGCGCATCCGCTCGACGAGGTCGGCATAGGGCTCGCCCCACGACGGCCGGAACGGGTTGAGCATTTTCGGGTAGAGCCGCGGGTGCTTCAGGATGCCCTTGCCCCCGGCGACCGGAAGCCCCTCGAAGTAGTTCTCGGCCTCGATGACCCGGGCGTCGAGGGTGACCTCGAGGCGGTGGGCGTCGGCGATGGGCGCAGCCGTCTCCTGCGCCCGCTCGAGCGGGCTGGACACCAGGTGGGTGATGTCGTGGTCGCCGAGGTGCTCGGCCGCGAGGTCGGCCATCCGGCGGCCGAGCTCGGACAGGTGGTAGCCCGGCATCCGCCCGTAGAGCAGGCGGTGCGGGTTGTGCACCTCGCCATGGCGCAGCAGGTGCACAACGGTGCGCTGCGGGTCACCGGGGCCAGGGCCACCGGCCTCGGGGGATGACGTCATGGGCCGATTGTCGCAAACCTCTCTGGGTGCTCAGGCACCGCTCCGGCCGCACCGGCGGCTCACAGGTCGCGGTGCATCTCCTGCTCGACGGCGTCGCGCCGGTCGGCCCGCCTGAGGTGGAGCAGGGCCAGCACCAGCCCGCCCCAGATCACGAGGACGGCGATGATCATCATGACGATGGCGGGGGTGGTCATCGCGGGCTCCTGGTGGTTGTGGGGTCCGGCTCGCGGGCATCGGGCGGGTCGTCGACGTCCATGCGGGTCTGGGGGCGCCATGGCACGCGGGCGACGAGGAAGCCCGCCACGGCCACCAGGGCGGCGGCAGCCCAGCCGAAGAGGAGGAGCATCCACTGCGGGTAGCCCCCGTAGGGCTCCTGGAGCACGGTCCAGAACTCGCGGACCAGGACGAAGCCGAGCGCCAGCGGGGTGAGCGTGGAGACCAGCACGATCCACCATGCCCCGATCGGCACGGAGCCGTCACGGTTGAGGTGGTCCCGCAGCCGGGGCAGGGCCCGTACGCCCCACGTCACCACGACCATGCTGACCACCGCCACGAGCAGGATGCCGAAGCGGTTGATGAAGTGGTCGAGGATGTCCAGGACGTAGATGCCGCTCGTCGTGCTGAACCCGAGGAGGCTGAGCACGGCGCACGGAACCGTGACGAGCAGCGTCGCCCGCAGCCGGCTGGTCTCGAACTTGTCGCGCACGGCGGAGATGACGACCTCGAGCACGCTGACCAGCGAGGTGAATCCGGCCATGACGAGCGACGCGAAGAACAGCACTCCCAGCACCGCCCCTCCCGGCGCCTCGTTGACGATGGTGGGGAAGGCGATGAACGCCAGGCCGATCCCCGACGTCGCCACCTCGCCGACGCCCACCCCGGCGGCCTGGGCCATGAAGCCCAGCGCCGCGAAGACACCGATGCCGGCGAGCAGCTCGAAGCCGGAGTTCGACAGGCCGACGACGAGGGCCGAGCCGGACATGTCGGTGCGCCGGTGCACGTACGAGGAGTACGTGATCATGATGCCGAAGCCGATCGACAGCGAGAAGAAGATCTGGCCGTAGGCGGCGGCCCACACGGCAGGGTCGGCCAGGGCCGACCAGCTCGGCGCGAACAGCGCCTCGAGCCCCTGGGCCGCCCCCGGCAACCTGAGCGCCTGGATGACGAGGAAGGCGAAGGCTGCGATGAGCACGGGGATGAAGATGACCGAGGTGGCGCCGACGCCGCGGCTGACCCCGAGCGCCATCACGCCGACGAGCGCCACCCAGACCAGGGCGAGCGGGGCCAGGACGTGCGGCACGAACTGCAGCGTCACCCCCGGGTCCCCAGCCTGCAGGAACTCGCCGAAGAAGTAGGCGTTGGGGTCGTCCCCCCACGCCTGCGAGAACGAGAAGAACGTGTAGCTGAGCGCCCAGGCGACGACCGCGGCGTAGTAGACCGCGATCATGAAGCAGATCCCGACCTGCCACCAGCCGAGCCCCTCGGTGCGCCGGGACAGCCGTGCGAAGGACAGCGGGGCGGACCCGCGGTACTTGTGCCCGAGGGCGTACTCGAGGAGCAGGAACGGGATTCCCGCGGTCAGCAGGGCGACGAGGTAGGGCAGGACGAACGCCCCTCCGCCGTTCTCGTAGGCCACGTAGGGGAACCGCCAGATGTTGCCCAGGCCGACGGCGGACCCGATGGCGGCGAGGATGAACACCCTTCTCCCCGAGAAGGCCCCGCGCCGGGCCTCGGCCTCGTCGGGCGCGTCGGCGCCGCGGTCGTGGTGTGCGGTCGTGCTCATCGGACCCTCCTGGAACGCTCAGGTGTCCCCAGAAGCATCCCGCGATCCCGGCGTCAGTGTCACCCCAAGGGCGCGGCTGCGGCGGCGCGTGCGGCGGCCGGCAGTGCGGCGACGACCCGCTCGACGGCCGCGTCGTCGTGCGCACCCGAGACGAACCACGACTCGAACGCGCTCGGCGGCAGGTAGACCCCGGCATCGAGCATCGCGTGGAAGAACCGGCCGAACGCGGCGGTGTCCTGGTCGCGCGCGTCGTCGTAGGTGCGCACGGCGCCGTCGCGGAAGTAGACCGAGAACATCGACCCGGCCCACTGGATGCGGTGCGGCACCCCGGCATCGGACAAGGCGGTGGATGCCGCGCCGGCGATCGCGCTCGACACCTCACCCAGGCGGGCGTAGAGGGCGTCGTCGCAGGCCCGCAGCGTGGCGAGTCCCGCGGCGGTCGCGACCGGGTTACCGGACAGCGTGCCGGCCTGGTAGACGGGGCCGTCGGGGGCCAACAGGGCCATGACGTCGGCGCGCCCGCCGAACGCCGCGGCGGGGAAGCCACCGCCCATCACCTTGCCGAAGGACATCAGGTCGGGGGTCACGTCGACACCCTCGTGGCCCCACCAGCCGGCCCTGCTCACCCGGAAGCCGGTCATCACCTCGTCGGAGACCAGCAGGGCGCCGTGCTCGGCGGTGACCCGACGCAGCGCCTGCGTGAACCCGGCATCCGGCGGGACGACGCCCATGTTGCCCGCGGCGGCCTCGGTGATCAGGCACGCGATCTCGCTGCCGCGGGCCGCGAACACCGCCTCGAGGGCCTCGATGTCGTTGTAGGGGATGACCAGGGTCTCGGCGGCCATCTCCTTCGGGACGCCGGCCGAGTCGGGTAGCGCGAGGGTGGCGACGCCCGAGCCGGCGCTGACCAGCAGGGAGTCGACGTGGCCGTGGTAGTGCCCGGCGAACTTCACGACGAGGCTGCGGCCGGTGAACCCGCGGGCCAGCCGGATGGCGCTCATCGTGGCCTCGGTGCCGCTGGAGACCAGGCGCACCTGCTCGACGGGGCCGACGCGGGCCACGATCTCCTCAGCGAGCAGCACCTCGTTCTCGCTCGGGGTGCCGAACGAGAAGCCGCGGCCCACCGCCTCGCGCACCGCCTCGAGCACGCCGGGGTGGGCGTGGCCCAGGATCATCGGGCCCCAGCTGCAGACCAGGTCGACGTACTCGGTGCCGTCGACGTCGGTGAGGTAGGGCCCGCGCCCGCTCGCCATGAAGCGGGGCGTGCCCCCCACGGCGCGGAAGGCGCGCACCGGCGAGTTGACCCCGCCGGGGGTCACGGCGCGGGCCCGCGCCAGCAGGGCTGCCGATGCCGGGGCGTCGGTCGGGGTGGTCGCGGCGGTCGTCGTGTCGGTCACCGCGCCATCATCCCAGCCGTCGCGGACTCCGCGGGGCAGCGGGTCGGGCGGCCACCGGGGCGGCACGGGTACGGACCCGGCTGTCCGGGCCGGCGCGGCTGCCCTCACACCGAGGACGGGCTCAGCAGGCTTCCTCGGGCGTGGCGGGGTCGGCGGCGTAGGCGTCGCGGATGGCCTGCATCGCCTCTCCCACGGCCGTGAACTGCTGGGGGGTCAGGATGTCGACGAGGTGTCGCCGCACGCTGGCCACGTGCACCTCGGCGAACCCGACGATCGCCTCGCGGCCATCGTCGGTGAGCCGCAGCAGCACGCCGCGGCCGTCATCCGGCGCGGGGCTGCGCTTGACCCACCCGCGGCGCTCGAGGCGGGCGGCGGTGTGCGTGACCCGGCTGCGCGACTGCACGATGAGGGAGGCCAGCGCCGACATCCGCAGCTGGCCCATCGGGGTCTCCGACAGCATCGAGAGCAGCTCGTACTCCGGGAGCGAGATGCCCACCGCCTGCAGGTCGTGGTCGAGGGCCACGTCGAGCTCGCGGTTGGCTCGGAGGTAGGCGCGCCATGAGACCTGTTCGGCCTCGGTCAGCCACCGGACCGCCTCGCTCGACATGACAACCATCGTCGCACGTCACGAGAGGTCCGCGAAGGCACTTCGGGATGCCGCGCCGTCGGCTGTCTCTCTCGCGACCGTCCCACATCGTGAGACCGGGGAATGGGTTCGAGGTGCGCATTGGTTGAAGCGTCAACTAAGGTGTGATTTAAGAGTCAACTACCTCCCTCCCATCCCCACCCCCGCAAGGAGAACGACAATGACTGCCACCGCCACCCTGAACACCCTCACCGCCGGCACCTGGGCCATCGACCCGACCCACACCGAGGTCGGCTTCGTCGCCCGCCACCTCATGGTGAGCAAGGTCCGCGGCTCGTTCACCGACGTGTCCGGCACCGTCGAGGTCGCCGAGAACGTCACCGACTCCGTCGCCAACGTCGTCATCAAGACCGCGTCCGTCAGCACCGGCACCGCCGACCGCGACGGCCACCTCAAGAGCGCCGACTTCTTCGACGCCGAGACCTACCCCGACATGACCTTCGTCTCCACCGGCTTCGACGGTGAGACCCTCACCGGCGACCTGACCATCAAGGACGTCACCAAGCCGGTCACCCTCGACGTCGAGTTCAACGGTGTCGCCACCGACCCGTGGGGCAACGAGAAGGCCGGCTTCGAGGCCACCGCCGACATCAACCGCACCGACTGGGGCCTCACCTGGAACGCGAACCTCGAGAAGGGCGGCGTGCTGGTCTCCGAGAAGATCAAGCTCGTGCTCGACGTGCAGCTCGCCAAGCAGGCCTGAGCCACATCGCGTCCGCCCCGGGCCCTCCGCCGGGGCAGCATCCGCTGCGCGTCCTCCACCGCAGCCACGAGGCCGCCGTCCTTCCCCCAACCGGGGCAGGGCGGCGGCCTTCGTCGGCCCCCCGGGTCGCTCCCGGTGCGCCGTGGCGGATGCCGGTGCCCGCCTGCGGCTCCGGCTCGTGCTGCTGCTCCCTGCTCGGGGCTGCTGCCCGGCCCGGTGCGCCGTCGGACGGGCGACCGGGTTCTGAACGACCCGCGGTCGCGCTCAGCGCGCCCGCACCCATGCGCGCTTGCCCGTCCGTCGGCGCGCCCAGCCGGTGGTCGGAGCGCCGCGACTCCCCCGCATCCGGCTCAGAGGCGGGCGGCGGCCTCGAGGGCGTAGTAGGTGAGGATGATCGACGCGCCGGCGCGACGGATGCCGGTCAGGCTCTCCATCATCACCCGGTCGCGGTCGACCCAGCCCCGCTCGGCAGCCGCCTCGATCTGCGAGTACTCCCCCGAGATCTGGTAGGCCGCGACGGGCACCGGGGACATCGCCGCAGCAGCCGCGATGACGTCGAGGTGCGGGCCGGCCGGCTTGACCATCACGATGTCGGCGCCCTCCTGGATGTCGAGCTCGAGCTCGCGCAGCGCCTCGGTGCCGTTGGCGGGGTCCTGCTGGTAGGTGGCGCGGTCGCCGACGAGTGAGGACTGCACCGCCTCGCGGAACGGGCCGTAGAGACCGGAGGTGTACTTGGCCGCGTAGGCGAGGATCACGGTGTCGATGAACCCGGCGGCATCCAGCGCGGCGCGCACGTAGAGGACCTGGCCGTCCATCATCCCGGAGAGCCCCAGCACCGGTGTGCCGGTGGCGGCCTGGGCCAGCGCCATCGAGGCGTAGCGGTCGAGGGTGGCGTCGTTGTCGACCGAGCCGTCGGCGGCCAGCACCCCGCAGTGCCCGTGGTCGGTGAACTCGTCGAGGCACAGGTCGGCCATCACGACGAGGTCGTTGCCGACCTCCTGCACCAGGCGCGCGAGGGCGACGTTGAGGATGCCGTCGGGGTCGTCGGCGCCCGACCCGCGCGCGTCCTTGTGCACCGGCACCCCGAAGACCATGATGCCGCCGAGCCCGGCCTCGACGCAGCGCCGCGCCTCGACCACCAGGGACTCCACCGTGTGCTGCACGACCCCCGGCATCGCCGAGATGGCGACCGGCTCGAAGATGCCCTCGCGCACGAACACCGGCAGCACGAGCTCGGCCGGGTGCAGCCGGGTCTCGGAGACGAGCCGGCGGATCGCCGGGCTCTGCCGCAGCCGGCGGGGCCGCGAGGACGGGAAGCCGGCCACGCTCAGGTGGCCCGTCGCCGGCCACCGGGACGCCGCTGGCTGGGCCGCAGCACGGCCTCACCGGCCTCCTGCGCGGCGAGCGCGAGCGAGCGACCGTGGTCGGCGAGCGCGTCGACGAGGGCCTCGGCGGTGGGCTCCGGGGCGAGCACGTCGACCCGCAGCCCGTGCTCCTCGGCGGTCTTCGCGGTGGCGGGGCCGATGCAGGCCACCACGGTCGAGGGGTGCGGCTTGCCGGCGATGCCGACCAGGTTGCGCACCGTCGAGCTCGAGGTGAAGAGCACGGCGTCGAACGACCCGTTCTTGATGGCGTCACGCACCGGGGCGGCCGGCGGCGCGGCGCGCACCGTGCGGTAGGCGGTGACGTCGTCGACCTCCCAGCCCATCTCCTGCAGACCGGCCACGAGGGTGTCGGTGGCGATGTCGGCCCGCGGCAGGAAGACCCGGTTGATCGGGTCGAGGTCGCGGTCGAAGTCGGGCCACTCGTCGAGCAGGCCGCGCGCGGACTGCTCGCCCGAGGGCACGAGGTCGGCGACGATGCCCCAGTCGCGCAGGGCCTGGGCGGTGACCCCGCCCACGGCGGCGACCTTGAGCCCCGCGAACGAGCGGGCGTCGAGGCCGAACTCGTCGAACTTCTCGCGGATGGCGCGCACGGCGTTGACCGAGGTGAAGCCGACCCACTCGTAGCGGCCGGTCACCATGCCCTTGACGGCGCGCTCGAGCTGTTGGGGGGTGCGCGGCGGCTCGACCGAGATGGTCGGCACGACCGCGGCCTGGGCACCGTGCTGCTCGAGCCGGGCGATGGTCGAGCCCGACTGCTCCTTGGTGCGCGGCACGAGAACCTCCCACCCGAACAGCGGCTTGGTCTCGAACCACGACAGGGTCTCGCGCATGGTCACAGTTGACCCCACGACGGCCAGCACGGGGAAGCGTCCGTCGGCCATCGTCACGGATGCGCTGCCGAGCGTCGTCACCACGGTGCGCTGCTCGGTGGTGGTGCCGCGCTCGGTGACGGCCACCGGGGTGGCGGCGTCGCGGCCGGCGGCCACGAGGGCGTCGAGCGCCTCGGCGGCCCGGTCGGGCTGGCCCAGCACCACAACCGTGACACCGGGGTCGACCGCGCCGCTGAGGTCGGTGTGACGGGCGCCGGCGACGACGACGTGGATGCCGGAGGACGTGCTCGACGTCAGCGGCACCCCCGCGTAGGACGGCACCGCGGTGACCGAGCTGACGCCCGGCACGACCTCGAAGGCCAGGCCGGCCTTGACGCAGGCCGACGCCTCCTCGGCCAGGCCGTTGAAGACCGCCGGGTCGCCGTCCATCAGGCGCACGACCAGGCCACCGGGGTGCGCCTTGGCGGCGCGCACGACCAGCTTGGACCGCACGGCGTGGGTGAGCCGCTCGCCGTGGTCGCCGTAGCCGGCGTCGACGACGGTGACGTCGGGGCGGCTCCAGCGCTGCACGACGGCCTCGCGGGCCACGTGGTCGATGACGACCGCGTCGGCGGCCGCGAGCAGCTCGCCGGCGCGTACGGTGAGCAGCCCCGGGTCGCCGGGGCCGGCGCCGACGAAGGCGACGCGGGCCGGGATGCGGGTGGGGGCAGGGCTGGATGTGCGCGAGGGGCTCACGGGGCACGCTCCGTTGCGATGGGGTCGGCGGTGGGCGATGGGGGGAGGTCGGACATGAGGTCGGCGGCGCCGTCCTCGAGCAGGAGGCGGGCCAGGCGGCGCCCGAGCGAGTCGGGGTCGGCGACGTCGCCGACGAGGGAGCGCCGCAGGTCGTAGCTGCCGTCGGTCGTGCTGACGACGGCGCGCAGCGACAGCTCGGGCCCGTCGACGCCCTCGACGACCTCGGCCAGCGCGCCGACGGGGGCGGAGCAACCTGCCTCGAGCTCGGCGAGCAGGGCCCGCTCGGCGGTGACACAGGTGCGGGTGTCGGCGTGGTCGAGCGCGGCCACGACGGATGCCGTGACGGCGTCGCCGGCGCGCACCTCGACGGCCAGCGCGCCCTGGCCGGGGGCGGGCAGCATCTGGATCGGGTCGAGCAGCTCGGTGGCCTCGCCGATCCGGCCGAGCCGGCGCAGCCCGGCGGCGGCGAGCACGACGGCATCCAGCCGCCCCTGCGAGACCGCACGCAGCCGGGTGTCGACGTTGCCGCGCAGGCCGGTGACGACCAGGCCCAGGCCGAGGGCCTCGAGCTGCGCGCGGCGGCGCGGCGACCCCGTGCCGACGGTGGCGCCGGCGGGCAGCTCACCGAGGGTGAGCCCGTCACGGGCCACCAGCGCGTCGCGAGGGTCCTCACGGACCGGCACGGCAGCGACGGTCGTGGCGTCGTCGGGTGTGGTCGGCAGGTCCTTGAGCGAGTGCACCGCGAGGTCGACCCGGCCCTGCGCCAGGGCCTCGCGCAGGGCGGACACGAATACCCCCGTGCCACCGAGCTGGGCGAGCGGGGTCGCGCGGTCGAGGTCGCCCTCGGTGCTCACCTCGACCAGCTCGACCTCGTGGCCGAGCGCGCGCAGGCAGTCGGCCACCCAGGTGGACTGGGTGGTGGCGAGGGCGGAACGGCGGGTGCCGAGGCGCAGCGCGGTCATCCGTCGTCACCCGTCATGAGGGGCGGCGCCGAGACGAGCGAGACGTCGCGCGGGTCGAGGTCGAACAGCTCGGACAGCGCCCGGGCATAGCTGCCGCCCTGGCCGTCGCGGGCCATCTCCTTGACCCGCACGGTGGGGGTGTGGAGCAGCTTGTCGACCACCCGGTGCACGGACCGCCGCACCTCGGCACGCTCGGCCTCGCTGAGGTCGGGCATCCGGTGCTCGAGCCGCACGAGCTCCTCCTCGACCAGCACGTGGGCGTGGGAGCGCAGGGCGGTGACGGTGGGGGCGACCGCCTCGGCGGAGCGGGTGACCAGGTAGGCCGCGACCTCGGACGTGACCAGGTCGGTGGCCTCGCTGACCTGGGGTGCCGAGCCGGTGTCGGCGAGGTCCTCGCCGAGGTCACCGAGCCCCACCCGGGACACACCGGGCAGGTCGGCCACGGCGAGGTCGATGTCGTGGGGCAGGGCGAGGTCGACGTAGAGCTGGGGGCGGCCGTCGCGGGCGTCCAGGGCGTCGCGCACGTGGTCGACGAGCACGACCCGGGCCGGCGCCCCGGTGGACGAGATGACGACGTCGGCCCCCGCGAGGGCCTCGTCGAGGTGGGACAGCGGCATGGCCGAGCCGCCCACCCGGGCGGCGACGCTGCGGGCCCGCTCGTGGTTGCGGTTGGCGACCACGACGGTGCGTGCCCCGGCCCTCGCGGCCGTGGTGGCGGCCAGCGCACCCATGCCACCTGCCCCCACGACGAGCACCGAGAGGTTCTGGAGCGGGCCGAGCGCGGCCACGGCCCGGGCGAGCCCGGCCTGCACGAGCGAGCCACTGACGAGGTCGATCTCGGTCTCGGTGTGCACCCGCTT
>JBBQNZ010000108.1:0-14402 GCA_038330415.1 Actinomycetales bacterium | reverse complement strand
TTTGATGACGGGATCACACGGTCGTGGGTGCTCGGTGGTCTCTCAACCTGCTAGGCGACAGGGCGTGGCGTAGGGGCGCGGTCTTGGTGACAGATGCCCAGCAACCAGAGTCGGAGGACACCGTATGGCACTTGTGCGGCTTGGACTTGGTCGGGCTCCACTTTCCAAACCCCGCCTTCGACGGTGGGGACTGCTGCACCAAGAGGTGACACTCAGACGTTCAGCCGACCCGAGACTCAAGTGGTGCAATTGTGGTGCAGTTGCTGATCCCGTCTGGAGGCTCCTTGGCGTAGGGTGCACCGTATAACAGCACGTCACAAGACCGTATGAGCCTGTCTGACGCTGCGCGCCCTGAACTCATAATCCGTCGGTCATCGGTTCAAGCCCGACACGCCCCACACCGGACGTTTCCCCAGCTCAGCGCTATCGCCAGGACCACAGCCGCCGTCATGAGGCGCCAGGCGCGAAGCACTCGTCGAGCTCGTCGAGCTCGAGGCGGGGGTCACTCCACGTCGAGGGCGGCACCGCCGTGGTGATCATCCACGCCATGCCTGCCCGGAGGAGATTCCTCCGGTGATGCCACATGCCTGGAACTGTTGACGAGATCCTCAAGCACGCCGACGAGCTCGCCGCACGATTCGAGGACTACCAGCCCTCACCCGGCGACGAGCAGGACGCGCAAGCCGTGGCCCTGCTGCGCGTGGCGGTCCACGAACGCTCCTCAGCCGAGCAGCACGTCATCGACGCGGTCCGGGCAGCCCGAGCCTCGGGATGTCCTGGTCAGCGATCGGCGCGTTCGTGGGCACCAGCGGCGAAGCCGCCCGCCAGCGAGACGCCGACAAGGTCGCCTGACTCGCGCGCCGAAACGCACCGGGAGCGGCATCCGGTAAGTTCTTCAGCCGATTTCAGTGGGTTCGGGTGACGACTCTGACCTCTGCTGTGTGGCCACCGGCCGCGAGCTTGGTGTCGCAGGTGTACAGCGGTGCGGCCAACGCCTCGGCCAGGGCGAGGTAGGACGCGTCGTAGGCGGTGAACTGATGGCGGAGCTGCCAGATTCGCAGCGCGAACGGCTCGAGGCCGTGGCGGGTGATGGTGAACGCGAAATGGTCATGCCGTGCCTGCTCGGCCGCGGCCGGAGACAGCTCGTGGCCGAGCACGAGGCCGCGCAGGACACAGAGGACCTCGACGTCCAGCAGGCGAGGGGCGTCCAGGTCGCCGGAAAGGGCATCCAGGAGCTCTGGCTCGCTGTCGCGACCGACGAGGGCCTCGGCCATCGCCGAGGCATCGATCACGACCACCGTCGGCCGTCCTGGACTGCCTCGAGGATCTCGTCGGGGTTGGGCCCGCGGACCGGTCGCGCTCCCGCAGTCGCGCCACGACCTCGGCGTTCGTCGGCCGTGTCGCGATCCTGGTCAACTCGGCGCCGACGTGGGCCGACAGCGACTTGCCCACCCACCAGCGCGAATGCCCGGAGGTTGGACGAACGCAAGGTTCTCCAAAGGTCGGGCCCGTATTCCTGTTAGCAGTAGGCCAGCCGCAGGGGGCTGGTTGACAGCAGGAGGCAACCGCATGTCCGAAGAGACCACACAGAACGAGGGGATGTCCCGGCGCACGATGTTGCGACTGGGTGCCGCCGGGGGCCTGGGGGTGGCACTGACCGGTGCCACGATCGGAGCCCCGTACCTCGCCAACAAGGGGCTGCTGTCCCCCGACGGCGCGTTCGGCGCCACGGGGACCGCGCTCGCCGACTCGTTGTTCTACATCGAGGCCTTCCCCACCAGCCCGCTGATCCTGGCGCCATTCACGGACCCGCTCGTGGTTCCCAAGGCGCTTCGGCCGGAACCGCCGAGCACCTACAAGTCCTGGGCGAAGCCTCCGGGGCCCGGTGTGGGCGAGCAGAACTCGCTGGACAACGAGCAGCACCAGATGTGGCCCGGACGGACTCCGTGGAGCACGACGCTGAACAGCTACCCCGACCCGCTGGTCTACAAGATCGACGTGCAGGTCGACACGCACGCGTTCACCACCTCACCCGTGCTGCCGATCGACAAGAACGGCCGGCCGACCGTGTCCTTCGACACCGCCGGCAACACCTACGCGGCAGGCACGCAGCGGACCCTGCCGCGGAGCACCATCTACGGCTTCAACGGCACCTTCCCGGGACCGATGATCAACGCCGAGTACGGCCGTCCCGCGCTGGTGCGCTTCATCAACCGCCTGGACGAGAACCCGGAGAACCTCGACCGCCAGGACTTCGGCTCCCCGGACTACTCGTTCCTGACCCACCTCCACAACGCCCACACCGCGCCGGAGAGCGACGGGAACCCGCACTATTCGTTCAAGTACGGACCCAAGGACGGCGGGTTCCCCACGGGCATGTGGGTCGACCAGCTCTACCTGAACTGGCCCGCCGGCGGTGACGACCGCGAGAAGCAGAGCTTCTTCTGGTTCCACGACCACCGCATGGACCACACCGGCTCCAACGTCTACAAGGGCCTGGTCGGGCTCTACCCGATCTACGACCCGAAGCGGATGCCGGGCACCAAGGGTGGCATGGACGCCGGAGACGAACGACAGGGGCTGCGGCTACCGGGCGTTCGGACCAACCACGGCGACGGATCCTTCGACGTCGACTACGACATCCCGCTGGCCCTCTTCGACTGCCGGCTCGACGACGGCGTCACGGTGCACAAGGACGTCCACGACGCCGAGTTCCCCGACGCGAACAACCCGGCCACCCACCCGGAGTGGTGGGGCAAGACGTTCTTCAGGCACTTCCCCAACCACGGCTTCGTCGGCGACATCTTCACCGTCAACGGCACGGCCTTCCCGGTGATGGAGGTCAAGCGTCGCAAGTACCGGTTCCGCTTCCTCGACGCGTCGGTCGCCCGGATCTACGACCTCCAGCTGATGAGCTCGACCCAGGGCCCGAAGACTGCCGTGTCGCTGGGCTACGGGGGCGACGAGCTCGAGGGCCAGTACCGCATCCCCGACGGTCAGCAGTGCATGAAGTTCACCCAGATCGCCTCGGACGGCGGGCTGCTGCCCGTCCCCATCCCCCGCGACAACTTCGAGCTCTGGCCGGCCAAGCGCCGTGAGGTCATCATCGACTTCACCCGCTACCAGGACGGCACGCCCACCACCAAGGGTGACGTCATCTACCTCACCAACACGATGAAGATGCCGAACGGCCGGATGTGGGCCAGCGCCGCGCGCTTCTCGCCCGACCCCAAGTACAAGGTCCCGGTGCTGAAGTTCGTGATCGGCGACGACGCCCCGGACAACAGCCGCATTCCCAAGGCTATGCGACCCGTTCCGCCGCTGCCGTCGAACTGGCAGTCCCTGATGGACGACCGGCTCATCTTCGAGGTTCAGCGCGGTACCGGCGCCGGCGAGACGGAGTGGCTGATCAACGGCATGGCCTTCGACCCCTCGACCGTGGCCACCAGCCTGAAGAACAAGGCCGGACACAGCCCACTCGCCCAGCAGAAGAAGAACAGCTTCAACCTCTGGGAGATCCGCAACGGCGGAGGCGGCTGGGTGCACCCCTTCCACCTGCACATGGAGGAGCACCGCACCGTCATGCGAGAGGGCAAGGACGTCACCAAGCGCGCGGATGCCGGTCACCCCGACGACGTCTCCCGCGAGGACGTCGTGGCCCTGGACCCCGGAGAGTCGGTCATCGTCTACCGCGGCTTCCGGGACTTCACCGGGCCCTATGTGGCGCACTGCCACAACCTGGCCCATGAGGACCACGCCATGATGTTCGGCTGGGAGATCACCTGATGTCCGCCGACATCGCCGCCGCCGGCGTCGAGGAGCGGGTGTCCGCCGCTCCCGCGCCGTCCGGCGTGCCCTGGCGGACCGTGTTGCCGCTGGCCCTGGTGCTGGCACTGGCGAACGTGTTCTGGATCGTCTCGCTGCGTGGGGCCGTCGGCGCCATCGAGCGGACCCAGACACCCTTCGAGAGCTGGGTGCGCGAGTCGGCGCTCAGCCTCCCGCTCTTCGTGCTGGCAGTGCTCGGTGGCCTCACTGTGGCGCTGCGCTGGTTCGGGCCGTCGGGGCACCGGCCACGGCAGGTGGCCCTCACCGGTCTGCTGGTCGCGTCCGCGGCGACCCTGGCCGGGGTGGCCGTGCTCGCCGCCAGCACGTTCTACGACTTCCTGCTCCAGCTCGACCAGGAGTCGATGATGGGCGCGATGAAGGAGAGCTGCTCCAGCGCCTGTCAGGCCGCCCAGGACGAAGCCACCTTCTGGCTCCAGCTGAGGTCCTTCGGGTGGGGCACCCCACTCCTGCTCGTCACGAACGTGGTGCTGGTGGCCTGGGCCGTCGCGGCCCTCGGTGGCCGCCTGCGAGTCAGCGCGCCGCGCCCCGCCGGCTCGCGAAGCCCCGGCCGCACCGATGCCCTGCGCACGCTGCTGGTCCTGGGGTTGGTGGGCAGCGCCGTCATCCACGCCGCGGTCGTCCCCGAGCACCTCACCGAGTGGTCGGCAGCCGGCTCGTTCTTCGTGCTGCTCGCCGCCACCGAGGCCTTCGTGGCCGGCGTGCTGCTGCTGGAGCCGCGCCTGCGGGTGTCTGCGCCCCTCGCCGCGGCGGCGGTCTCTGCCGGGCCCCTGCTGCTGTGGTTCTGGTCGCGCAGCACCGGCCTTCCCTTCGGCCCGGAGCCGGGCGAGCCGGAGGCGATCGGCCTGGCCGACTGCGCCGCCTGCCTGCTCGAGGTGGTCACCCTCGTCCTCGCGGTGGTGCTGCTGCGCCGGGTGACCACCGCCCGTCCCGGAAGCGGGTACCCGCACCACGTGGCGACGCTCGCCGTCGTCGCAGTCGTCGCAGTGACCGCGGTCGGCGTGGCCGGCGCCCCGCTCGGGTTGACATCGGTCCTCATCGAGGGCTCGGGCCACTCGGGCCACGACGGCGCACCCTCAGAGGAGCCGGGGGGTCACGGCATCGAGTCCTCGTAGGACCGCGGGTCCTCGGTGGGCTCGATGTGGCAGAGCACGTCGATGTCGGGGAACTCCGCGACCAGGGCGTCGGTGATGTCCTCGACCAGGTCGTGGCCGCGCTGCACCGTCCATTCGCCCGGCACGAGCAGGTCGAACTGCATGAACCGTCGGTTGCCGGCCTCCCGGGTCAGCAGCCGGTGCCACGACACCTCCGCGGAGGTGAAGCGACCCAGCACCGTGCGGATCAGCTCGTTGTCCTCCTTGGGCAGGCTCACGTCCATCAGGCCCGCCGACGCGCCGCGGACCAGCCGCGACCCGGTGACCAGGATGTTCAGCCCGACCGCGAAGGCCACGACCGGGTCGAGCCGCTCCCAGCCGGTCAGCCAGACGAGCAGCACCCCGACCACGACGCCCACCGACGTCCACACGTCCGTCATCAAGTGCTTGCCGTCGGCGACCAGCGTGATCGACCGGTACCGCGCACCGGCGCGCAGCAGCACCATCGCGACGCCGCCGTTGACCGCGGATGCCACGACGGACACCGCCAGCCCGACCCCGACGTTCTCCAGGGGCTGGGGGTTCAGGAACCGCTGGACCGCGGTGAACAGGATCACGGCCGCGGCGACGAAGATCATCACCCCTTCGGTCGCCGCGGAGAAGTACTCGGCCTTGCTGTGCCCGAAGTGGTGGTTCTTGTCCGGGGGACGGATCGCGACCGTCAGAGCCACCAGGGCCACGATCGCGGCGACCAGGTTGACGAGCGACTCGGCGGCATCCGATAGCAGGCCGACCGACCCGGTGATCCTCCACGCGAAGGTCTTCAGCGCGATGGTGAGCAGCGCGGCCCCGATCGACAGCCACGCGAACCTGGTCAGGTCGACGGGCGCGCGGCGCGCTCGGGCCGTCGGGATGCTCACGGGGACATTCTCCCGTGGTCACCCGGCGCCGGTGTACGTCTGCATGGTGACGGTGGTCATGCCGCGTCGAACGCCCTCTCGCCCACGAAGGGTGATCCCGCCGACAGCACCCCCTCGCGGCACTCAACGGGTGAAAGGCTGGGCCTGACCACCGAAGGGGTGATCCGATGACTGGACGACGTGCCATGGGCGCGGTCGATGCCATCTGGCTGAGCATGGACAGCCCCGACAACCTCATGGTCATCGAGGGCATCATGACCCTCGACACGCCGATGGACTGGCACCGGCTGCGCGCCGTGCTGCAGCACCGCCTGGTCGACCGCTATCCCGTCTTCCACCAGGTGGTGGAAGAGGCGTCCAGCCCGTTCGGAATGCCGCACTGGGCCGACCACGAGGACTTCTCCCTCGACAACCACCTGCACCACGCCGAGCTGCCCGAGCCGGGCGACGAGACCACGCTGCAGGCGTTCGTCGAGCAGAAGATGCAGGAGCCCCTCGACCGCAGCCTGCCGCTCTGGCACTTCTACCTGATCGACGGCTACGAGGGCGGCTCGGTCGTCGTTTCCCGCTTCCACCACGCCCTGGCCGACGGCATGGCCCTGGCCGAGGTGCTGCTCTCGCTCACCGACGAGCTCCACGACGACGACCTCACGACCCCCAACGGGCCGCACCATGCCATCGACACCCCCGACCCGGGGCCATCTCCCACCAGCCTCCTCGACGTCGCCGGCCGGCTCGCCCGACCGGTCACCCGCCCGGTCTCGGCCGGCCTGCGCGGAGCCCTGCGCCTGGCCGGCGAGCTGCCCGCTGCGCTGCACCCGTCGAACGCCGTCGACGCGCTCAGCACGGCCTGGCAGACCGGCCAGATCGCCGACAAGCTGCTGCTCTCGCACAACCCCCCGTCGCTGATCGTCGCCCCACCCGGCGTGGCCAAGCGCGCGGTCTGGTCGCAACCCCGCCCCCTCGACGACATCAAGCTGGTCGGGCGCACGGCGGGCGCCACCGTCAACGACGTGCTCGTGGGGGCGGTGTCCGCCGCGATCAGCCACTACGTCAGTGACCGCGGCGGCGACCCCACAGACCTGGTGACGATGGTGCCGGTCAACGTGCGGACACCGGGCGAACCGCTCCCCCGCGAGCTCGGCAACAAGTTCGCCCTGGTGATGCTCCCGCTGCCCACCTCGCGCCTGGCCCCGTTCCAGCGTCTCGCCGAGGCCAAGCGCCGGATGGACTCGATCAAGCAGTCGCCCGAGGCCGTGCTCACCTTTGGCCTGATCACCGCGATCGGCCTCACCAACACCGCCGTGGCCAAGCGCGTCATCGACTTCTTCGCCGCCAAGGCCATCGGGGTCACCACCAACGTCGCCGGGCCGGGAACCGCGCGCTACCTCGCGGGCACCCGCATCAACGGCATCCTCGGCTGGGTGCCCGGGTCGGGTCCGCAGACCCTCGGCGTCTGCATCTTCAGCTACGACGGCGTCGTGCGGGTCGGCTTCAAGGCGGATGCCGTGGTGGTCACCGACCCAGAGAAGCTCGTGCACGCCTTCGACCACGAGATGGACACCCTCGTGCGGCTCGCTGCCGCCGTCTGACCCGGAGGTCATCATGCCCACTGACACCGCCAGCGCCACCGTCGTCGTCGCCGCGCCGCTCGACATGGTGCTCGAGCACCTGCGCGACGTCGAGGACACCCCGCACTGGGTGTCGGACATCAAGGAGGTGGAGGTGCTGACCCGAGGCGACGACGGCACGCCGCTGACCGCGGCGGTCGCGGCATCCACCGCCGTGGGCACCGACCGCTACACCATCGGCTACGAGCACTCCCCCACCGGCATGTCGTGGCACCTCCTCGAGGGCCGGATGCAGACCGGTCAGGATGCCGAGTACGTGCTCCGAGCGCTCGACGCCACCCGCACCGAGGTCACCTTCAGCCTGACCATCAGCCACAACCTGCCGCTGCCCGGCTTCATCCGCAGCCGCACCATCAAGGGGCTGGTCGCCAACAACACCGGCGGCCTGGTCAAGCACTTCGCCGGCTGAGCACCCGCGCCGCGGTCAGCTGTCGAAGCCGACGCCCGCGGCATCCAGCCCGCGCAGCCACAGGTTGCGCCGCCCCGTGCGGTCCTCGGCGGCCAGGCTGGCGCGCGTCGCGCGCACCGCGGCGAAGCGGATCGGCTCCGGCGGGAACGGCATCGGCTTGCGGCGCACCATGCCCAGCCGGGTCACCTCGGTGTCGCGGCCGTCGACGAGGTCGAGGGCGACCCGGGCACCGAAGCGCGTGGAGGCGACCCCGAGCCCGGTGTAGCCGACTGCGTATGCCAGCCGGCCCCCGAGCGCGGTGCCGAACACCGGGGTGAAGCGGGAGGTCGTGTCGATGACGCCGGCCCAGCGGTGGGTGAACCGCACCCCGGCGAGCTGGGGGAAGATGTCGACGAAGTGCTCCGCCAGCAGGTCGTGCGAGGCCGACTGCTCGAGGCGCGGGTCGATCTTCCCGGAGAAGTGGTAGTTGGCGTCGTAGCCGCCGAAGAGCACCCGGTCGTCGAGGGTGCGGCGGTAGTAGTGGAACTGGTTGCCCGCGTCGGTGAGACCCTCGCGCCCGCGCCAGCCCACGGCATCCAGCTGGGCGGGCGACAGCGGCTCGGACATCAGCACGTGGTCGTAGACCGGCAGGGTGTAGAGCGCCAGGCGCTTGAGCGGCCCGCGGAAGGCACCTGTGCCGAGCACCACGCGGTCGGTGCGCACGCTGCCCCACTCGGTGCGCACGACGACGCCGCCGTCCTCGCGGTCGAACGCTGTCACGGTGGTGTCCTCGTGCAGCCGCACCCCGAGCCTCTCGGCCGCATCGGCCAGGCCCCAGACCAGCTTGCCGGGGTCGACCAGACCGACCGTGGGGTCGACCCACCCGGCCAGGTAGCGCGGCGAGTCGACCCGGGCGCGCGCCTCGGCGGCGTCCAGCAGGGTGGCGTCGACCCCGTGGGCGCGGTGCAGCTCGTAGCCCTCGCGCACCGAGTCGAGCTGGTGCCCGCTGAGCGCCATCGTGATCTCGCCCGGCACGTGGTAGCCGGCGTCGATGCCATAGGTGGAGAGGGTCGTCTCGAACCCGGAGCGGTTGTCGTCGGCGAGCCGCTCGAGGGTGCCCACCTCGCCGGGCCAGCAGGCCAGCCCCTGGGCCAGGCCGTGGGTGAGCGAGGACGCGACGAACCCACCGTTGCGACCGGATGCCGCGATGCCCAACCGCCCGCGCTCGAGCACGACGACGTCGCGCGACGGGTCGTCCTCCTTGGCCTGGATCGCGGCCCACAGCCCGGTGAACCCACCGCCCACGATGACCAGGTCGGCACGGTGGCCGGAACCGGTGAGCGCCGCCCGCGGCGAGGGCCGCTCGGGGCGGTCGGTCCAGTACACGTCGGGTGTCGCGTCGGCGAGCGAGGCCCGCACGGCCGCGGGGTCGACAGTCATGGCGCCATTGTGCCGGGTGCGAGGATGCCGCCATGCGCCTGCTCAGCCCCGACGTCACCACCGCTGCCCTCGAGCACGAGCTTCATCGTCTCCGGTCGCGGCTCGGTGGTCTTCGAGGACGGCGAGCGCATCGACCTCGCCCCCGGGGTGGCCGTGCGGCTCACCGCCGGCGAGCGCACCGTGTGGACGGTGACCGAACGGGTGCGAAAGCTCTGGGTGTGCTGAGGTCTCGTTTCGGTTCCGATGCGTGCTGTTGGGGTTCGGTCTCACCATGCCGGTCCGGTCGTGGGTAGGTTGTCTGTGCATGAGTGAGCCCCTCGTGATCATGGACGGCGTCAACAAGCACTTCGGTGACCTGCACGTCCTCAAGGACATCAACCTCACGGTGGGCAAGGGCGAGGTGGTCATCCTCATCGGTCCGTCCGGTTCGGGGAAGTCGACGCTGTGCCGCACGATCAACCGCCTGGAGACCTTCGAGTCGGGCTCGATCAGCATCGACGGCCAGGCCCTCCCCGAGGAGGGCAAGGCGCTGGCCGCGCTGCGCGCCGACGTGGGCATGGTCTTCCAGTCCTTCAACCTCTTCGCCCACAAGACGATCCTGCAGAACGTGACGTTGGGCCCGATCAAGGTGCGCAAGCTGTCAAAGGCGGACGCCGAGAAGAAGGCCGTTGAGCTCCTCGAGCGGGTCGGCGTCGCGCACCAGGCGGAGAAGTACCCGGCCCAGCTCTCGGGTGGCCAGCAGCAGCGTGTGGCGATCGCCCGGTCGCTCGCGATGGACCCGAAGGTGATGCTCTTCGACGAGCCGACGTCGGCCCTCGACCCCGAGATGATCAACGAGGTGCTCGACGTCATGGTCGAGCTCGCGCACAGCGGCATGACGATGATCGTCGTGACCCACGAGATGGGCTTCGCCCGGAAGGTCGCCAACCGGGTGGTCTTCCTCAGCGAGGGACAGATCGTGGAGGAGGCGTCACCGGAGCAGTTCTTCACCAATCCCACGAGCGATCGCGCCAAGGACTTCCTCAGCAAGATCCTCACCCACTAAGCGGCCGAGAACCGGCTCAAGTACTCCCCCGGACCCACGGGTCCACCCCACCACAGGAGGAACAGACCATGACGACACGACGGATGATGGTCGCTGCGGCGGCCGTACTCGCGCTCGGACTGAGCGCCTGCGGCTCCGACGACAGCGGCAGCGGCAGCGGCTCCACCAGCTCCGGCAGCAGCGGCGGGAGCGGCACCGACAGCCTCAAGGTCGGGATCAAGTTCGACCAGCCCGGCCTGGGCCTGAAGCAAGGCAGCGAGTTCACCGGCATGGACGTGGACGTCGCGAAGTACATCGCCGACCAGCTGGGCGTGAGCGCCGACAAGGTCGAGTTCGTCCAGGCCCCGAGCGCCCAGCGCGAGACGCTGATCGAGACCGGTCAGGTCGACATGGTGGTGGCCACGTACTCCATCACCGACGCCCGCAAGGAGAAGGTCTCGTTCGCCGGGCCGTACTTCATCGCCGGCCAGGACCTCCTCGTGCGGTCCGACGACACGAGCATCACCGGGGTGGACACCCTGGAGGGCAAGAAGCTGTGCTCCGTCACCGGTTCCACCTCCGCCACGAAGGTCAAGGAGAAGGTCCCCGGCGTCAACCTGCAGGAGTTCGGCACGTACTCCGAGTGCGTCGCGGCCCTCGCGTCCGGCGCCATCGACGCGCTGACCACCGACGACACGATCCTCGCCGGCTACGCGTCGCAGCCGCAGTACAAGGGCAAGCTCAAGGTCGTGGGCAGCACCTTCTCCGAGGAGAACTACGGCGTCGGCCTGAAGAAGGGCGACACCGCGATGTGCCAGAAGGTCACCGACGCGATCAACGAGATGATCTCCAGCGGTGAGTGGCAGAAGATCGTCGACGCCAACCTGGGCGAGGCCGGCTACAAGCCGGGCGCGGGCAACCCGCCCACCCCAGCGGCCTGCGCCTGACTCGACCAGCCAGCGCGGATGCCGCCCGCCTCCACTGGAGGCGGGCGGCTCCCCCCGCACCGGCTCACCAAGAGAGGTGATGCATGCGCGACATCCTGAGCAACTACGACATCCTTCACGCGTTCTGGGTGACCATCGAGCTGTCGATCCTTTCCGCCATCGGGGCGCTGGTCATCGGCACTCTGATGGCGGTCATGCGGGTGTCACCGGTGGCGGTGTTCCGCCTCCTCGGCACGAGCTACGTCAACATCTTCCGCAACACCCCCCTCACCCTGTTGATGTTCTTCAGCGTGCTGGGGATGTCGTACATACTGGGCCTGCAGATCAGCGACCAGGCGACGACCAACTCGTTCTGGTGGGCCGTGATCATGCTGTCCATCTACCACGCTGCGTTCGTCTGCGAGGCGCTGCGCAGCGGGGTCAACACCATCCCCGCCGGGCAGGCCGAGGCGGCCCGCTCGATCGGCCTGACCTTCGGTCAGTCGATGCGTGAGGTCCTCCTGCCACAGGCCTTCCGGGGCTCCATCGCACCGCTGGGATCGACGCTCATCGCGCTCATCAAGAACACCACCGTCGCGGCCGTCATCCTCGGCACCGCCGAGGCCGCCGGGCTCCTCGCGAAGATCACCGAGGACGAGGGTGCGAGCCTGCCCACGTTCTTCCTCTTCGCCCTCGGCTTCGTCATCCTCACGCTGCCACTCGGCGTGCTGTTCACCAACGCCTCCCAGCGCCTGGCGGTGAAGCGATGAGCGAGTCCGTCCTCTTCGACGCTCCGGGCCCGCGCGCCCGTCGCCGCCACGCCATCCTCACGGCCGTCGGAGTCGTCGTCGTTCTCGGCGTGCTCTGGCTCGTGATCCGCAAGATGAGAACCGCGAACCAGCTCGAGGGCTACATGTGGGAGCCCTTCGTCACTGACCCCGAGGTCTGGACCCAGTACCTGCTCCCCGGCCTCTGGGAGACGCTGAAGGCGGCCATCCTCTCGGTCATCTTCGCCGGTCTGTTCGGGATCGTGTTCGGCATGGGGAGGCTTTCCACGAACCAGTGGATCCGCTGGGCCTGTGGTGGCGTCGTGGAGTTCTTCCGCTCCGTGCCCGTGCTGCTGATGATGATCTTCTTCTTCATCGGGTGGTTCGCCACCGCGTCGTGGATGCCGAACGAGTACGCCCCGCTCGCCGCCGTCGTGCTGGCGCTGACCCTGTACAACGGGTCCGTCATCGCCGAGCTGGTCCGCTCCGGGGTCTACTCGCTGCCCAAGGGGCAGGCCGAGGCGGGCCTGTCGATAGGCCTCTCGCCAGGACAGACCCTGCGCTCCATCCAGCTCCCCCAAGCGCTGACGGCGATGCTTCCCGCTCTCGTGGGGCAGCTCGTCGTCGTGCTCAAGGACACCGCACTCGGCACGGTCGTGCTCTACCCCGAGCTGCTCACCGCGGCGAAGACGGTCGGGTCTGCCTACGCCAACACCGTGCCGGCGTACCTCATCGCGGCCGTCATCTTCATCGTCATCAACTACACACTGACCCGGGTGGCACGGTTCGTCGAGGCGTGGCTGCGCCGGCGCGGCACCACGGCGGCCCCGTTGACGACGACTGCCCCCATGATCGTGCAGGGTGGTGCGGAGCCCGGCGGCGTCGTCGACGAGGAGAGCCACCTGCGCACCGCTGGCCGCGGCCGCTGACCGCCCGCCACACACGGTGAAGGGCCCGGACCGTGGTGGTCCGGGCCCTTCCTCGTGAGGTGCTCGCCCGGTTGGAGGGGATCAACTCGATCGCCGGCTCTCGCGGGGCATAGATTCAACGACGACCGTCGTCGGGATCGCGCACCCTATCGATAGTGCCGGCGTCTCAGGCGTTGCAGCCGCTCGGCGAGCGTGTTGGTCGCGATCGACTCGTCGGCGGCGAAGTCGGCGAAATGGGTGATCCCGGTGATCACAAGATCGCGCAACACCACGAGGGTCCATCGAGTGCCGAGCACGTCGAGCGACGTCGCTACGGGACACGACGAGCGCAGCTTGGAGACAGGCGACGTCGGCATCCCGGAACCGCACTTGCAATCCTAGAGCGATCGAGTATATTCACTTGCAACCTACAAGCGATCTCCTGAAGGGGCGACAGTGAGGAGACCTGGTGAACACTCTCAAGGCTGCCGAGGGCATGGAACTGGAGTACGCGACGATAGACGGACGCCGCCTCCGGTTCGCAGCTTCGCGTCGGCCCGGCACACCCCAACTCCTTCTCATCTCACCACAGCCGATGAGCATCCTCACCTACAGCGACTGGTGGAACGACCTCAGCGCACGGTTCGACCTCGTCGCCGTCGACCTCCCAAATCACGGTGGCTCCGACGCCGACCCATCTACTACCACCGTCTCTCAACACGCAGCGTTCCTTCCCCGGATCCTCGATCACTTCGACCTCGACCGGCCGCACTACGTCGGCCCCGATGTCGGCACGCCGCTTGCTATCCGCTTCCTCGCGGACAACCCAGACGGCCTCGCATCCGCTGTTCTCGGCGATGCGGGCGCGGTCGGGCGCGTCGAAGGCGCGCTCCTCTTCCGCCTCCTCGCCAGCTCGCGCCTGACCCGGGTTTTCATCCTCTCAGCCGGCGGTGCGATCAGCGGGCGGATCTACTGTCGCGTCGCCAACCGCATCGGCTACAAACGCACCAAGCATCCCGACAAGACGCGGCTCGCCGACTACCGGCGCGGCTCCACCACGTTCGCCAAACTACGCGGACAGTCCGGCTTCCTCGCCAGCTACCCGAACGAGACACCCGCACTCGAAACACTCGCGCCGACCATCGAAACACCGATCCTCGTCCTCCACGGCGAGCGCGACACCTTCGTCGGCGTCGGCAACTCACAACGACTCGCATCCGCCCTCCCCAACAGCGAGTTCGACGTCATACCCGACGCTGGGCACTACAGCTGGGAAGACAACCCCGAGCCCTACCTCGCCCACGTCTTCCGCTGGATCGACCTAGGAGCGTGGGTACGAAACACGCGCGGCGGGGTGCTTCGGTAGCGGGCTGAGCGTTGGGACACTTGAGTGTGTCTGGGAATCAAGGTGATGACGGCTTGTTTGAGATGGCGCCGGTTGAGCCGGCAGTGGTCGAGCAG
>JBBQNZ010000107.1:0-14555 GCA_038330415.1 Actinomycetales bacterium | reverse complement strand
TATACGGCGGACGCTACGACGCTTTCGGCGCGTCGCACACCTGCGCGATCCGCACCATCGGGGCGGGACCGACCATCGATTGCTGGGGCTCGAACTCGAACGGCCAGCTGGGCGTCGCCGGTGGCGATCAGCTCACGCCGTCGACTATTCCGGCGTTTCGCGGCTTCATACTCGCCGCGGGTGACAATCACACCTGCGGCTACATGGAAGACAACAACATCTATTGCTGGGGGAAGAACGGTGCTGGCCAGCTCGGCGATGGCACGACGACCGATCGCTCCACGCCGACGCTCGTGAAGTTCACCTTGCCCGGATTTCTGTTCGACCGGGCCACGCGCATCACGTCGCCACCTGCTCGCAATCGCGTGGTGCCGATGCCGCGCCGCCCGTAGCGCGGCGCGACGGGCTCATCCGCCGATGAGCACCGTCGGCAGACCGAGGATGATGGTGCCGCCGTGCGCGGTGATGTCGCCCATGCGCGCGGCCGGCATACCGCGGATGAGCACCGTCATCGAGCCGAGCGCGATGATGTCCGGCGGGCCGACACAGACGCACATGTCGGTCGCGCGCGCGGCCGGCATGCCGCCGATGAGCACGGGAATTCCGCCCGGCGGCAAGATCGGTCCGCCGACGTGCGGCACGAGCACCGTCACCATCGGGCAGACGTGCATGTCGCCCACGCGCGCGGCTGGCTGTCCCATGATCGGCTCCGCGACTCGTTAGACGGGCGGGGCGGCCGCGCCCCAGAGATGGATTCGCGTGCCGACGTCGACCGCTTGCTGGATGAAGGCGTGGAACTTGTCACTCGCGCGATCTGGCTCCGTCGCGACGGCCGCCATCGTCACCGCACCGGCGATCGCCTGCGAGGACGCGAACTCCGGCGGGGGCACCGGCGGCACGTTCGCCGGAGCGATGCTCCCAGAGGTGAGGAACGCGGCGAGCGCCGCGCATCCGGCCGCGGTCTCGAACGTCGCCGCTTCGCCCGCGTCCATCGCCGCGCGCCGATTGGCCTCCGTCGGCTGCGCGATCCAGCGCTCGGTCGCGGCGAGCGCGTTCGCCTCGGCGTCCTTGGGCGAGAGCGTCGCGCGCGTCGCGCACATCCACGCCCACCACACGCCTTCGCGCTTGGGCAGCGCGTGCGCGAGGATGCGCACCGCGTCCGCGAAAAGCTCAACGCTCACCAGCGCCGCGACGAGATCGCGCGGACCGTCCTGCGGGCGCAAGATGGCCTTCGCATCGTCGCCGACGCCGGCGAGATCGCACAGCTGCGCGACCGTGATCGCGCGCTGCGTGACTGGAGTTGGACTGGTCATCGCCTCAGTTGATCATGGTGATGCCGCCCTTCGCGGTCAGCATCGCGGTGCCATCGATCTTCGTCATCAAGCCCTTTATTTCGGTTTGAATCTGTCCCTCGATCTTGATGGTCATCCCTTTGATCGTCACGCCCATTTGATCGATCTTGATGCTGCTCTGCCCGACCTTCAACTCGATCGACTGCATCGCCTCTTCTTCGCTCTTGCCCGCGGCGAGCTTGGTGATCTTGTTGCCCGTCGCCAGCTTGGTGCTGTGGTTCCCCATGTTCACCAGCGTCTTGCAGTCGCCCTGCACGATGAGCTCGTGATTGCCGGTGTTCACTTCGATCTTCTGGTTGCCGGTCATGACCTTCACGAGCTGGTCGCCCTGATCGATGGTCACCTTGTGATTTCCGGTCTGGACCTGAAGCAACTTGTCGCCCGTCTTGACGGTGACCTTCTCGTTCCCCTTGGTGACGGTGCGCGTATTGTCATTCTCGATCGTCGTCGTGCGATCATAGCCGACGGTGTGCACTTCGCTGTATTCGACCAGCGTCAGCAGATCTTTTTCGCAGTGCAGGTAGACCTGCTCGCTTCCCTTTTTGTCCTCGAAGCGGAGCTGGTTGAAGTTCGCCGCCGCGCCGCCCTTGGAGCTGCGCGTGACATAACCCGTCTGTGTTTGATTCGCCGGCAACTCGTACGGCACGCCCTGCTCGCCATTGTAGAAGCGGCCGGTAATGATCGGCAGATCCGGATCCCCCTCGAGGAAATCGACAATCACTTCTTGGCCGATGCGCGGAATGGCGATGAAGCCCCAGTTCTTTCCGGCCCACGTGCTCGACACGCGCACCCAGCACGACGTCTGTTCGTCCTTCTTCCCCTCGCGGTCCCAGAAAAACTGCACCTTCACGCGACCGAGCTTGTCGACCCAAATCTCCTCGCCGGCCTTACCCGTCACCACCGCGGTCTGCGAACCGTACACCCGCGCGCGCTGCGTGACGCGCGGCGGGCGATACGGCACGGCGTGCGGAATCGCGACGAACTCGTTGGAGTACGAGTGCTCATAACTGTCATCGAGCGAGTACGGCGCGCTGCCCTCGTGGGTGATGCGGAGCAACGCCAGCGTCTCATTCGTGTCGCGCAGCACGAAGCGCGTGCCGGCCGTGAGCGCCGCGGCGTTCGACGTGCCGTTGA
Source organism: Actinomycetales bacterium (assembly GCA_038330415.1). Lineage (GTDB taxonomy): Bacteria > Actinomycetota > Actinomycetes > Actinomycetales > Dermatophilaceae > Fodinibacter. The sequence continues at coordinate 12,069 of JBBQNZ010000107.1, read as the reverse complement.
TGGTACGGCGCATCGACTCGGCTTCCTCGAGCCTGATGCGCGCCAGCCGCTCGCCCTGATCCTTCACCTGAAAGCCGCCGGGATAGTCGTATAGCTCGCCCTTCTGGTCGCCGGCCACCGTCGAGCGCAGTTGCCGGTTTGGCTGCTCGTAGTTGTAGTCGGCGAGGCTGACGCCGCCGCTGCTCAGGCTGTCCTCGCGCACGACCGTGGTCACGACCGCCGTTCCGGCGACGAGCCCTTCCTTGTCGACGGTGTTCAACTTCTCCGCGTGCTGACACGGCTGGAAGACGCTGTTGTGATCTGAAATCACCATCGTGTGGCGCGAGCGCTCGTGCTCGAAGAAGTAGAAGATCCCCTCCTCTTCCATGAGCCGGCAGATGAAATCGAACTGCGTCTCACGGTACTGCACGCAGAACTCGCGCTTCGGCGGCGGATTCATCATCTGCAGCTTGTAGTCGCTGTAGCCGTTGTCCTTGAAGATCTTCTCGATGATCTCGATCGCGGTCAGGTTCTGAAAGATCCGGCAATCGCTGGTCAGCGTGAGGAGCCACACGGCGGGCACCACTTCGGCGCGATAGCGCGTCAGCCCTTCGGCCCCTCGGCTCCCGCTCGTGAACCGGTTGACGATGCCGTGAAAATGGCGCTCGGCGCCGTCGGGTAGGTCGATGGTGATGCCGACGCCGTGGCGCAACAGCTTCGCCGCCGGCACGCTCGGCTGCTCGCTGAGGAGATCGACGGTGAAGGAGAAGGGCATCGATACGCCCTCCACGCCCGAGATTTTCTCGAGGAGAAACGCGTCGGTGCCGGCGGACGGCGTATCGATGCGGATCGGCCGCTTCTGCTGCGAATAGGGGCTCATCTGGACGCTCCGACGGGGGCGGTCGCTTCAGATCCGTACTTGAACGCGCCGTCGTCGCCGATTTCGACACTGAGCTTCGATGGCTTCCGGCCCTGCGCGATGTCCTGCAGCAGCAGACGCGACACCTCGGGCAGCAGCGTGTGCGTGAGGATGTTGTCGACGTTGCGCGCGCCGCTCTCCACCTCCGTGCATCGCGCGGCGACGCTGTCGATCACCTTTTCGTCGTACGTGAGCGCGAGCTTGTGCGTCTCGAGCATCCGGCGCTGAATCTTTTTCATCTTGAGCCGCACGATCTGCTTGAGATTCTCGTCGCGCACCGGAAAATACGGGATGATCACCATGCGGCCCAGGAACGCCGGCTTGAACACTTTGTCGAGCTCGGGCTTGAGCGCTTTCACGAGTCCCTCGTTCGTCGGCGTCGTCTCCGGATCGGCCGTGAGCTTCATGATCGTCTCGGTTCCGGCGTTCGTCGTCAGGATGATGATCGAGTTGCGGAAGTCGATCTGCCGGCCTTCGCCATCTTCCATCACGCCCTTGTCGAACACCTGAAAGAAGAGCTCGAGCACGTCGGGATGCGCCTTCTCCACCTCGTCGAGCAGCACCACCGAGTAGGGCCGGCGCCGCACCGCCTCGGTGAGCTGACCGCCCTGCTCGTAGCCCACGTAGCCGGGCGGCGCACCGATCAGCCGCGCGACCGCGTGCCGCTCGGAGTACTCCGACATGTCGATGCGCACCATGGCGCGCTCGTCGTCGAAGAGGAAGTCGGCGAGCGACTTCGCGAGCTCGGTCTTGCCCACCCCGGTCGGGCCGAGGAACAGGAACGACCCGGTGGGCCGGTCGGGGTCGGCGACACCGGCGCGCGAGCGGCGCACAGCATCCGACACCGCGCGCACCGCCTCGCCCTGGCCGATCAGGCGCGCGCCGATGATCGACTCCATCGAGAGCAGCTTCTCGGTTTCGCCCTGCAGCAGCCGCCCGGCCGGGATGCCGGTCCACGCCGAGATCACCTCGGCGATGTCGTCGGCGCCGACCCGCTCCTTGACCATCAGGTCGGCGGATGCCGTGGCCGTCTCGGCCTGCTGGGCCGCGTCGAGCTCGGCCTCGAGAGAGGGGATCTCGCCGTAGAGAAGGCGCGATGCGCCCTCGTAGTCGCCCTCGCGCTGCAGGCGGTCGGCCTGGGTGCGCAGGTCGTCGAGCTGCGCCTTGAGGTCGCCGACCCGGTTCAGGCCCGACTTCTCCGACTCCCACCGCGCGGTGAGCGCCGCCAGCTCCTCGGTCTTCTCGGCGAGGTCGGCGCGCAGCCGGTCGAGCCGCTCGACCGAGGCCGCGTCGGTCTCCTTGGTGAGGTGCAGCTCCTCCATCTTCAGCCGGTCGACGGCGCGCCGGAGCACGTCGATCTCGACCGGGCTGGAGTCGATCTCCATCCGCAGCCGGGAGGCGGCTTCGTCGACGAGGTCGATGGCCTTGTCGGGAAGCTGGCGCCCGGAGATGTACCGGTCGGACAGCGAGGCCGCGGCGACGAGCGCGCTGTCCTCGATCTCGACCTTGTGGTGCGCCTCGTAGCGCTCCTTGAGGCCGCGCAGGATCGCGATGGTGTCCTCGACCGAGGGCTCACCGACGAAGACCTGCTGGAAGCGGCGCTCGAGCGCGGGGTCCTTCTCGACGTGCTCGCGGAACTCGTCGAGGGTGGTCGCCCCGACGAGTCGCAGCTCACCACGGGCCAGCATCGGCTTGAGCATGTTGCTGGCGTCCATGGCCGACTCACCGGTGGCACCGGCGCCGACCACGGTGTGCAGTTCGTCGATGAACGTGACGACCTGCCCCGCGGAGTCCTTGATCTCCTCGAGCACGGCCTTGAGCCGTTCCTCGAACTCGCCGCGGTACTTCGCCCCGGCCACCATGGCGCCGAGGTCGAGCGCGATCAGCCGCTTGCCGCGCAGCGACTCGGGCACGTCACCGTCGACGATCCGCTGGGCCAGCCCCTCGACGACGGCCGTCTTGCCGACGCCGGGCTCGCCGATGAGCACCGGGTTGTTCTTGGTGCGGCGGCTGAGCACCTGCACCACCCGGCGGATCTCGTCGTCGCGCCCGATCACCGGGTCGAGCCGGCCCTCGCGGGCGGCCTCGGTGAGGTCGGTGCCGTACTTCGCCAGGGCCTCCCCCGTGGCCTCCGGGTTCTCGGTGGCCACCTTGGCGCCCCCGCGCAGGTGGTCGATCTGCGCCTCGAGAGCTGTCGGGTCGCCCTGCACGGCGCCCTTCTCGAGCAGGGCGAGCAGCAGCACGTCGGTCGAGAGGTAGGTGTCACCGCGCGCCGCCATCAGGGTGGACGCGTGCTGCAGCACCGAGAGCGCGGCCTGACCCAGCGAGGGGGTGCCGACGGTCGCACCGGTGGTGCGCGGCATCCCGCTCAGCACCGAGCGGGCCGTGGCCGCCGTGACCTCGGCGGAGCTGCCGGCGGCGGCGAGCAGGGCCGGCGTGGTGGTGCCCTCCTGCTCGGCGAGTGCCAGGGCCAGGTGGGCGGGGGTGATCTCGGGGTGGCCGGCGGCCTGTGCCGCGCGCTGGGCGACGGCCAGGGCCTCGGCCACCTTGGTGGTGGGCTTCAGCTCCATGCGGGACTCTCCTCGAGCGAGGGACGGTGGGTTCGTGTTCGTCAAGGAAACCCTGCCAAAGTTGAGTCTATTCCGCTCAAGTCTCGCTCGGGGTTGGGATGTGACGCAGGATGCCGTGTCGTCGAGTGCCGTGACACGCGGACGGTGGGCGCGCGGCATCCGCCTGTCGCCTGCAGTCGACACGGGAACACTCCCCGGGGCGGGAGGTCAGCAGGTGGCGGCGAGCGACACGGCCTGGGAGTCGTCGGGCGTGGCGGTCGGGGTGGGCGTGCCCGGCTTCTTCGAGGTCGAGGGCGTCGGGGTCGGCGAGGCCGAGGTGCTCGGGTCGGCCGCCGGTGCCTGCAGGCCCTTCTTGACCAGCTCCCGGATCTTCGCGAAGTCGGGGTTACCGGGACGCACGACGTCCGAGGTGAAGGGCAGCGAGCGGATCGAGCCGCCCTTCTGGATGCGCAGCGCCAGGTCGACCCAGGCCGACAGCTCGTCACGCGGGATGTCGATGCTCACGTTGCTCTTGACGACCTTCGCCAGCTGCGGGTAGCTCTGCAGCAGCCCGACCGGGTCGGCCTGCTGCATCAGCGCGCCGGCGACGCAGCGCTGACGCCGCATCCGGCTGAAGTCGTCGCTGCCGGCACGCGAGCGGGCGTACCAGAGGGCGTGCTTGCCGTCGAGGTGCCGCAGGCCGGGCTCGATGTACTCACGCCTGTCGCTGGTGAACGCGACCCCGCCGCTGGGGGAGGTGTGGCACTCGACGCACACCCGCTGCTGCACGTTGACGTCGACGCCGCCCATCGCGTCGACCAGCGCCCGGAAGCCCCGCAGGTTGATGACGACCGACTGGTTGATGTCCAGGCCGGTGACCGCGCCGACGACGTCGACGGTCGACGTGCGGCCGGGGTTCTTGACGCCCGGGAAGAGGTCGGGACGGCCCTCGGCGAGGGTCCAGATGCCGTTCATCAGGCACTGGTCACCGCAGTCGTAGCCGTTGGGGTAGAGCGCGTGCAACGGGTTGCTGGTGGGGAAGGGCACCCGCTCGAGGTTGCGAGGGATGCCGATGAGCAGCGTGTCACCGGTCTTGGTGTTGGTGCTGACGACCATCATCGAGTCGGTGCGGGTGCCCCAGCGGTCCTGGCCGGCATCGGAGCCGATGAGCAGGGTGTTGACCCGCGGCACGTCGGCCCACGGGTCCTGCGCCGCGGTGTCGGAGAGCGCGACGTCGCGTCGCTCGCTCGGGCTGTCGTCGACGAACACCTGGTCGATGACCGAGGACTGCACGTCGAGGTAGCGCACGGCCAGGGCAGACGGCGCGGCGACCAGGGTGCAGGCGGCGGCGGCAAAGAGCACCCGGCCGGCGCGTCCGCTGCGGCGTCGGCGGGGCCAGGACTGCTCGGCGGTGAGCACGATGGAGCCGATCCACAGCACGGCAACGACCGCGATGCCCACACCCACCCACTGCAGCAGCTCGGGCTGCACGGCGACGCTGAGCGCCGAGCGCAGCAGCCCTCCCTGCCCGGCCCGGAACAGCACCCAGGCGCCGGCGGCCAGCGACCCGAGCACGAGCAGCCAGCCGATCACCTTCCAGCGGGTGCCCAGCAGGCCGGCACCGGGCAGCACGGTTCCCAGAGCGATGCGCCGGTAGTACGCCCCCGGGGGGTAGCGCAGTTGGGCGCGGCTCGTCGACGGCTCGGGATCACCCGGCCGCTGCGTCGAGCTCGGCAGCTCTTCGAGCATGTCCCACCAATCTGGTCGCGTGGCAGTCAGGGCGCGATCTATTACCACAGGGCAGGCGCCTGACCCCTCAAGAGTAGTCGTCGAGTCTGGGAGACGGCTGTGTGCACGACCGGGAGTGGCCCCAGAGGGTGCAAGGTCACACCGGGTGCATGGTGCAATGGCAGGCATGACGACGCTCACCCGGTCCGACATCGTCCCCGCCGACCGCCTGCGCCAGGTCGCGGTCACCCTCGCAGAGGTGTTCTGCGTGGTCGGCACGCTGGTGGGGGTGGGCGTGATCGGCACCCGGGTGGCGGAGTCCTCCGGTGGGGCGCTGGCCGCCGACGCCACCCTGATCGCACCGGCCGGGCCGGCCTTCGGCATCTGGACGCCGATCTACCTGGGGCTGGCCGCCTTCACGGTCTACCAGTGGCTGCCGACCCAGACCGCCGAGCCCCGGCACCGGGCCATCGGGTGGCTCGCCGCGGGGTCGATGGTCCTCAACGCGGCGTGGCTGCTCGTGACCCAGCAGGACTGGATCTGGGTGAGCGTCGTCGTCATGGCCGCCCTGGTCGTGACGCTGGGCCTGCTCGTGCTCCGCCTCCAGGAGCACCCGTCGTACGGGCACGGTGAGACCGTGCTCGTCGACGGCACCTTCGGGCTCTACCTCGGCTGGGTCGCCGTTGCCGCCTGCGCCAACGTCACCGCGGCCCTGGTCGCCAGCGGGGTCGACCCGGGCGGGTTCGTCGCAGAGCTCGCCGCCATCGTCGTGCTCGCCGTGGCCGCCGGCGTCGGGGTGCTCCTCGCCCGGCAGCTCGGGGGCCGGTGGGCTGTCGCCGGGGCGATGGCGTGGGGGCTGCTGTGGATCGCCTACGGCCGGCTGGCCGCCGAGCCCCGCTCGGTCGTGGTGGCCGCGGCCGCGGTGGTCGCCGCCGTCGTCGTGCTCGTCGCCGCGGCCCGCGAGCACCGCACCCAGGTCGCCTGACCGGCGTACCGCACAGGCCACGGGATGCCGAGCGCGCCCGGGCGCGCCCCCGGCATCGCCTGGCCGAGCGAGCGGCGTCAGCCCCGGCGCTGCGTGTTCGCCGCGTAGTCGGGCAGCTCCTGCAGCGACCACCGGTTGCCGTCGGGGTCGTTGAAGAACACGAAGCGCCCCCACGCGAGGTCGGTCACCCCTTCGACCTGGATGCCGCGCTCGCGCAGCTCGGCGTACACGGCATCCGCGTCGGGCACCACCATCTGCAGGTTGTCGAGCGAACCGGGCGTCATCGCGGTCAGCCCGCGGCCGACGGCGATCGAGCAGGCCGACCCGGGTGGGGTCAGCTGCACGAACCGGATGTCGTCACTCACCGTGCGGTCGTGGTCGATGCTGAACCCGACCTGTGCGTAGAAGTCCCTGGCCCGGTCGACGTCGGTCACGGGCACCATCACGAGCTCCAGTCTCATCTCCATGGCCACGACGTTAGACAACAACGAGGACAGTTACGGTCCGCTACCTTTGGCCCGGCGGCGAAGCCCCCACCAGCGTCGATGCCGTTGCACGATGGTTCATGGCTGCTTCCACACGTTCCGCTCCATCCGCCCTCACCCGCCGCGGCGTCATCACCTTGGCCGCCGCCACCGCGACCACCACCGCCTTCGCCACCCCGGCCTTCGCCGACGGTCGTCACGACGGCCGGCGTGACGACCACCACGGCCACCGCCTGCCCGACACGGTGGCCCTGCCCGACGGCCTGCGCCCCGAGGGCATCACCTCCGGCCCGGGAACGACGTTCTACGTCGGCTCGGTGTCCGACGGGCGGATCGTCACCGGTGACCTGCGGCGCGTCGGCACCCGAGTGCTGCTCCCTGCCGCCACCGGGCGGTCGCTGCGCGGGCTGTTCTGGGACCGGCGCACCGGCCTGGTGTGGGCCGTCGGCAGCCTCGGCGCCGAGTCGCACGTCTGGGCCGTCGACGGGCGCACCGGTGCCGTCGTGGCCGACGTGCTGGTGCCCGGCGGTGTCTTCCTCAACGACCTGGTGGTCACCGAGCGGTCGGTGTGGTTCACCGACTCCCGGGTCGACCGGCTCGGGCGGATCGCGCTGACCCGTCGAGGCCGATCCAGCGGCGAGGCCGCCACCTTCGTGCCGCTGACCGGCGAGTGGCCGGGTTTCGACGGCACCAACATCGCCGCGAACGGCATCCGCCAGCTGCGTGACGGCTCGCTCGTGCTCAACCACAGCTCGGCCGGTGGCCTGTGGCAGGTCAACCCTCGCACCGGGGTGGCGCGTGAGATCGTCGTGCGCGGCGGCCCGCGGCCGGTCAGCGGTGACGGCCTCGTGTTGCGCGGCGACACGCTGTACGACGTGCGCGGCAACGGCACGCCGAGCGTGTCGGTGTTCCGACTGTCCCGCCGCGACGGCCGCTGGGTCGCGACCGCGCGCGGGCTGCTCACCGACGAGACGCTCGACGTCCCCTCGACGGCCACCTTCGCGGCGGGCTCGCTCTGGGCGGTCAACGCCCGCTTCGGGGTTGCCTCACCCGATACCGCCTCCTACTGGATCACCCGGCTCGAGACGCACTGACCGGGCCGACCGGCCGCGAGCTCTTTGCCGGTCGACAGTAGAGAACACGCCGCGTTGGCTTCCTTCCAGGCGGCGTGTTCTCTACTCCCGACGAGCCCAAGCGAGCGGCTCGAGCGGTCAGCCGTGGTGCGGGCGCCACACGACCAGCGCCGTGGAGCGACCGTGCCGGGGGCGCTCACCGAGCCGGGCGGCATACACGTCACCGCTCGGGGACACCGAGAAGACCCGGGTGCCACGGCCAGCACTGGCCTGCACCGCGTCGAGCTCGGCCGAGAGCTCGACCACCCGGGAGCGCAGCGCGAGCACCTGGTCCTCGAGCTCGAGGATGCGGGCGATGCCGGGCAGCGAGACGCCCTCCTCCTGGGAGAGCCGCTGCACCTCGCGGAGCAGGGCGACGTCGCGCTGGGAGTAGCGCCGGCCGCCGCCGGTCGTGCGTGAGGGAGTGACCAGCCCGAGCCGGTCGTACTGGCGCAGGGTCTGGGCGTGCATGCCGGCGAGCTGGGCGGCGACCGAGATGACGAAGACCGGGGTGTCGTCGTCGGGGCTGAACGAGGAGAAGCTCATCGTCGGTGCTCCCTTCAGGTCCTGGCCTGCTCGAACAGGGCGGCGCGCGGGTCGACGTCCTTCTCCTGCGCCTGCAGCGCCTCGACGGCGGCGCGGGCCTCGTCGGTGAGCCGCTGGGGCACCACGACGCTCACCCGGGCGAGCAGGTCGCCGGTGCCGTGCCGACCCTTGACGCCGTGGCCCTTGACCCGCAGCACCCGGCCGCTCGGCGTGCCCGGCGCCACCTTGACGCGCACCGGGGTGCCGTCGAGGGTGGGCACCGCGACCGTGGCGCCGAGAGCCGCCTCGGCGAAGGTGACCGGCAGGTCGACCGTCAGGTTGTCGCCGTCGCGGCCGAACACGGGGTGCTTGTCGACCGCCACGGTGAGGATGAGGTCGCCCTTGGCGGCTCCGGGGTCGCCCTCGGCGCCCTTGCCGCGCAGCCGGATCTTCTGGCCGTCCTTGACCCCGGCCGGCACCTTGGTGGTGATCCGGCGACCCTCGGCCGTCTGCAGGGTGACCGTGGCACCCTCGACGGCATCGCGGAAGCTGAGCGAGGTGCGGGCCTGCACGTCGGACCCCGGGCGGGGGCCGCGCGGTGCGCCGAAGCCGGAGAACGGGTCGGCACCGCCACGGGACCCGCGGGCGCCGCGGGCGCCGCCGGCCGCTCCGCCGAACATCTGCGCGAGCAGGTCGTCGAGGTCGGGCTGCTGTCCGGCACCGCCGCCCGGGCCTCCGGTCGAGAAGCGCACCCGCGAACCGTCGCCCCCGCCGAACGCCGAGAAGACGTCCTCGAACCCGCCGTTGCCGCCGGGGCCACCCGCACGGAAGCGGGCGCCGCCGTGCGCCATCTGGCGGATGGCGTCGTACTCCTCGCGCTGCTTGGGGTCGGAGAGCACCGCGTTGGCCTCGCCGATGTCCTTGAAGCGCTTCTCGGAGCCGGCGTCACCGGCGTTCTGGTCGGGGTGGTGCTTGCGGGCGAGCTTGCGGTAGGCCTTCTTGATGGCGGCCTGGTCGGCATCCTGGGGGACGCCGAGGATCGCGTAGAAGTCCTTCTCGAACCAGTCCTGGCTGGCCATCGGCGCCTCCTCTCGGTGCCTGGTGTCTATCGATGTTTCCCGACTTTGTAGGGGAGAAGCCGCTCGACCTCGCCATTGTTGCGGCGTGTCGGGAGCCGCTGCCCTACAAAGTCGGGGAGGTTGCGGGTCATTCGGGGTCGGCCACCGCGACCCTTGCGGGCCGCAGCACCTGCTCACCGGCACGGTAGCCCGGCTGGAGCACGGTGACGACCGTCGTGGCCGTGGCATCGGTGGGCAGGTCGTCGTCGGCCGGCCAGGGTGCATGCATCAGGGCCTCGTGCACCATCGGGTCGAACGGCTCGCCCTTGGCGCCGAAGCGGATCAGGCCGTACTTCCCGAGGGTGGCCTCGAGCTTGTCGGCGATGGCCGCGAACGGTCCCTCGACGAGGTCGCCGTGGTCGCGCGCAGCCTGGATGTCGTCGAGCACCGGCAGCACCGACTCGAGCACGTCGCGCACGGCACGCTCCTGCACCAGGGCCCGGTCACGGTCGACCCGGCGCTTGTAGTTGACGTATTCGGCCTGCAGCCGCTGCAGGTCACCGAGCCGCTCGGTGGCGAGCGCCGTGTCGGGGTGCGGCACACCGGCATCCGTCACGTCGGTGAGATCGTCGAGCCCGGATGCCGTGCCACTGCCAGGTGCGTACGCCACCCCGGCGGGGGTGGCCCCGGACTGCTCCGGGGCCACCTCCGACCCGTCGTTGACGGACTCGGTGTTGATCGCGTCGTCGGTGTCCGAAGACGTCGTGACGTCGTCGGGCGTGCCGTCGGGCGGCCCACCGGTGGCGGTCGGCTCGGTCACTTCTTCGCCTCGTCGTCGTCCTCGACGACCTCGGCGTCGACGACGTCGTCGTCACCGGCGTCGGTGGCCGGCTGGCCACCGTCGGTGGACTCTGCACCCGGCACGTCGCCGGACTCGCCCTGCTCGGCCGCGGCCGCGTACATCGCCGCGCCCATCTCCTGGGACTTGGTGTTCAGCGTGTCGATCTTGGCCTGGATGTCGTCCTTGGACGCGCCCGAGTCGGGCTTGATGGCGTCCTTGAGCTCGACGAGGGCCTCGTCGACCGGCGTGCGCAGCTCGGGGTTGACCTTGTCGCCGCTCTCGGAGAGGAACTTCTCGGTGGAGAACACGAGCGACTCGCCCATGTTGCGGGTCTCGGTCTCCTCGCGGCGGACCTTGTCCTCCTCGGCGTGCGCCTCGGCGTCCTTGACCATCCGCTCGATCTCCTCCTTCGACAGCGCGGAGCCGCCGGAGATGGTGATCTTCTGCTCGCGGCCGGTGCCGCGGTCCTTGGCCGTCACGTGCACGATGCCGTTGGCGTCGATGTCGAAGGTGACCTCGACCTGCGGCACGCCACGGGGGGCCGGGGCGATGCCGGAGAGCTCGAAGGTGCCCAGCGGCTTGTTCTGCTGCGCGATCTCGCGCTCGCCCTGGAAGACCTGGATGAGCACCGAGGGCTGGTTGTCCTCGGCCGTGGAGAAGACCTCGCTGCGCTTGGTCGGGATGGCGGTGTTGCGCTCGATGAGCTTGGTGAACAGGCCGCCCTTGGTCTCGATGCCGAGGCTCAGCGGGGTGACGTCGATGAGCAGGACGTCCTTGCGCTCGCCCTTGAGGACACCGGCCTGCAGGGACGCGCCGAGCGCGACGACCTCATCGGGGTTGACGCCCTTGTTGGGCTCCTTGCCGCCGGTGAGCTCCTTGACGACGGCGCTGACGGCCGGCATCCGGGTGGAGCCGCCGACGAGCACGACGTGGTCGATGTCGGACAGCGCGATACCGGCGTCCTTGATGACGTTCTGGAACGGCTGCTTGGTGCGGTCCAGGAGGTCCTTGGTCATCTGCTCGAACTGCGCGCGGGTGAGCGTCTCGTCGAGGTGGATGGGGCCGTTCTCGGACATCGAGAGGTACTGCATCGAGATGCTGGTGCTGCTCGCGGACGAGAGCTCCTTCTTGGCCTGCTCGGAGGCGTCGCGCAGCCGCTGCATCGCGATCTTGTCCTTGGACAGGTCGACCCCGGAGGAGTTCTTCACGAGGGTGAGCAGGTGGTTGACCACGCGCTCGTCCCAGTCGTCGCCACCGAGCTTGTTGTCGCCGGAGGTGGCCTTGACCTGGATGGTGGAGAAGCCGTCCTCGGGGTCCTTGCCGACCTCGAGGAGTGAGACGTCGAAGGTGCCGCCACCGAGGTCGAAGACGAGGATGAGCTCGTCCTCCTTACCCTTGTCGAGGCCGTAGGCCAGCGCGGCCGCGGTGGGCTCGTTGACGATGCGCAGCACGTTCAGGCCCGCGATCTCGCCGGCCTCCTTGGTGGCCTGGCGCTCGTGGTCGTCGAAGTAGGCGGGCACGGTGATGACGGCATCCGTGACGGTCTCGCCGAGGTAGCTCTCGGCGTCGCGCTTGAGCTTCTGGAGGATGCGGGCGCTGATCTCCTGGGCGTTGTACTTCTTGCCGTCGATGTCGTCGGAGCGCCAGTCGGTGCCCATGTGGCGCTTGACCGAGCGGATGGTGCGGTCGGCGTTGGTGACGGCCTGGCGCTTGGCGATCTCGCCGACGAGCACCTCACCGCCCTTGCTGAACGCGACGACCGACGGGGTGGTGCGGCCACCCTCGGCGTTCGCGATGATGGTGGGCTCGCCGCCCTCGAGGACGGCGACGGCGCTGTTGGTGGTGCCGAGGTCGATGCCGACTGCACGTGCCATGTGGTGGTTCTCCT